>DATAAV010000098.1:0-14159 GCA_036259935.1 Geodermatophilus sp. | reverse complement strand
GATCGGCGGAGAGAAGCTCGAGGCGGCGCTGGAGTCGCTGGTGCAGGCCGGCCGCTGCGCCGGAGACCTGCGCACCCGCGGCCAGGCCCTCGGCGATGCGCTGGTGCAGCTGGCCGACAACGCCCTGGCGTCGGGCACGCTGCCGACGCTGCGCACGGCCAAGCCGCACGTGATCGTGCGGATCGACCTGGCCGACCTGGCCGACCCCGCGACCGGCCCCGGCGCGGCCGACCTCGGGTTCGGCGCGACGCTCTCCGCCGCCCGGGCCCGCTGGGCCGCCTGCGACGCGGCCGTCTCCCGCATCGTGCTCGGCCCCGAGGGGGCGATCCTGGATCCGGGCCGCGAACACCGGGTGGTCACGCCGCACCTGCGCCGCGCGGTCGAGCACCGCGACCGCGGCTGCATCTTCACCGGCTGCGAGGCGCCGGCCCACTGGTGCGACGTCCATCACCTTCTCGAATGGATCAACGGCGGCGAGACGAACCTGGAGAACTCCGCGCTGCTGTGCGAGCGGCACCACACCAAGGTCCATCACGGCTTCCGGGTGGAACGACAACCCGACGGCCGCTGGCGCACCTGGCGGCCCGACGGCACCGAGATCCTCATCCCACCCGAACGCCTCGCCGCCGCCTGACCCGCCGCGGTCAGGCGGGCAGGGCCACGTCGCCGCACAGTGTCGCCGGCCCCCGCCTGCTCGCGAGCGCGGGAAGCTCACCCGCGTCGCGGGCCAGTGCCACCGGTCAGCCCGAGTGCCTCCGGCAGGTCCAGCCGCCGCACCTTCCCAGTGGACGTCCGGGGCAGCTCCTCGATCCGGTGCAGGCTCTTGGGCCGCTTGGCCGGGGCGAGCCGCTCCCGCGCCCACGCGCGGAGCTCGTCGGGGTCGGCCGTGCCGACGTAGGCGGCGACCACCCGCTGCCCCCACTGCTCGTCGGGCACGCCAACCACCGCGCTCTCCACGACTCCGGGATGGCCGTCCAGCACGGCCTCCACCTCGGCCGGGTAGACGTTGACGCCGCCGGAGATGATCAGGTCCTCCCGGCGCCCGTCGAGCCAGACGAAACCGTCGTCGTCGATCCGGCCGAGGTCGCCGACGGTGACCCGGTCCCCGCGCCAGGCGGCGGCGGTCTTCTCCGGTGCCCGCCAGTACTCGAACCGCGCCCAGCGCGGCACCGCGCACCACAGCTGGCCGCGCTCGTCGGCCTCCATCCGCCGGCCGGGCCGGGCCCGGCCCACGGTGCCCGGCCGGGCGAGCCAGTCGGCCGGCGAGCAGACGGTGAACTGGGCCTCGGTCGATCCGTAGAACTCCCAGAGGCTGTCCGGCGGCAGCACGGCGAGGACGGCCCGCTTCAGCGGCTCGGGACAGGGAGCGCCGGCGTGCACCAGCCGCCGGAAGGAGGCCCAGTCGACGCGCTGGGCCAGGAGCCGCTGCAGGTGGGTGGGCACGCAGAAGGCGGTGGTCGGCCGCAGCGCGGTGATCGCCGCCGCGGCGCGGGCGGCGTCGAACGGGCCGGGCAGCAGCACCTCGCCGCCGGCCAGCAGGGTGTGGATCGCGAAGCGCAGCGGCGCGCTGTGGTGCAGTGGGGAGAGCACCAGGTGGCGGTCGTCCGGGCCGAAGCCCCACAGCTCGATCTCCTCGGCGGCCAGCGCGCGGGCGTCGTCCTCGGCGAGCACGCCGGACCAGACGCCCTTGCGCCGGCCGGTCGTCCCGGACGTGTAGTGCATCGGCCGGGCGAGGGGCACCTCGGCGAGGTCGGCCTGCTCCGTGCCGGTGAGCAGCCGCGCCGGGTCACCGGCGACGTCGAGAACCGGGTCGGCGTCCTCGGCCAGCGCCGCCCGCTCGGCCGGGGGCAGGGCCGGATCCAGCACCACGGGGACGACGCCGCTGCGCAGCGCGCCCAGGACCACCGCCAGCAGCGCCGGCGAGGCGGCGGCCGAGACCAGCAGCCGGTCGCCGGCGCGCAGGCCGGTGGCGCGCAGGCCGGCGGCGGCTCGCCGCTGGTCCCGCTCGCTGGCGGCCGCGGTCACCACCGCGACGTCGGTCACGTCAGCTGCACCCCGTCGTCGCCGGCCGGCCGCACCCGGCCCTCCGCGGTCAGCTTGGCCAGCGTGGCCCGCGTCGACTGCGTGGCGGCCGGCCACACGGCACGGGGCACCTCCGCGTAGATCTCCGCGACCAGCTCGGCCACGGTGCGCGGCCCGGCCGCCAGCGCCGCCAGCACCTGGGCCTCGCGGAAGGCGCGGTGGGCCAGGTAGTAGTCCAGGACGGCGCCCGGGTCCTCGGTGAGCTCCGGGCCGTGCCCGCAGTAGAGCGCGCTCGGGCCCAGGTCGTGCACCCGGCGCAGCGACTCCAGGTAGGCGAGCACGTCGCCCTCGGGATGGGTGACCACCGACGTCCCCCGGCCGAGCACGTGGTCGCCGACGAGAACCGCTCCGGACTCCAGCCGGAAGGCCAGGTGGTCGGCGCAGTGCCCGGGCGTCGGGACGACGCCGATCGTCGTCCCGGCCAGCGCCAGCCGCTCCCCCGGCTCGAGCACCCGCCCGCCGGGTCCAGCGACCCGGGGGTCGGCGGCGGCCACCGGCGCCCCGAACCGCGCTCCCCAGGGCAGCGCGGCCTCCGCGTGGTCGCCGTGGTGGTGGGTGACGAGGACGGCGACGCAGCGGGCGTCCCGCTCGGCCAGCTCCGCCTCGACGGCAGCGAGGTGGGCCGGGTCGTCCGGACCGGGGTCGACCAGCACGGCCTGCCCGCTGCCGGCCGCGCCCACGACGTAGGTGTTGGTGCCGTCCAGGGTCATGCTCGACGGGTTCGGGGCCAGCACCCGGGTGACCAGCGGCTCGAGCCGCGCGGTGCGCGGCATGGCGCCGGGGGCGGGCAGGCCCCAGGTGATGCGCGGGTCGACCGGGGCGTCCACGGAGCGCACGCTAGCCCCACCGCGCTCCCGGCCGGCCGGGCCACCGGCGGTTAGCCTGCCGCATGCGCTTTCTGCCGACCCTGGCCCGCTCCGCGGTGGCCGGTGCCGCCGTCGTCCTGCTCACCGCGTGCGGCGGGTCCGGGGACGGGGAGCCCGCGGCGACCTCCAGCTCGCCGAGCCCCGCGACCTCGTCGTCGGCCGAGCCGACCACCGCGGCCCCCACCAGCCCGGACGCCGAGGCGGCCGCCTTCTGCGCGGAGGTCAGCACGGTCTTCGAGCAGGTCTCCACCGCCTTCGAGACCGCCACCCCCGAACAGGTCCCCGCGCTGCTGGACGAGGTCGTCGCCGGCTTCGACACCGTGCAGCCGCCCGCCGAGATCCAGGGCGACTGGCAGGCCCTCGGCGACGCCCTGCGGCAGCTGGCCCAGGTCGCGGACTCGGTGGACCTCACGACCCCCGAGGGGCAGCAGCAGTACGCCCAGGCGGAGACGGAGATCACCGGGCAGGTCCAGCAGGCGCAGACGAACGTGACGAACTACGTCCTCGCCAACTGCGGGGCCGCGGCGCCGACCAGCTGACCGGACCCGAACGCACGACGGCCCGCCCCCCAACGGGGAGCGGGCCGTCGTCGCACGAGGGCTCAGCAGCCGCTGAAGCCGACACCGCGGGCGCGCAGCCACGGCGCCGGGTCCACCGAGCCGCTGTACATGGTCCCGGCCGGGTGGACCTCGAAGTGCAGGTGCGGGCCGGTCGACTGGCCGCGGTTTCCCACCTCGGCGATCTGCTCGCCGGCGAGCACGCGCTCACCGGCGCTGACGAAGTAGCGGTTGACGTGCCCGTACACGGTGACCGCGCCGTCGTCGCCGAGGATGTAGACGGCGTACCCGAAGCCGGTCGCCGTCCCCGCCCGCTTGACCACGCCGGAGTGGGCCGCGTAGATCGGCGTGCCGATGGGCGCGGCGATGTCGACCCCGCCGTGCAGGGCTCCCCAACGGAAGCCGTAGCAGCTGGAGGTACGGCCCGAGGTGGGCTTGACGTAGGCGCCGCCGGAGCCGACCGACGCCCCCGCGGTGTCGCCGCCACCCGACTCCCCGCTGCTCGCCGCGGCGCGGGCCGCGGCGGCCGCGGCGGCGGCCTCCTCGGCGGCACGGCGGGCGGCCTCGGCGGCCGCGGCCTCCTCGGCGGCCTTCTGGGCCGCCCACTGCTGGTAGGCGTCGCGGGCGCCCTGCAGCTCCAGGAGCCGGATCTGCGCGGCCTGCAGTTGCTGGTCGTAGGCGGCCTTCTCGGCGGTGACCCGCTCGAAGGCGCCCTGCTGGGCGGCCAGCTGGCTGTCGGCGGCGGCCTTGGCGGCCTCTGCCGCCGCCTCCGCGGCGGCCATCTCGTCGCGGGCGGCGCGGGCCGCGGAGTCGGCGTTGGCCTGCTCGACGCGGGCGACCTCGAGCTGGCCGAGGACGTCGAGCTCGTTCTCGGCCACGTAGTCCAGCAGCGCGGCGCGCTGGACGAGCTCGCCGGGGCCCTCGGAGTCCAGCAGGGCCGCGGCGCTGTCGAGCGAGCCGCCGTTCATGTAGCTGTCCCGGGCGAAGCCGGCGATCCGCGCCATGGCGGCGTCGACGGCCTCCTGGGCCGCCCGCAGCTCGGCCGCGGTCCGCTCGGCGGCCTCCTGGGCCAGCTGCAGCGCCTCCTCGGCGGCCAGGTAGGCCGCACCGGCCGCCTCGGCCTGCACGGTGAGCCGTTCCAGCTCGGCCTCCGCCTCGGCGACGAGGGCCGCGATCCGCCCGACCTCGGCGGCCGCGGCGTCCTGGGCCGACTGCGCCGCACCGATCTCGCCGTCCGTGGGGTTCGGCGGGGGCGGCGGAACGGCGACGGCGGGGCCCGCGGTCCCGAGCAGCACCGCGCCGGTCAGCACACTCGCCAGCACGGTCCGCAGGAGACGGGGGCGCCGTGCCCGTGCACCGTGGTGGGGCCCGGACGCGCGTCGACCGACGCGGCTGCGCAGCATGTCGCTCCCTGGGGAAGAGGGGTGGCGTGGAGCCGACGCAGCGTCGCATCGTCACGTCAAGTCACAAAGGCAACACGCGGCACAGCGACAACACTGCGCTCGCATGACGCCGGTTCCACAGCGGTCACCCCTGTTGTCGTCACCGGGCCCGGCGATCTTGAGGGGTTCTCCGCCGCTTTTCTGGTGGCGCGGGCCACGCGGGCCGCTCAGCGGGTCCCGGCCGCTGCCAGCTCGGCGATCGCGTCGACGTTGCCGGCGTCAACGATGCCGGGGCCGGTGAGGACCGGCCGGCCGCCCCCGACGGTGTTCAGGTTCTCCACGTAGAGGTGCAGCATCACGATCGGCAGGTAACCCTGCTCGTAGGGCTGCTGGTCGACGGCGAAGGCGATGTCGCCCTCCTGGATGGCGGCGATGACATCCCGGTTGAGGTCGAACGTGGCCACCTGCGCCGGTGAGCCCGCGTCGTCGACCGCGGCGACGGCGACGGCGGCGACCGCGGAGTTCAAGGCGAGGACCGCGTCGACGGCCGGGTCGCTCTGCAGGTGCGAGGTGATCGTCGACTGCGCGTCACGCAGGTCGTCGATGTCCACCTGCAGGACGGTCACCGGGGCGCCGAGTCCCTCGGCGGCACCCGCGCACCGCTGCTCCAGGCCGACGTTGCCCGCCTCGTGGACGACGCAGACGACGTGGCGCGCGCCGTCCCGGGCCAGCCGCTGCCCGGCACCCCGCCCGGCGATCGTCTCGTCCTGCCCGACGTGCCCGATCGCGCCGAAGGCCGCCGACCGCTCGCCGCCGGAGTTGATCGTCACCACCGGGACGCCCGCCTCCACGGCGGCCGAGATCGACTCGTGGAGGGCGTCGGGGTTGGCCATCGAGACGACGATGCCGTCGACCCCGTGGTTGACCGCTGCGTCGACCAACTGCGCCTGCCGCTGGGGATCCCCGTCGCTCTGGTAGTCCACCGCCACGCCGAGGTCCTCGCCGCCGGCCTCGGCGCCGCTCTGGACGACGTCCCAGAACGCGTCCCCCGCCGCCCCGTGGGTGATCACCGAGAAGGTGGGCTCGCCGCCGTCGTCCGCGCCGGGGCTCTCCTCCTCGGCCGCGCAGCCGGTGAGCAGCACGGTCGACGCCGCGGCGAACGCCAGCAGCTCCCGGGCTCCGGCCATGGCACGGTCCTCCGAGGTCGTCTCGCCCTCCCGGACGGGCCCCGTCCGGGACCGACGGCACGCTCCGGCGGACGCACGCGCCGCCGGAGCGCCCAGCCTAGGGCGACGGCGCGGAAATCCGCCCTCAGCGGCCGACGAGCGTGGTCTCGAAGTCGTAACGCGACGCCCGGTAGACGTGCCGCCCGTACTCGACCGGCGCCCCCTGGTCGTCGAAGGCGGTGCGCTGCATGGTGAGCAGCGCGGCGCGCGGCGGCTCGTCGAGCAGCCGCGCCTCCTCGGCGCGGGCCAGCCGCGCCCCGATGCGCTGGTGGGCCACCCGCAGGTGCACGCCCTGCCCGCGGAGGTACTGGTAGAGCCCGCGCTCGGTCAGATCGGCGATCGTGGGATCGAAGCGGCCGGGCAGGTAGTTGGTCAGGAGCGCCAGCGGCTCGCCGTGCGAGCGGCGCAGCCGGCGCACCACCACGATCTCGTCGCCGGCCGGGACGTCGAGCTCACCGGCGATGTCGGCGGGGGCCGGCACGCGTTCGAGCGACAGCACCTCCGTGGAGGGCGATTCGCCCGAACGGGCCAGGTCGTCGTAGAGGCTCGTCAGCTCGACCGAGCGGCGCACGTGCGGCTGGATCACCTGGGTGCCCACACCGCGCTTGCGCACCAGCAGGCCCTTGTCGACCAGCTCCTGGACCGCCCGCCGGACGGTCGGCCGGGAGAGCCCGTACCGCTGGGCGAGCAGCACCTCGTTCTCCAGCTTGGATCCCGCGGGCAGGCTGCCCCCCGCGATGGCGCCCTCGATCGCCTGGGCCAGCTGGTAGTACAGCGGCGTCGGGCTGGAGCGGTCGATGTCGAACGTCAGCATGGGACCTCCTCGGGCGGGCGTCCTACCCACTCGACCGGCGCGCGGCGCGCCCTAGCGCGATGATCCCACCGAGACGGCCCGTTGGGTCCCCCTCGAACGAGGCAATCGGACATCTCGACGTGCATATGGGCATATGTCCTTACAAAGTCTTGACAGCCCTCTGTGCCCTGGAGCACAGTTTCCCCACCGGCACGACGATGCAGCAGAACGGGAGAGCGCCGTGGAGCATCCCTTCGACGTGGTGGTCATGGGCCGCAGCGGGGTCGACGTCTACCCGCTGCAGGTCGGGGTCGGACTGGAGGATGTCGAGACGTTCGGGAAGTTCCTCGGCGGCAGCGCGGCGAACGTCGCGGTCGCCGCCGCCCGCCTCGGGCACTCCGCCGCCCTCGTCACCGGCGTCGGCGACGACCCGTTCGGGCGGTTCGTCCGCCGCGCGCTGCGGGACCTCGGGGTCGACGACGGGTTCGTCGTCGTCGACCCCGCGCATCCCACGCCGGTCACGTTCTGCGAGATCTTCCCGCCGGACGACTTCCCGCTGTACTTCTACCGCCGGCCCACCGCCCCGGACCTGCAGATCCGGCCGGAGGACGTCGACCCGGACGCCGTCCGCGAGGCGCAGCTGTTCTGGGCCACGGTCACCGGCCTGTCGGAGGAGCCCAGCCGGTCGGCGCACCACGCCGCCTGGGAGGCCCGCGGCCGCCGCCGGCACACGGTGCTCGACCTGGACTACCGGCCGATGTTCTGGTCCTCCAAGGAGGAAGCGTCGGCCGAGGTGCGGGCGGTGCTGCCGCACGTGACCGTCGCCGTCGGCAACCGGGAGGAGTGCGAGGTCGCCGTCGGCGAGACCGACCCGGATCGCGCCGCCGATGCCCTGCTCGAGGCCGGCGTGGAGCTGGCCGTGGTCAAGCAGGGGCCCAAGGGGGTTCTCGGCAAGACCCGCACCGAGCGGGTCGTCGTCCCGCCGACGCCGGTCGACGTGGTCAACGGCCTGGGCGCCGGGGACGCCTTCGGCGGCTCCCTGATCCACGGCCTGCTCAGCGGACTGCCGCTGGAGCAGATGCTGCGCAACGCCAATGCCGCCGGCGCGATCGTCGCCTCCCGGCTGGAGTGCTCCACGGCCATGCCCACGGCGGACGAGGTGGAGGCGCACGTCGCCGCTCACGCCGCGGCTTCCCCGAACCCGCCCATGGAGGACACCCGTGTCTGACACCGTCACCTCCCCCCGCACCCCGGACCAGGTGGCCGCGGGAGCCGCGGCACCGCTGTGCTCCACCTACGCCGAGATCACCGAGCTGCGCAGCCGCGATCCGCAGGCGATCGGGCGGGCGCTGGCCGCGCGCCGTCGCCGCGACTCCTTCCTGCCCGAGGACGGCCGGCTGATGCTCGTGGCCGCCGACCACCCGGCCCGCGGCGCGCTCGCCGCCCAGGGCCGCCCCACGGCCATGAACAGCCGCACCGACATGCTGGACCGGCTGCGCACCGCGCTGGCCCGCCCCGGCGTGGACGGCCTGCTGGCCACCGCCGACATCGCCGAGGACCTGCTCCTGATGGGCGCCCTCGAGGACAAGGTCGTGGTCGCTTCGATGAACCGGGGCGGGTTGGCCGGCTCGGTCTTCGAGCTCGACGACCGCATGACCGGCTACGACGTCGCCGGCGTGGTCGAGGCGCGGTTCGAGGCCGCCAAGATGCTCAACCGCATCGACCTGGACGACCCCGGCACCGTCGGCATGCTCGAGAGCGCCGGCCGGGCGGTCACCGAGCTGGCCCGCGCCGGCGTGATCGCCATGCTGGAGCCGTTCATGTCCCGCCGGGTCGACGGCCGGGTGGTCAACGACCTCAGCCCCGACGCGGTGATCAAGTCCGTGCACATCACCCAGGGGCTCGGCGCCACCTCCGCCTACACCTGGATGAAGCTGCCGGTGGTCGCGGAGATGGAGCGGGTCATGGACGCCACGACCCTGCCGACCCTGCTGCTGGGCGGGGACCCGACCCGCCGTCCGGAGGAGACCTACGCGCAGTGGCGGGACGCCCTGGCACTGCCGTCGGTGCGGGGGCTGGTCGTGGGCCGGACGCTGCTCTACCCGCCGGACGACGACGTCGCCGCCGCCGTCGACACCGCAGTCGGCCTCGTCCACTGAGCCGCGGCCCCGTCCCGGGTCCCGCCCCGAGCCTGCGAGGGGTGGGGAGGACGGGGTCCTTACCCGTCGAGGAGCAGCCCATGACCGCGACCACAGAGTCGCTGCACCGGCCGGCCGGAACCGCGGCCGCCGGCCCCTACGCCCTCGAGGTCACCCCCGAGACCGCCGGCTGGGGGCACTCCAGCCTGCGGGTCCTCGAACTGTCCCCGGGCGGCTCGCACACCTTCGACACCGGGGCGGACGAGGTCGTCGTCGTCCCGCTGGAGGGCGGCCTGGTCGTCGACTGCGACGGCGAGACCCTCACCCTCACCGGCCGCAGCGGCGTCTTCGCCGGGCCGACGGACTTCGCCTATCTCCCGCTGGGGGTGACCGCGGCGCTGCGCAGCGACAGCGGCGGGCGCTTCGCCCTCTGCGGCGCCCGCGCCCGGCGGCGGCTGCCGGTCCGCTACGGCCCGGTCGACGGCGTGCCGGTGGAGCTGCGCGGCGCCGGCCGGTGCAGCCGGCAGGTGAACAACTTCGCCACCGCCGGCGTCTTCGAGGCCGACTCGATCATCGCCTGCGAGGTGATCACCCCGGCGGGCAACTGGTCGTCCTATCCGCCGCACAAGCACGACGAGACCTCGGACGTGGAGACCGAGCTCGAGGAGATCTACTACTTCGAGATCGCCCCCGGGCCGCAGGGCCAGCCGGGACTGGCCTACCAACGCGTCTACGGCACCCCCGAGCGCCCCATCGACGTGCTCGCCGAGGTCCGCGACCGGGACGTCGTGCTCATCCCCCACGGCTGGCACGGTCCCTCGATCGCCGCGCCTGGGCACGACCTCTACTACCTCAACGTCATGGCCGGTCCCGGCCCGGAGCGGGCGTGGCGGATCGTCGACGACCCCGAGCATGCCTGGATCCGCAGCACCTGGTCGGCGGAGGACGTCGATCCGCGCCTCCCGCTGCACGCCCCTGCCACCGATACCACCGCGAGTTCGACCCAGAACGGAGCGTCGTGACCGTGAGCGAGTACCCGCCGCCCGCGCAGATCGAGACCGTGCGCCTCACCGTCTCCCAGGCCGTGGTCCGCTTCCTGGCCCGGCAGTACGTCGAGCGCGACGGGCAGCGGCAGCGCCTGTTCGCCGGCTGCTTCGGCATCTTCGGGCACGGCAACGTGGCCGGTCTGGGCCAGGCGCTGCTGCAGGCCGAGATCGACGAGCCCGGGGCGCTGCCCTACGTGCTCGCTCGCAACGAGCAGGCGATGGTGCACACCGCCGTCGCCTACGCGCGGGCCAAGGACCGGCTGCAGACCTGGGCGCTCTCCACCAGCGTCGGCCCGGGCTCCACCAACATGGTCACCGGCGCCGCCCTGGCCACCATCAACCGGCTGCCGGTGCTGCTGCTGGCCGCCGACACGTTCGCCACCCGGTCCGCCGGCGCGCTGCTGCAGGAGCTCGAGCGGCCCGACAGCGGGGACGTCACCGTCAACGACGCGTTCCGGCCGGTGTCGCGCTACTTCGACCGGGTGTGGCGTCCCGAGCAGCTGCCGGGGGCGCTGATCAGCGCGATGCGGGTGCTCACCGACCCGGTCGAGACCGGCGCGGTGACCCTCTGCTTCCCGCAGGACGTGCAGGCGGAGGCCCACGACTGGCCGGTCGACCTGTTCGCCGAGCGCACCTGGCACGTCCCGCGCCCGCTGCCGGAGCCCGCGGCGATGCAGCGCGCCCTCGAGGTGATCCGCTCGGCCCGCCGGCCGCTGATCGTCGCCGGGGGCGGGGTCATCTACTCGCACGCGACCGAGGCGCTCGACCGCTTCGCGACCGCCACCGGCATCCCGGTCGGCCAGACCCAGGCCGGCAAGGGCGCGCTGGCCTACGACCATCCGCAGTCGGTAGGAGCGATCGGCTCGACCGGGACGACGGCGTCCAACGCACTCGCCCGGGAGGCCGACGTCGTCATCGGCGTCGGCACCCGCTACCAGGACTTCACCACCGCCTCGCGCACCGCGTTCAACAACCCCGACGTCCGCTTCGTCAACATCAACGTCGCCTCCATGGACGCCGTCAAGCACTCCGGGGTCATGGTGCAGGCCGACGCCCGGGAGACCCTGACCGCGCTGATCGAGGCGCTGGCCGGCTGGTCGGTCGACGACGCCTACCGGTCGCGCACCGCCGAACTCGCCGCCGAGTGGGACGCCATCGTCGAGGCCGCCTACCACCCGGAGGTGCCCGGCGCCGGCGAGGGCGGGAAGCTGACCCAGAACGAGGTCATCGGCATCGTCAACGACGTCTCCGGCCCCCGCGACGTCGTCGTCTGCGCGGCCGGCTCCATGCCCGGCGACCTGCACAAGATGTGGCGGACCCGCGACCCGAAGGGCTACCACGTCGAGTACGGCTACTCGTGCATGGGCTACGAGATCCCCGGCGGGATCGGCATCCGGATGGCCAGCCCCGACCGCGACGTCTTCGTGATGATCGGCGACGGCTCCTACCTGATGATGCCGACCGAGCTGGTCACCGCCGTCCAGGAGGGCGTCAAGATCGTCGTCGTCCTGGTCCAGAACCACGGCTTCGCCTCGATCGGCGCCCTGTCGGAGTCGCTCGGCTCGCAGCGGTTCGGCACCCGCTACCGCTACCGCTCCTCCTCCGGCCGGCTCGACGGCGGCGTGCTGCCGGTCGACCTGGCGGCGAACGCGGCCAGCCTCGGCGTCGACGTCCTGGTCGCCCAGGACGGCCCCAGCTTCGAGGCCGCCCTGCGCAAGGCCAAGGCCAGCGAGCGGACGACGGTGGTGCACGTCGAGACCGACCCGCTGATCGACGCGCCGTCCAGCCAGTCGTGGTGGGACGTCCCGGTCAGCGAGGTCTCCACGCTGGAGAGCACGCAGCAGGCCCGCACCGTCTACGAGCGCTGGAAGAGCGTCCAGCGGCCCTACCTGGCGCCGTCCGAGCGCGGCGCCGCCCCGCAGTCCTGACCCACCCGAAGCACCCATCCGAGGAGACGCCGATGAGCACGGACAGCCAGGTGACCCCCGCCGACCAGCAGGAGAGCAGCCGCAGGAGCCGCATCCGGGTCGGGTCGGCCCCCGACTCGTGGGGGGTCTGGTTCCCGGACGACCCGGAGCAGGTGCCCTGGCAGCGCTTCCTCGACGAGGTGAGCGCCTGCGGGTACGAGTGGATCGAGCTCGGGCCCTACGGCTACCTGCCCACCGACCCGGCGCAGCTGTCCGACGAGTTGGCCGCCCGGGGCCTGAAGGTCTCCGCCGGCACCGTCTTCGAGCACCTGCACCGGCCCGACTCGTGGGACGCCGTCTGGAACCAGGTCAAGGACGTCGCCGCGCTGACCAAGGCGATGGGCGGCACCCACGTCGTCGTCATCCCCGACACCTTCCGCGACCAGAAGACCGGCGCCGACGTCGAGTCCCGCCACCTGACCCCCGAGCAGTGGCGGGCGAAGACGACCGGCGTCGACCGGCTCGGCAAGGCGGTGCAGGAGGAGTACGGCCTGTCGATCGCCTTCCACCCGCACGCCGAGACCCACGTCGGCTACCAGGAGGACATCGAGCGGTTCCTCGCCGACACCGACCCGCAGTACGTGCCGCTGTGCCTCGACACCGGGCACGTCAGCTACTACAGGGGCGACAACCTGCACCTCATCCGCACCTACCCGGAGCGGATCGGCTACCTCCACCTCAAGCAGGTCGACCCGGCGATCATCGACCGGGTGCTGGCCGAGGACATCGTCTGGCCCGAGGCGGTGAAGATGGGCGCGATGGTGGAGCCGCCCAACGGCGTGCCGGCCTACCCGCCGCTGCTGGAGGCGATCGAGGAGCTCGGCCTCGACGTGTTCGCGATCGTCGAGCACGACATGTACCCCTGTCCGCCCGACATGCCGTTCCCCATCGCGCAGCGCACCCACCGCTACATCGCCAGTTGCGGGTTCCCGTCGCTGGAGATCGGCACCCCGAGGACCGGCCGTGCCGCCGGGACGGAGGCCGGGGCATGACGACCGCCGAGACCCGCGCCGGGGCGCTCCCGGCCATGGCCGACGTCCCGGCCCGCGACCTGCGCGTCGCGGTGCTCGGCGTCGGGATGATGGGCGCCGACCACGTGGCCCGCATCCACAGCCGCATCTCCGGTGCCACGGTCGTGGCCGTCAGCGACGCGTTCGCCGAGAAGGCCGAGCAGGTGGCCGCGAGCGTGCCCGGCTGCCGGGTGATCGGCGACCCGCTGGCCGCGATCGCCGACGAGGGCGTCGACGCGGTCGTCATCGCGACCCCGGGCCAGTTCCACGAGGAGCAGGTCCTGGCCTGCATCGAGCGGGGCATCCCGGTGCTCTGCGAGA
Source organism: Geodermatophilus sp. (assembly GCA_036259935.1). Lineage (GTDB taxonomy): Bacteria > Actinomycetota > Actinomycetes > Mycobacteriales > Geodermatophilaceae > Geodermatophilus. Next base: position 771 of record DATAAV010000098.1, on the reverse strand, counting down.
AGCCGCTGACCATGGAGGCCGAGACGTCCCTGGGCGTGGTCCGGGCCGAGGACGAGTACGCCGCCCGCACCGGCCGCAGGCTGGTGCAGGTCGGCTTCATGCGCCGGTTCGACCCCGAGTACGCCGAGCTGAAGGCGCTGATCACCTCCGGTGGCCTCGGTGAACCGCTGGTGGTGCACTGCGCGCACCGGAACGCCGCGGTGCCGCCGCACTTCACCAGCGAGATGATGATCAACGACTCGGTGGTGCACGAGGTCGACGTGACCCGGTTCCTCCTCGACGAGGAGATCGCCGCGGTGACCGTGTTCCGGCCGAAGGCCACCCGCCACGCGGTGGCCGGCCAGTCCGACCCCCTCCTGGTGCTGTTCGAGACGACCGGCGGGCGGATGGTCCACGTCGAGTGCTTCGTGAGCACCGGCGTGGGCTACGAGGTCCGCACGGAGGTGGTCGGGGAGGACGGCAGCGCCATGATCGGCCTCGACCTCGGCCTGGTCCGCTCGACCGGCGGGCAGTCCGGGGCGACCCGGTCGACCGGCATCGCCCCCGACTTCCGGCAGCGGTTCGGCCGGGCCTACGACATCGAGCTGCAGCGCTGGGTGGACGCCGCCCGCCGCGGCGAGATCGACGGCCCCGGCGCCTGGGACGGCTACGCCGCGCAGGCCGTCTGCGCGGCCGGCGTGGAGGCGCTGCGCACCGGCCGGCGCACCGAGGTCCGGATGGAGTCGCGATGAGGATCGCCCTGGATCCGCAGATGCTGCGGACGACGCCGCT
>DATAAV010000097.1:0-3089 GCA_036259935.1 Geodermatophilus sp. | reverse complement strand
AAGCTCGGGGTCGACGTCCAACCAGCCCTCACCGTGCTCCGTCGGGTTGCCATCCCGAGTCTGGGCATGCCGAGACGATCTGACCCGGGGCCAACCTGGCTGGGGCCAAGCTCGACCAGGCGAACTTGCCGAGGCGTTCCTCCTCAGGGCAGCGAGGCTAGTCGAGCACGGCGATCCCGGAGATCTCCAGCAGCTGCGCAGGGTGGAACAGCCGCTCCACCTGCAGCCACGTGCTGGTCGGCGCCTCCCCGGCGAACGCAGTGGCGAACACGTCGGCGTGCTTGGCGAGCTCGTCGATGTCGGTGGTGTAGACGGTCTGGGACACGAAGTGGTGGAAGGTCGCTCCCTGTTCGGCCAGGCAGCGGCGCAGGATCTCCAGGCACCACTCGAGCTGGGCGCGCATGTCGTTCTCGCCGACGACCTGCATGTCGGCCAGGCCCCCCCGCAGCGGGGTGACCCCCGAGAAGTAGACCGTGTTCCCCGCCTTGACGGTCTGGGTGAACGAGAAGGTGGTGTGCACCTCCTCGGCCAGGTACCCGATGTCGGGGTTGCTGCGTTCGATCACCGGAGTGCTCCCTCCTGTCGCGGAAAGGGCAGGGTAGGCCCGCGGGTGGCGGGGGGATAAGTCCCGACCGTCGACGAGCGAGGTACTTCTCCAGCCCGACGCGCGTGCCTTCACGGCCGAACCCGGACCCGGCATCTCCAGTGATGTGCGGCCGCGGCGCGTTCTGGCGACAGAAGACGCCGCGGACGCACACCGCCGGCGCCCCGGCGCGGTGCTAGGAGCCGACGAGCGCCTGGTGCAGGACGGCGATGAGCTCGGTCCGGGTCACGATGCCGGCCAGCCGGCCGTCGTCGTCGACCACCGGAAGGTGGCGCAGCCCGAGGTCGGTCATCAGGCCGACGAGCCGGGAGACGGGGGTGTCGACCGTGACGGTGGTGACCGGGCTGCTCATCACCTTCGCCACCGGATCCAGGTTGACGACCTCGAGATTGAACAGGTCGTAGACCGTCACGATGCCCACGACCCGACGCTGCTCGTCCACGACCGGCAGAGCCTTCACGTGGTGCTGGTTCATCAGCATCCGCGCGCGGTAGAGGCTCTCGGACGGCTGCACCGTCCGGACGTCGCGGGCCATGAGGGTGCCGCAGCGCAGCTGCCCCAGCCTGCGGTCGAGCGCGTGGGCCTCGGCGTCGCGCACCAGCATCAGCACGTCGCCGGGCAGGACGTCCAGGCCCCGGTCCAGGCGCGCCATCGCCTGTTCGATGTCCTCGGCCTGCACGCCCACCCGCTGACTGGGAGCGGGGTCGGTGCCCAGCGGCGGCGGCGGGGGTTCGGGGACGTGCGGGTACGGCCGGCCGCTGAGGTTGTTGACCAGGGCGGCCACGAGCAGCAGGACGACGGTGTTGACGCCCACCGGCCACAGGGCGAAGGCGAAGCCCTGCTCGGCGACGGCGGGTCCGCCCAGCGCCGCGAACAGCGCGCACGCCCCACCGGGCGGGTGGGTGCAGCGCAGCAGCATCATCAGCGCGATCGCGACCGCCACGGCGACCGCCGCGGCCACCGTGGCCTGGTCGAAGAGGCGCCCCGCCGCGATGCCGACCAGCGCGGAGGACGTGTTGCCGACCAGCAGCGCCCAGGGCTGGGCGAGAGGGCTCGCGGGGGCGGCGAACAGCAGGACGGCGGTGGCTCCCATCGGCGCCACGATGAACGGCAGCGTCTCCGGGCCGCCCGGCACCGCCTGCGCCGCGAGGGCCGCGACCGCGATGCCGACGAAGGCGCCCAGGGCTCCGCGCAGGTAGTCCACCCGCCGGTACGCGACCGGTCCGGGTCGCAGGGACGTGATCCACACCCTGTGGTCCGCGTGCAACCAGGTCCTCCTCCGCGGGGCGCCGTCGCCGTCCGCAGGACCCTACGGGTCAGCGCCTGCGCGACTCCGGCCGTCGACCCGGCGCGTCGGCTCGGTCAGGCCCGCCCGAGGATCTCGGCGACCACGGGGACCAGCGCGGTGAACGCCTGGCCGCGGTGGCTCCGCGCGTCCTTCTCCGCCGGCGCCAGCTCGGCCGCGGTGACCTCCAGCCCCTCGGGAACGAAGACCGGGTCGTAGCCGAAGCCGTTGGTACCGCGCTTCTCCCGGATCACCCGGCCGCGCCACTCCCGCTCGACCACCCGCTCCGTGCCGTCCGGGGTCACCAGCGCCGCCGCGCAGACGAACGCCGCACCCCGCCGCTCGTCGGGCACGTCGGCGATCTGGCCCAGGAGCAGCGCGGTGTTCGCGTCGTCGTCCCCGTGCCGGCCCGACCAGCGCGCCGACAGCACCCCCGGCATCCCGTTGAGCGCGTCGACGGTGATGCCGGAGTCGTCGGCGACCGCCGGCAGGCCGGTGTACCGCACCGCCTCCCGCGCCTTCAGCAGCGCGTTCTCGGCGAACGTGGCGCCGGTCTCGGGCGCGTCCGGGTAGTCGGCGACGTCCCCGAGTCCGATCACCTCCACCCCCGGGACGGCGCCGGACAGCAGCCGTTGCAGCTCGGCGAGCTTGCCGCGGTTGCGGGTGGCCAGCAGCAGCCGGGTGCTCACCGGGGGATGACCCCGCGCCGCAGCGCCTCCTCCTGGAGGCGGGTGAGCTGCGCGCAGCCGGCGACGGCCAGGTCGAGCAGCGCGTCGAGGGTGGGCCGGTCGAAGACGGCGCCCTCCGCGGTGCCCTGCACCTCGACGAAGCCGCCGTCGCCGGTGCAGACGACGTTCATGTCTGTGCCGGCGCGCACGTCCTCCTCGTAGGCGAGGTCCAGGCGCGGCTCGCCGTCGATGACGCCGACGCTGACCGCGGAGACCGACCGCAGGATCGCCGTCGACCTGGCCAGCTTCTTCCGCTCGGCCAGCCACGACACGGCGTCGGCCAGGGCCACGTAGGACCCGGTGATCGCCGCCGTGCGGGTGCCGCCGTCGGCCTGCAGGACGTCGCAGTCGATCGCGATGCTGTTCTCACCGAGGGCCGCCAGGTCGATCGAGGCCCGCAGGGAGCGGCCGATCAGCCGGCTGATCTCGTGGGTGCGGCCGCCGATGCGGCCCTTCACCGACTCGCGGTCGC
>DATAAV010000096.1:0-2670 GCA_036259935.1 Geodermatophilus sp. | reverse complement strand
CCGGGTGGAGACGCTGGCGCAGCTGTTCGACGTCGGCACGCTGCTGGCCCACCAGCCGCTGCCGGCCGGCGACCGGGTCGCGGTGGTCGGCAACTCCACCGCGATGGGCTGGTTGGTCAGCGACGCGGTCCTCGAGCAGGGGCTCGAACTGGCCCACGAGGCACCGACCGACATCGGCGCCGGCGGGACGGCGGCGGAGTTCCAGGCCGCGCTGCAGGGGGCGGTGGACGACGAGGGCGTGGACGCCGTCGTCGCGGTGTTCCTCCCGCCGCTGTCCCGCGGCTCGGCGGAGTTCGGCAGGGCGCTGCGCGAGGTGGCCGCCGGGGCGGAGAAGCCGATCGTCGCCACGTTCCTCTCCAACGAGGGCGTCCCGGCCGAGCTCGCCCTCATCGGGGAGGACGGGACCCCGGCCCGCGGCTCGGTGCCGTCGTTCTCCACGCCCGAGCGGGCGGTGATCGCGCTGGCCAAGGTGGCGCAGTACGCCGCCTGGCGGCGCCGCCCGGTCGGCGAGGTGCCGGAGCTCGAGGGGGTCGACGAGCAGGCCGGGCGGGACGTCGTCCGGTCGGCGCTGGCGTCGGCACCGGGGGGTCGGGCGCTGACCGACGACGAGCTCATCACGCTGCTGGCCGCCTACGGGATCCCGCTGCTGGGCACCCGCACGGTCACCGACGTCGAGGCCGCGGTCGTCGCGGCCGAGGAGGTCGGCTACCCGGTGGTGCTCAAGTCGACGGCCCCCTGGCTGCGGCACCGCTCCGATCTCGGCGGGGTGCGGCTGGACCTCGCCGACGCCGACGCGGTGCGCGCGGCGTTCGCGGCGATCCCCTCGGGCGATCCGGTGATCGTGCAGGAGATGGCCGCGCCCGGGGTGGCCACGGTCGTGGGGATCGTCGACGACCCGTCCTTCGGCGCGCTGGTCAGCTTCGGCCTGGGCGGCGTGGCCACCGACCTGCTGGGCGACCGCGCGTACCGGGCCCTGCCGCTGACCGACCTGGACGCCGCCGAGCTGGTGCGCTCGCCGCGGGCGTGGCCGCTGCTCGCCGGCTACCGCGGCTCGGAGCCGGCCGACGTCGCCGCCCTGGAGGACCTGCTGCTGCGCGTCGCCCGGCTGGCCGACGACCTGCCCGAGGTGCTGCAGCTGTCCCTGGAGCCGGTCATCGTCGGTCCGCCGAACCCCTGGCACGGCGGACGGTCGCTGGTCGTGGCCGGTGCCGCCGTCCGGATCGGTCCACCGACCGCGCGCGTGGACCCCGGCCCCCGCCGCATGCGCACTCCCGGCGACTGAGCGGAGGTCAGCTCCCGGGGGTGCGCGCGACGACCAGGTGCCCGCGGAAGGGGGCGGGGAGCGTCCCGTCCGCCGCGGTGAACGGGCGCAGCACCTCGCGGGCTCCCGCGCGGATCCGTGCGTACACCTCGGCGGAGATCCGGCTCCCCAGCGGCGAGCCCTCGACCTCCGTGGCCGCGAACTCCTCGGGCGAGGCGAACCGGGCCGTGCCCAGATGGGTCCGTGTGCCGACGACCAGCAGCCCGGCGCCGGTCATCTCCCCGGTGAGCGCGTCGAGGTCGCCGCAGACCCAGTAGCTGCTGAGCAGGGACCGTGCCTCCGGGCCGGCTGCCTGCGCCGCCATCTCGACGAACGGTCCGTAGGCCGGCTGGTCGGCCAGCGCGGCTGGTACGGCGACCGCCACGGTGCCGCCCGGTCGCGCCACCCGCGCCATCTCGCGCAGGGCCGCCGTCCGGTCCGGGAAGAACATGAGGGCCATCTGGCAGAGCACGACGTCGAAGGACCGGTCGGGGAACGGCAGGGCCGCGACGTCGCCGTGCCGCCACTCCAGGTCCGGCCGCACCCGCCGGGCGACGGTCAGCATGGCGTCGTTGAGGTCGAGACCGACGACCCGGCCCCTGCCCGCCAGCCGGTCGGCGACCGTACGGGCGACGATGCCGGTGCCGCAGGCGGCGTCGAGCACCTCCTGGCCGGGGCGGACGCCGGCCAGTTCAGCCAGGAGCGGCGCCCACTCGGCGAAGATCGCCGGGACGAACCGGGCCTCGTACAGCTCGGCGGCCTCGAGGCCGACCTGGAAGGTGTCCGGAGACTCGGTCGTCATGGCGTCCCCCTCGGGCGGTGCCCTCCCAGGGTCCCGCCGTCGGGCGTCCCCGTCAGGGGGACGGTGCGCGGTGCGTTGCGCAGAGACGCCGGGAGCCGGCCACCTGTCGGTGACCGGCTCCGGGGCGGCCGTGCAGGAGGGCCGCCGCTCAGGCGAGGTAGTCGCGCAGGGCGTCGGCGCGCTGCGGGTCGCGCAGCTTGGCCATCGTCTCGCGCTCGATCTGGCGGACCCGCTCGCGGGAGAGACCGAACTGCTTGCCGATCTGCTCCAGCGTCCGGGGCTGGCCGCCGTCGAGGCCGAAGCGCAGCACGACCACGTCGCGCTCCCGCTCCTCCAGCGTGGAGAGCACGTTGCGCACGTCGCCCTTCATCATCTGGAAGGCCACGGCGTCCTCGGCGACCGCGGCGTCGGCGTCCTCGATGAAGTCGCCGAGGCGGGACTCCTCGTCGGCACCGACGGTCTGGTCCAGCGACACCAGGTCGCGGGAGTACTCCAGCAACTCGGTGATGCGCTCGGGGGTCATGTCGAGCTCGAGGCCCAGCTCCTCGGCGGTGGGCTCGCGCTCCAG
>DATAAV010000095.1:0-17130 GCA_036259935.1 Geodermatophilus sp. | reverse complement strand
CCGAACGGGAAGTCGGCGTCGGTGCCGACGACGGTGCCGGCCAGCACCAGGGCCAGCACCGCCGCGGTGACGGCCAGCCGGATCCGGCGTCCGGCGGAGGAGAGCGTCAGGACCTCGCGGTCCGCGGAGTCGCTGGCAGGGAACGCCGGAGGCACCGGGGCATCGTAGGATCGGCGCCCGTCCAGATGGGTCACCGACGCCGCGTGGTGGGCAACTGGCCCTCGGGTCGTGGTGGGCCGCTGCTCCGGGCGCCCGCGGTGCCCCGGCTCAACGTCGACGTCGGGAGCGAGCAGATGCAGTTCGGTCGGTACTACGAGGAGTTCGAGATCGGGGCGGTCTACAAGCACTGGCCCGGCAAGACCGTCACCGAGTACGACGACCACCTGTTCTGCCTGATCACGATGAACCACCACCCGCTGCACATGGACACCCACTACGCGGCGGAGACCACCGACTTCGGCAAGAACGTCGTCGTCGGCAACTACATCTACTCGCTGCTGCTGGGCATGAGCGTCCCGGACGTGTCGGGGAAGGCGATCGCCAACCTGGAGATCGAGTCGCTGCGGCACGTGGCCCCGACGTTCCACGGCGACACCATCTACGGCGAGACCACGGTCCTCGACAAGACCGAGTCCAGGTCGAAGGACGACCGCGGCGTGGTCCACGTCGAGACGATCGGCTACAAGCAGGACGGCACGGTCGTCTGCATCTTCCGGCGCAAGGTCATGGTGCCCAAGCGGTCCTACGGGGAGGCCCGCGGCGGCGAGCAGCCGGGGCGTCCGGAGCCGAAGCCGCGCGGCTGAGGGGCAGCGGTGCGGCCGTCCCGGGGCTCAGTCCGCCAGGACACCCCAGCCGCGCAGGATCTGCAGCAGCCCCGGTGTACAGGGCAGCCGGGACAGGGTGGCGGCGTCGGCGAAGGTGACCGCGTCGGCGTCGTCGCCCGCCACCGGCTCGGCGTCCGGCGCCACCAGGGTGCAGGCCAGGTCGACCACGTCGTAGACCACCTCGGCAGCCGGGATCCGCACCCGCCCGACGGGCGCGCCGGCGCGCACCTGCAGCCCCGTCTCCTCGAGCACCTCGCGCTCGACCGCCTCGGCCAGGGACTCGCCCGGTTCCACCCGTCCACCCGGAACCGACCACAGCCCCCGGCTGGGTTCCCGGCCCCGCCGGACCAGCAGCAGCCTGCCCCGGCCGTCGAGCACCACCGCCCCGACGCAGGCGACGACCGGCAGCACCGGGTCGGCGGGACCGGGGCTGGAGGCCATGCGCGGGAGGCTACGCACGCCGGCTGGTCCGCGCCCCCGCCCGCGCGTCCACCGGGCGCGCCCGACCCGCCGGTGCCGCCACGCGGGCGGCCTCCCGTTGCGCTTGACGAACTTCTCCGGTCCCAGGACGGTGATGCGCGATGAATGCCACTCCGGTCTGCCCTCGCTGCGGCGAGCGACTGGTCGTCCGCGCGGGCAGCTCCGCGCAGGCCTGGTGTCACGTGCACGGCGCGGTGACGCCGTTGCACCACACGGTGCTCATCGCCCACGACGCGATCGCCGCGGTCACCGCCGACGCCCGGGTGCCCGCCTGGGTCCCCGATCCCATGCCGCCCGGCTGGTCGGTCACCGGGCTGGCGTGGGGTGGCGAGCCCGGCGCGCGGGCAATCGTCGTCGACTGTGCCGGGCCCGCGCCGCTGGGTGGCTCGGCCGAGCTGGTCCTGGTCGCCGAGGAGCCGGGCACGGGCGTCGGCTGCGGCTACGCCGGCTTACCGGGACTCGACCCGGGCGATGTCATCACCGGGCCGTCGTCGGCCGACGTGAAGGCCGCCGGCCAGCACGCGCCGCTGTGGGCGGTGCCCACCGCCGACGACCGCGCGGCCTTCGTCGGCGAGGCCTACGGCGTCTGGCTGTGGCTGGTCATGTGGCCCATGTCGGCGGCCTGGCTGCTGGCCGAGCAGCTGGAACTGCTCGACCTGCGCGAACGGCTCTACCCCGATCTGCCGCTGGGGCCGCCCAGCGAGCACCTGCTGCCGGGGCGCTGACGGCCCGACCGGAGGGGTCCGCACCGGCCCGGCGTGTCCCGGACGGGCGGCACCGGGGCCTGTGTTACCCATGGGACGCGCTCGTCGAGCGCCGCCGGGCAGCCGCCCCGCCCCCATCCCTAGCGCACCCGCGGAGGTGACGGTGAACCTGAAGAAGGTCCTCACCTGGCTGGCCGTCGCGTTCGTCGTCTTCTACGTCATCCAGGCGCCGGAGTCCTCCGCCGACCTGGTCCGCAGCGCGGGCCAGGCCCTCGGTGACGCGGCATCCTCGCTGGCGGCGTTCGTCGGATCGCTCGTCTAGGCGGCGTGACCACCCCGGCCAGCCCGCGGCAACACTCCGGCGGCTGGCAGCCGCGGTGGAGCAAGGACGCGGCGAAGTACCTGCTCCCGGAGGAGCAGCCGCCGGTCGTGGCCACCCGCCGGCACTGGGCGGTGCTGATCGCGCCGACGCTGAAGGCGCTGCCGTTCGTCCTGGGCGGGGGCTGGCTGATGACCGTGGATCCCGCCGATCGGATCCCCACAACGGCCGGCTTCCTGGTCGTCCTGGCCGCCCTCGGCTACCTCGGGCTGCGCGTCGGCGAGTGGTGGATGCGCCATTTCCTGGTGACCCGGCGGCGGGTGCTGCTCACCTCCGGGATCGTCGTGCGCACGGTGACCCTGTTGCCGCTGCGCCGCATCACCGACCTGACCTGGAAGGAGACGCTGCTCGGCCAGGTCCTCGGCTACGGCACCTTCCGCTTCGAGTCGGCCGGCCAGCAGCAGGCGCTCTCGGAGATCACCTTCCTGCCGCGGGCCGACCGGCTCTACCGCGAGGTCAGCGCGCTGCTGTTCGGCAGCGACTGGGGCGGCGCCGCCTCCGGCGACGACGAGGGCAACCCCGAGCCGCCTCCGCCTCCGCCCGGGCCCGAGGCCGGACGGCGGGACACCGAGCCCCTCCCGCGGCTGCCCCCGGCCCGACCGTGAGGCCGTCGGGTGCCCGGGCCGTTCCTGGGGCAGGCTGACCGGTGATGCTCATCGACCTGCACACCCACTCGTCGGTGTCCGACGGCACCGACACGCCGGCCGAGCTGCTGGCGACGGCGCGCGCGGCCGGCCTCGACGTCGTCGGGCTCACCGACCACGACACCACCGGCGGCTGGGCGGAGGCCGAGCGCGCCCGCCCGCCCGGGCTCATCGTCGTGCCCGGCATGGAGCTGTCCTGCCGCTGGGTGCCCGACGACCAGCCGCCGATCAGCGTGCACCTGCTGGCCTACCTCTTCGACCCCGACCACCCCGGCCTGGCCGCCGAGCGGTCCCGGCTGCGCTCCGAGCGGCTCGGCCGCGGCGAGCGGATCGTCAGCGCCCTGGCCGCGGCCGGCTACCCGGTGGTGTGGCAGGAGATCGTCGCGGCCAGTGCCGGCGCGGTGGTCGGCCGGCCGCACGTCGCCCGCGCCCTGGTCGACGCCGGCGTCGTCGGCTCGGTCGACGAGGCGTTCGCCGACCTGCTGCACCACCGCAGCCCCTACTACGTCGCCAAGGCCGACACCGACGTCCTCGACGGCATCGCGCTGGTGCGGGCCGCCGGCGGCGTGCCGGTCTTCGCCCACGGGCTGGCGACCCGGCGCGGCCGGGTCGTCGGCGACGAGGCGATCGCGGTCATGGTCGAGGCAGGGCTGCTCGGCCTGGAGGTCGACCACCCCGACCACGACCCGGCCGAGCGGGAGCACATGCGGGGCCTGGCGCGCGAGCTCGGCCTGCTGGTCACCGGCTCCAGCGACTACCACGGCACGAACAAGACGACGCCGATCGCCGCCTGCACCACCGCCCCCGACCAGCTGGAGGCCTTGCTGGCCGCCGGCACCGGCCGCGCGCCGCTGCGGGACTGACCCGGACCATCGTCGCCGGCGGCTAGCGTGGAGGCCATGGTCCCCGGAGGGCAGGCGCAGCTCGACCTGCCCGGCATGCCGCGGCGGCTGTTCCCGGCCACGCCCAGCAAGCTCGCCGCGTTCGCCGACTGCCCTCGGCGCTACCGCTTCTCCTACGTCGACCGGCCGACCCCGCCCAAGGGCCCGGTGTGGGCGCACAACACGGTCGGCTCGGCCGTGCACGCCGCGCTGCGCTCGTGGTGGGAGCTGCCGGTCGGGCGGCGCACCCCCGTGGCCGCCCGGCAACTGCTGTACGCCACCTGGTCGCAGAACGGGTTCCGCGACGCCGAGCAGTCCGAGCGCTGGCGGGCCCGGGCCGCGGGCTGGCTCACCGACTACGTCGCGGGGCTGGACCCGGCCGACGAGCCGGTGGGCACCGAGCGCCAGGTGGCCGCCACCACCGAGCGGCTGGCCCTGACGGGCCGGGTGGACCGCATCGACCAGCGCGGCGACGAGCTGGTCGTCGTCGACTACAAGACCGGCCGCGCGGTCTGCACCGACGACGAGGCACGCGGCTCACCGGCGCTGGCCGCCTACGTCCTCGGCGTGCGCCGCACGCTGCGCCGGCCCTGTTCGCGCGTGGAGCTGCACCACCTGCCCAGCGGCACCGTGGCGGCCTTCGAGCACACCGACCGGTCGCTGGCCAACCACGTGCGCCGGGCCGAGGACATCGCCGCCGACATCGAGGCGGCCACCGCGGCCGCGGCGGCCGGGGAGGATCCCGACGTCGCCTTCCCCGCGGTGCCCGGACGCCACTGCGGCTGGTGCGACTTCCGCGCCAGCTGCCCGGCCGGGCGGGCCGCCGCCCCGCCGCGGGAGACGTGGAGCTTCCTCGCCGAGGACCGGGACGACGACCGGGCCGGCTGAGCCCGCTCAGGCGCCGACGGGCACCGCCGGCGCGACCCGCTCGAAGCCGGCCCGCACGATCGGCGACTGCCGGGCCCGCACGGGCAGGGCGAGCATCCCCTGCCGGAACGCGCGCAGCGCCGCGGTCGCTGCCGCGTCGGTGAGCCCGAACCCGGGCAGGGAGTACATCCGCCGCGCCCACTGCGGCAGCGTGGCCACCGCCAGGGAGGCGAGGGTGGCCCACGCCGGCCGGGCGGGGGTGAGGAAGCGGACCCACGCCGGCATCGGTGGGGTCACGATCAGCCGGTAGGCCTCGCGGGCGGCGGCGGTCGCCACGAGCTGCGGGCGCATCCGGGCGAGATAGGCGGCCAGCTCGGCGGCCGAGCGCGGCACGTCGTCCGCCTCCGCGCCCACCAGGACGGCGGCGACCACCTGCTCGGCGACGTACCGGTCGCCCTGCGCGGCGGTGACCACCCCGGCCCGGCGGGCGACGTCGAGCAGCGAGTCGACCTCGCAACAGTGCACCCACAACAGCAGGTCCGGGTCGTCCACCCGGTAGGCCCGGCCGGTGGTGGGCTCGACCGCGCCCAGCCGGCGGTGCAGGCCGCGCACCCGCCGGACGGCGCGCAGCGCCTCGCCGCGGGTGCCGAAGGTCAGGGTGTCGAGGTAGGCGCCGGTGCGGGCCAGTCGGCTCCACGGATCGGAGCGGAAACCGGCCGAGAACGTGGCGACGCCGTGCATCGCCACCGGGTGCAGCGCCTGCAGCAGCAGGGCGCGCAGCCCGCCGATGGTGAGGGTGGGATCGGCGTGCACCCGCCAGGTGACGCTGTGGGGCCCGAAGAAGCCCAGCAGGTCCTCCTCGGCGGTCCAAGCCGAGGGATCGAGGCTCATGACGGCACCGCCGAGGGATCGAGGCTCATGACGGCACCGCCGAGGGATCGAGGCTCATGACGGCACCGCCGAGGGATCGGGGCTCATGACGGCACCGCCGAGGGATCGGGGCTCATGACGGCACCGCGGCGCCGGTCTCCCGCTCGCCGTCCGAGCCGGCCGTCACCGCCGTCCAGAAGCCGGTCAGGACCTCCAGGGTGCGCACCGGGTTCTCGATCGCGGGGGAGTGGATCGAGCCGGGGATGACCTCGTAGCGGGCGCCCAGGCGCCGGGCCATGTCCGCCTGGACGGCCGGCAGCCAGGCGTCGTCGGCGATCCCGTGCGCGACCAGCACCGGCACCCCGGTGGCCGCGAGCTCCGCGACCCGGTCGGGCTCGGTGGTCATCGCGTCGGCCATGCCGCGCAGCCCGGCGGCGCTGCTGCGCAGGAAGCGGCGGGAGAGGAACGCGCGCGTCGGCGCCGGCACCGCCTGGGCCCGGGGATCGGTCATCGCCAGCTGCTCGAGCGTCGCGTGCACCAGCGGCACGCCGCCGGAGTCCAGCAGCGGGGCCAGGTGCTCCAGCAGCACCGCCCGCGGGCCCACCAGCCTGGACGGCCCGGAGCCGAGCAGTGTCAGGGACACGAACGCCGTCGGCTCGGCCAGCACGGCGGCCCGGCTGACCAGCCCGCCGAAGCTGTGGCCCAGCAGGTGCACCGGGCGGCCGGTCTCGGCGCCCAGGATCCGGGCCACCGCCACGACGTCGGCCGCGAGCTCGGCGACCGAGTAGGCGGCCGGGTCGTCGGGGCCCGGCGACTCGTACTGCCCGCGCTGGTCGAGCGCGACGACGCGGTAACCGGCCCGGGCCAGTGGGGCGAGCAGCGGGGCGAAGTCCTCCTTGCTCCCGGTGTAGCCGGCCACCAGCAGGACCGCGCCGTGCGCGCCGTCCCCGCCGGTGTCCAGCGCGGACAGCGGGCCGGCGCCGCCGGGAAAGGCCCGGTGGGCCGCGTCGTGGTCGGCCAGCTGCCGCAGGTCGTCCGGCGCGATGGAGAGAGGGGCGCGGAAGTCGGGCCCACCGGGCATCACCATGACCCCAGTCAACCGCGCCGGACTGCGGTGCGCCGCCCCGGGCCGCGCCGCCGACGGCCGGCGTCAGCGGTAGCCGCGCACCTCGCCGGGCAGCCGGTAGACCACGACCGGCCCGAGCACGGTGGCCAGCCCGCCGGAGGGCAGGTCGGGTGCGGCGAGGCGGCCCAGCTCGGCGCCGGTCCGCGCGTCGCGGAGCGCCAGCCCGTCCGCCTCGGGGACCACCACCGGCGTGCCCCCCGGCTGGGCGGTCTTGTCCGCCGGGGCCGAGGGCACGCCCCGGGCCGGCACCTGCCAGAGCAGTGATCCGGTCGGCCGGTCCAGAGCCCAGACGGTGCCGCGGGTCCACACCAGGGCGGTGCTGCCGACGGTGGTGTGCAGCACCGGCGCGCCGGGGTCCTCGGCGGGCAGCGGCAGCGCGTTCAGCGGTGCGCCGTCGGAGCCGGCGAACACCTCGAGCCGGTCGCCGGCGACCACGGTCACCGCCTGGTCGACGGGGCCGAGCGACACGCCGCCGACGTCGGGCACGGCCACGTCCCGGGTCCAGCGGGGGCTGCCCTGCTGGCCGTCGAGCAGCCGCAGCTGCCGGGCCGGCGAGCCTCCGCAGCGCTGCAGGACGGCGACGCCCGCCGCGCCGACGTCGGCCCCGTCCAGCCGGCAGCCGGCGGGCGCGGCGTAGCGCCAGCGGATGTTGTTGCCCCGCGGGTCGAGGGTCACCACGCCGGTCGGGGCGGCGGCCAGCGCGACGCCCGGAGCGCTCTGCAGCGTCATGTCCGGCCGGAAGTTCACGTTGCGGGTCCAGGCCCGCACCCCGGTCGCGGCATCCAGGGCCACGGCCTCGTCGCAGCGATCCTCGGTGCGGAAGACCGCGACGACCACGCCGTCGACGGCGGTCAGGTCGCACAGCAGCGCGTTGGCCCGCAGGTAGTGCCACGCCTCGCCGCCGGTCACCGGATCGTGGGCGCGCACCCCGTGCTCGGAGCCGACGACGACGCGGCCGCCCTCCACCACCTTGCGCGGCACCGGGCCGCCCTCGACCGACCAGGCCGCGGAGACGCCGCCGGCCGGCGTCCCCGCGGGGACGTCGGCCGGCGGTGCGGTGGTGCTGTCGGTGGCCGCCGCGTCCGAGCCCCGCCAGAGCAGGGCGGCGACCAGCGCCAGCGCGACGGTGGCCGCCGTCCAGATCCAGACCCGCAGCGGCGGGCGCATCGTTGGCCACCTCCCGGGGCCCACCCCGAGCGTGCGAGGGGTGGGGAGGAGGTGGTCCTTCATCAGGCGGCGGACTCGGCGCCCCGCCCGGCACCCCCGCGGCGACGGCGGCGACGCGGCTTGCTGCCCGCGCCCTCACCGGCCTCGCCGGACTCACCGGCGGAGGACGACGGAGCCTCACCGGAGGCGCCCTCCGCAGCGGCGCCGCCACCCCGGGTCCGCCGGCGCGGGCGGCTCTTGCCGGCGCGGCTGGGCTGCTCACCGTCGGCGTCGCGGCCGGGACCGGTGCCGCGCCCGCCGGACCGGGTGCGCTTGCCCGTCTCGCCCAGGTCCTCGAGCGTCTCGGCCCCCAGACCCTCGCGGGTGCGCTGCGCACGCGGCAGGCGGCCGGTGGTGTCCTCGGGGACGTCGAGGTCGGTGCGGACCCACGGGGAGGTGGAGTAGGTCTCCTGCGGCTCCTCGAACGGCAGGTCCAGCGCCTTGTTGATCAGCTGCCAGCGCGGCACGTCGTCCCAGTCGACCAGGGTGACCGCGACGCCCTCGGCCCCGGCCCGGCCGGTGCGGCCGATCCGGTGCAGGTAGGTCTTCTCGTCCTCGGGACACTGGTAGTTGACCACGTGGGAGACGCCGGCGACGTCGATGCCGCGGGCGGCGACGTCGGTGGCCACGAGCACGTCGACCTTGCCGCTGCGGAAGGCGCGCAGCGCCTGCTCGCGGGCACCCTGGCCGAGGTCGCCGTGCACGGCGGCGGCGGCGAAGCCGCGCTCGACCAGCTCGTCGGCGACCTTCTGCGCCGTCCGCTTGGTGCGGCAGAAGATCATGGCCAGGCCGCGGCCGCGGGCCTGCAGCACGCGGGCGAGCAGCTCGGGCTTGTCGAGGTTGTGCGCGCGGTAGACGAACTGCGTCGTCTGCGGCACGGTGCTGCCCTCGTCGTTGCCGTGCGCCCGGATGTGCGTCGGCTGGGTCATGAACTGGCGGGCCAGGTTCACGATCGGCCCGGGCATGGTGGCCGAGAACAGCATGGTCTGGCGCTTGGCCGGGACCATGCCGAGGATCCGCTCGATGTCGGGCAGGAAGCCCAGGTCGAGCATCTCGTCGGCCTCGTCGAGGACCAGCACGCCGACCTTGCCGAGGATCAGGTGGCCCTGCTGAGCCAGGTCCAGCAGCCGGCCGGGGGTGCCGACGACCACGTCGACGCCGGCCTGGAGGGCCTGCACCTGCGGCTCGTAGGCGCGGCCGCCGTAGATGGCCTGCACGCGGATGCCGCGCTTGCTGCCGGCCGTGGCCAGGTCGCGGGAGACCTGCACGCACAGCTCACGGGTGGGGACGACGACCAGCGCCTGCGGCACGCCGTCGCCGCCCTCGGAGGCGGGGAGCACCCGCTGCAGCAGCGGGACGCCGAAACCCAGGGTCTTGCCGGTGCCGGTGCGGGCCTGGCCGATGAGGTCGTGGCCGGCCAGCGCCAGGGGGAGCGTCAGCTCCTGGATGGCGAAGGTGCGGGTGATGCCGACCTCGGCCAGCGCCTCGACGACGTCGGGATGGATGTCGAAGTCGCTGAACAGCGGGGCGGTCTCCTCGACCGGCGCGCCGCCGAGGCGCTCGACGCTCTGCTCGAGCTGCTCCTCCGGGGGAGCCCCGGTCTCGGCGTGCTCGATGGCGGTGGGGGTGTTGTCGATGGTCAGTGCTCTCGCCTCAGGTCTGCTGGGGACAGGCGGGTCCGCGGCGGATTCCGCCGGACCGGACCTGTCCCGGGTCGGTGTCGCGGGATCAGTCCAGCGCCGACGCGGCCAGCTGACCGGGCATCGAGGAATCGGCCCGGGGGAACGGCCCTGGAGCGGGCCGTGGTCACCTGCCCGGTGGGGCGGTGTCCGGCGATCGTCAGCGCACAGATACACGTACAAGCGAACCGAGCGGCTCGCCGATTCCCATGGTAGCGCGAGCGGCGGTTAGCCTCCCTGCGCCGCGCGCTCCGCAGCCCGTCGATCACCCGTCCGGGCGGGTGCGCCGGCGTCGTCGAACCCCTGGAGGCGTCCGTGATCACGGTCGACACCCGAGCCGTCGTGGACCTGCTGGGCGTGCTCGCCTACGCCGAGCTGACCGCCTTCGACCGGCTGGCCGAGGACGCCCGGCTGGCGCCGACGCTGACCGGCCGGGCCGCGCTGGCGCGGATGGCCGCCGCGGAGATCGGCCACCACGCCCGGCTCACCGAGCGGCTCACCGAGCTCGGCGCCGACCCGAGCGAGGCGATGGCGCCGTTCACCGCCGCGCTGGACGCCTTCCACGAGAGCACCCGGCCGCGCACCTGGCTGGAGGGCCTGGTCAAGGCCTACGTCGGGGACGGGCTGGCCGCCGACTTCTACCGGGAGATCGCCGGGTTCCTGCCCGATCCGGACCGGGCGCTGATCCTGGAGGTCCTCGCCGACACCGGGCACGCGGAGTTCGCCGTCCGGGAGGTCCGCGCGGCGATCGCCACGCACCGGACCGTGGCCGGGCGCCTGGCCCTGTGGGGGCGACGGCTGGTGGGGGAGGCCATCACCCAGTCGCAGGCGGTCATCGCCGAACGGGACCAGTTGGCGCAGCTGATCATCCAGGGCACCGGCGACCTGACCGGCCTCGGCCGGCTGATCGAGCGGATCACCGCCGCGCACACCGAGCGGATGCGCACCCTGGGGCTCAATCCCTGACCCGCGGACGACGACGGGGCGCCCCTCGCGGGATGCGAGGGACGCCCCGGGCGTCAGGCGATGGCGGAAAGGAACGTCACGCCCCGGCGATGAAACCCACGCGGCGCTGGTCGGCCTGGGCGATCTCCACGTAGGCGATGCGGTCGACGGGAACCAGGACCCGTCGACCACGCTCGTCGACCAGCGTGAGCAGGCCGTCCTTCGTGGCACCGGACATGGCCGCCGCCACGTCGGCGGCGATCTCGTCGGGGGTGTGCGGGCTGTCGATGACCAACTCCCGGGGGGAGTGCTGGACACCGATCTTGACTTCCACGGGGGATGCCTCCTCGAGTTGCGCGGCTGCTGTCCACGCTAGTGCAGCCGGGGTTGCCCCGACCTGCGCCGCGGATGCGCCATCAGCGAACGACGGCGCCGGTCACGGCGCAGGGTGCTCGCCGCCCTCCAGCCGGGGAAAGCCGGAGATGCCCCGCCACGCCAGCGCCGACATCAGCGCCACCGCCTCGTCCCGCGAGATGGTTCCCTTGCCGGCCAGCCACCACCGGGCGCTGGTCTCGGCCAGCCCGGTCAGACCCGACGCCAGCAGCAGCGCCCGCTCGGGGTCCGAGCCGGTGTCGGCGGCGATCACCTCGGCGATCGCCTCCACGCAGGCCCGCATGCCGCGGTTGACCAGCGCCCGCACGTCGTCGTCGTTGCGCAGGTCGGACTCGAAGAGCAGGCGGAAGGCCTCGCCCTCGGCGTCGATGAAGTCGAAGTAGGCGCCGACGGCGCCGTCGACCCGCTCCCGGTTGTCGTCGGTGCCGGCCATCGCCTGGCGCACCCGCTCGGTGAGCTCGGTGACCTGCTGCTCGACCAGCGCCAGGTAGAGCTCACGCTTGCCGGGGAAGTGCTGGTAAAGCACCGGCTTGCTGACGCCGGCGCGGTCGGCGATGTCGTCCATCGCGGCGGCGTGGAACCCCTGCGCGACGAAGACCTCCTGCGCGGCCTGCAACAGCTGGAGCCGTCGGGCGCCGCGCGGGAGGCGGGACGTGCGACGGACGGGCGGGGGCACGGGCCTGGGCAGCTGCATGGCGGAGGAGATGTTACCGGTGGGTTACCAGGTCGCGCGCAGGATGCGGGCACCGGGTTACCGTCGGCCGGTGTCCGGTCCCGTCCCTCCGGCCGCGGTGCTGTCCGGCACGGCCCTGCCGCCGCTGCGGAGGACGTCGCCGCCCTGGCCCGGCGCGGCGGTGCCGGTGCGCGGAGGAGAGGTCTTCGTCCGGTTCACCCCGTGGCGGGGGCCGGTGGCGGGCGCCGGGCGGGACGCCCCGCGGGAACGGGCCCTCTACGTGCACGGCCTGGGCGGTGCGTCGACCAACTGGACCGATCTGGCCGGGCTGCTCGCCGTCCGGTTCGACGGCTGGGCGCTCGACCTGCCCGGCTTCGGGCGCTCGCAGCCCCCGCCCCGCGCCTCGTTCTCCGTGCGGGGGCACGAGCGGGCCGTCCTCGACGTGCTCGAGCACGTGCGGACCCGGCCGGGGGAGGCCGCCGGCCGCCCGGTGCACCTGCTGGGCAACTCCCTGGGCGGGCTGGTCAGCCTGCGCGTCGCGGCCCGCCGCCCGGAACTGGTCGCCTCGCTCACCCTGATCTCGCCGGCCATGCCGGTGTACCGGGTGCCCCCGACGTTCACCTGGGCGCTCCCGCTGCTGCTGGTCCCGGGCGTTCCGGCACTGGCGGCGCGCCGGCTGGCGGGCGTCTCGCCCGAGCAGCAGGTCCGCGGGATGGTGCGGGTGTGCTTCGGCGACCCGTCGCGGGTGCCGCGGGTGCGGCTGGAGCAGGCCGTCGAGGAGATGCGCGAGCGGGCCGGGCAGGCCTGGGCCGGGCGCGCGCTCACCGGGAGCATGCGCGGGCTGATCAGCTCCTACCTGCGCGTCGGAGCGGCGAACGCCTGGCGGATGGCGCGCTCGCTGCGGCCGCCGACGCTGGTCGTCTGGGGCGACCGCGACCGGTTGGTCGACCCCGCGCTGGCGCCCCGGCTGGCCGCCGCGATCCCCGACGCCCGGCTGCTGGTCCTCGCCGGGGTCGGGCACGTGGCGATGCTGGAGGAGCCGGAGCCGACCGCGCGGGCGGTGCTGGGGCTGGCCGAGGACCTCGCGGCCCGGGCGGGCGAGGACGCCGCCTGACCAGTGCTCACCCGGACGGGTCGGTCCGACACGCCTCGCTCCGATCGAGGTCTCCCCGGCACACTGGTGCCCGTGAGAGCCTGACGCCCGCGCGCCCGGCGGCCGAGCCCGCGCAGGAACCGGGTCCCGGGTGCGATCGGGTGCCGAGGGGCGCGGCGGGTGCAGGGACGACCGGCAGGGAGGCGGCAGTGGCAGCACCGCCGGCCGACGGCCGGTTCGCGCGCGGTCGACCCTCGCCGTCCGATCCCCGCCCGCCCCGCGTGCCTCCGCGGGACGTCGACCGGCGAGCGCCCGCCGCGCTCCGGAGCCGGTCGGGACCGCTGGTGGCCCGCCGGGAGCCGGTGGGCCGGCACGGCCGTCCGGTCCGCCGCCGCCCGGCCGGACGGGTGCGCCGGTTCGTCGCCCGCTACGGCTGGCGCGCCTACGCCATCCCGCTGCTCACCGTCGCCACCCTGCTCACCGTCGTGGACCTCGTGGCGACCGCGAGCCGGCCCGTGTCGCAGAGCACTCCCGCGGCCGTGACCGCCTCGGAGACCGCCGACCCTCCTCCGGCGGAGGAGTCCCCGGCCGCCGAACCCCCGCCCGCCGCGCCCACGCCGTCCGCGGAGGGCGACGCCGGGCCGACCGAGGCGGTCCCGGCGACCGGCACCCCTCCGTTCGTCCAGCAGGGCGCCGGCACGGTGACCGTGGTGCCCGGGGTGTCCGGGGTCTACGGGACCGGGCCGCTGCGCCGCTTCGTCGTCGAGGTGGAGGACGGCATCAACGTCGACGGGGCCGCCTTCGCCGCGGCCGTCGAGGCGACGCTGGGTGACCCGCGGTCCTGGGGCGGCGGTGGCCGCATGTCCTTCCAGCGGGTCGGCGTCGACCAGGCCGCGACCGGCGAGTACGACTTCCGGGTCAGCCTGGTCAGCCCCGGCAGCATGGAGCGCTACTGCCCCGGGGTGGGCACGGGCGGCTACACGTCCTGCCGCTACGGCGAGCGGGCGGTGATCAACCTCGCCCGGTGGGAGACCGCCGTCCCGCACTACGACGGCGACGTCGCCACCTACCGGCAGTACGTGGTCAACCACGAGGTCGGGCACGCGCTCGGCAACGGGCACCAGCCCTGCCCCGGCCCCGGCCAGCTCGCGCCGGTGATGCAGCAGCAGACGCTGCGGCTGGACGGCTGCCTGAAGAACGCCTGGCCCTACCCCTGAGCTACCCGAGGCCAGGCCGGAAGGCCTCCTCCGGGCGGGCGTTCGGGACTAGGCTCGCGGCCGGTGTGCCGGGAAGTCTGGTCGGCAGTCGTGTTCCCGACTGCGATCGGAGAGCGCCCGCCATGGCCGCCGTCCCTCCTGCCTCGCCCGCGGTCCGCGCGGAGCGGCTGACCAAGCACTTCGGCACGACCCGCGCGGTGGAGGACCTGTCCCTGACCGTGCTGCCGGGCGAGGTGTTCGGCTTCCTCGGCCCCAACGGGGCGGGCAAGTCCACGACCATCCGCCTGCTGCTGGGGCTCCTGCGGCCCACCAGCGGTGCCGCCTGGATCTTCGACGCCCCGGCCTCCGACGTGGAGCGGGCCCACCGGCACCTGGCCTACGTGCCGGCCGACGTCGCCCTGTGGCCCGGCCTGACCGGACGCCAGTGCCTGGACCTGCTGGCCGGGGTGGGACCCGGTACGGACCAGGGCTACCGGGACGAGCTGGTGGAACGGTTCTCCCTGGAGCTTGACCGGCGGGCACGGACCTACTCCAGCGGCAACCGGCAGAAGGTCGCGCTGGTCGCCGCCTTCGCGACCCGCGCGCCGCTGCTGGTGCTCGACGAGCCGACCAGCGGGCTGGACCCGCTCATGGAGCGCGAGTTCCGCCGGTGCATCGCCGAGGCCGCCGAACGCGGCCAGACGGTGTTCCTCAGCTCCCACCAGCTGGCCGAGGTGGAGGCGGTCTGCTCCCGGGTGGGGATCCTGCGCCACGGCCGGCTCGTGGAGGTGGCCGGCCTGGCCGAGCTGCGCCGCCTGCGCCGCTCCGAGGTCGTCGTGGACCTCGCCCGCCCGGCACCGCACCTGCGCGATCTGGTCCGGCTGCCCGGCGTCGTCGACCTGCGGTGGTCCTCGGAGACCCGGCTGGCCCTGTCGCTGTCCGGACCGCCGGGAGCGGTCCTGCGGGCGCTGGCCGACGCCGGCGTCGCGCGGCTGGACGTGCGCGAGCCGTCGCTGGAGGAGATCTTCCTCGACTACTACGGCGAGGTGCCGGCGTGACCACCGGGACGACGACCCCGGCGGCGTCCGCCACCCGGCCCGCGCCGGGCCGGTCGCCGGCGGAGACCGTCGTCGCCGCCGCGGTTCGCCAGGTCCGCCGCGGCACCCTCGTCGTCGCGGCCGTCGCCGCCGGCCTGCCCGCCCTGGTCGTGGTGCAGTACCGGGGGCTCGACGGCGCGATCGGGACGGCGTCGCTGTCCGCGCTGGCGGAGAACCCCGCGATCCGCACGCTCTTCGGCCCGCCGGTGGCCCTCGACGACCCGGGCGGCTTCACGGTCTGGCGGACCGGCACCGTGCTCGCCGTCCTCGTCGGCGTCTGGCCGCCCTCGCCGCCACCCGGGTGACCCGCGGCGAGGAGGAGGCCGGCCGGTGGGACCTGCTGCTCACCGGCCGGATCGCGCTGCACACGCTGGTCGTCCGGCACCTGGCCGTCCTGCTGGCCGCCGCCGCGCTGGTGGGGGTCGCCGCCGGTGCGGGGCTGCTGCTCGTCGGGACGGCGGCGACGGGAGCGGTGCTGTTCGGGGCGGCGATCGCCGGCACGGGGATGTGCGGCGCCGCGCTCGGCGTGCTGGGCGCGCAACTGCGCAGCGAGCGCCGGGGAGCCTCGGGGCTGGCCGTGGGGGTGCTGCTCGCCGGGCTGCTGGCGCGCATGGTGGGCGACGGGGTGCCGGCGCTGGGCTGGCTGCAGTGGTGGACCCCGTTCGGGCTGATGGGGCGGGTCGCGCCGTTCGCCGAGGACCGGGTCCTCCCGGTCCTGGTCCTGGCCGGTGTGGTGGCCGTTCCCGCGGTCCTGGCGGTCCGGCTGGCCGCGGGCCGCGACCTGGGCAGCGGACGGTGGCAGGGCCGGCACCGGACGGCCACCCGGAGCCGGCTGCGGTCGCTGACCGGTTTCGCCGTCCACCGGACCCGCCGGCCGGTGCTGACCTGGAGCGCCGGGCTCGCCGCCTACTTCCTGCTCATCGGACTGCTCGCCACCGCGATGGTGGACTTCCTGCGGGACAACCCCGTGTTCGCCGCGATGGCCGCCGAGGCCGGCTTCGCCCACCTGGGGTCGGTGCAGGGCTACGTCGCGTCGCTGTTCTCCCTGCTGACCGTGCCGGTCGGCGCCTTCGCCGCCGCCCGGATCGCGGCGGTCGCGGCCGACGAGACGTCCGGTCGGCTGGCGTTGCTCTACGCGCTGCCCGTGAGCCGGGTCCGGTGGGTTGGCCGGGAGGCCGCCGTGGTCGCCGGCGCCTGCGTCGTCCTCGCTGCGGCCGCGGGGCTGGCGACGTGGGCGGGGACCGCCGCGGTGGGGGCCGGGCTCGGGCCCGGCGAGGCGCTGGCCGGGGCAGTCGGCGTCGTCCCCGTCGCGCTCCTGTGCCTGGCGGCCGCCCTGCTGGCGCTCGGTTGGGCGCCCTCGGCGGTGTTGCCGGTCGGCGTGCTGCCCGCGGCGGGCGGCTACCTGCTGCTGGTGCTCGCCGACACCTTCGCCTGGCCCGGATGGGTGCGCGCGGTCTCCCCGATCGCCCACCTGGCACCGGCGCCGGCCGAACCGGTGGACGTCCCCGGGGCGCTGGGCCTGCTCGCCGTCGCCGGGATCGGAGCCGCCGTCGGCCTGGTGGGCTACGCCCGGCGGGATCTCCGCCTCTGACGACGGCCCGTCCGGGGCGGGAAGAGACGCACCTGCGACGCTGTTGGACAGCCGAACGCACCGGAACGTCCGTCGTCCCCGCGGCGCCGTCCGCGCGATCCGGCCGTCCGAAGACACAGAGGAGCCATCGTGTCCCTGCCACCCCTGGTGGAACCCGCCGCCGACCTCACGATCGACGAGGTCCGTCGGTACAGCCGGCACCTGATCATCCCGGACGTCGGGATGGAGGGTCAGAAGCGGCTGAAGAACGCCAAGGTGCTGGCCGTCGGCGCCGGCGGCCTCGGCTCGCCGGTGCTGATGTACCTGGCCGCCGCGGGTGTCGGCACCCTGGGCATCGTGGAGTTCGACGTCGTCGACGAGTCCAACCTGCAGCGGCAGATCATCCACGGCAAGTCCGACGTGGGCCGGTCGAAGGCCCAGAGCGCGCGCGACACGATCCGTGAGATCAACCCCTACGTCGACGTCCGGCTGCACGAGACGCG
>DATAAV010000094.1:0-7977 GCA_036259935.1 Geodermatophilus sp. | reverse complement strand
CCGGGCAGCTCCTCGACGACGACCTCGACGTCGGGAAGCCCGCCCAGCCGGGCCAGCTGCTCCCGGACGACCGCGGCCTTGAGCCGCCGCTGCTCGGCCGGGGCGACGTGCTGCCAGTCACAGCCTCCGCACTTCCCCGGGCCGCTGTGCGGGCAGGGCCGCTCCACCCGCTCCGGGGAGGCCTCCAGGACGCGGACCGCGTCGGCCCGGCAGTATCCCGGGTGGCGGTCCTCGGTGACCCGGACGACGACCCGCTCGCCGGGCAGGGCGTGCCGGACGAACACCACCCGGCCCTCGTGCCGGGCCACGCAGTGCCCGCCGTGGGCCACCGGCCCCACCGTCACCTCGAACTCCGCGCCGGTCCAGCCGCCCCCGCGATCGGGCCGCTCCTGCCGCCGCGTTCGTCTGCCGGGCGCGGTCCCCTCCCGGGAACCGCCCCGAGCCTGCGAGGGGCGGGGAGGAGGGGGTCCTTCGTCAGCCATAGGGGGTGACCTCGGTCTCCTCGGTCCGACTGCGGCGCAGGTCGCCGGGCGCGGTACCGCCGCGGCTGTCATCCCGCCCGATCGAGCTCTCCAGCTGCCACGGCACCGTGGTGATCATGACCCCGGGCACGAACTGCAGGCGGGCCCGCAACCGCAGCGCGCTCTGGTTGTGCAGCAGGTTCTCCCACCAGTGGCCGACCACGTACTGCGGAACGAAGACGACCACGAGCTCGCGCGGGCTGTCCCGGCGGATGCTCTTGACGTAGTCGAGCACCGGCCGGGTGATCTCCCGGTAGGGCGACTCCAGCACCGTCAGCGGCAAGGGGATGTCGTAGCGCTCCCAGTCGGCCTGCAGTGCGCGGGTCTCGGCGTCGTCGACGTTGACCGTCAGCGCGGTGAGGTGATCCGGGCGCGTGGCCCGCGCGAAGGCCAGCGCCCGCAGCGTCGGCTTGTGCAGCTTGGAGACGAGCACGATCGCGTGCACCTTGCTGGGCAGCAGCCGGCTCTCGGTGTCGGGCACCATCTGCTCGGCGACGTGCGAGTAGTGCCGGTTGATCGCCTTCATCAGCAGGAAGAGGACCGGCATCACCACGACGACCAGCCAGGCGCCGTGGGTGAACTTGGTGACGACGATGATCGCCAGGACGACGCTGGTGAGCGTGCCGCCGAGCGCGTTGATGGCCTGGGAGCGGCGGATGCGCGCGCGGGCCGCCGGGTCGTGCGGGTGGCGCAGCTCCCGGTTCCAGTGCCGCACCATCCCCCACTGGCCGATGCTGAAGCTGGTGAAGACGCCGACGATGTACAGCTGGATGAGCCGGTTGACGTTGCCGTCGAAGGCCACGATCAGCAACGCGGCGAACCCGGCCAGCAGCAGGATGCCGTTGCTGTAGACCAGCTTGTCGCCGCGGGTGTGCAGCTGGCGGGGCATGAACCGGTCCTGGGCCAGCGCGGAGCCCAGCAGCGGAAACCCGTTGAAGGCGGTGTTGGCGGCCAGGATGAGGATCAGCGTGGTCGCGGCCTGGATGACGAAGAAGCCCACCGAGGTGTCGCCGCCGAAGGTGGCAGCCGCGAGCTGGGCGATGACGGTGCGCTGGGGATCGGTCCGGCAGTCCCCCGCGAACCCCACCAGGTCGCAGGTGTTCTCGGCGTACTTGACGCCGGCGAGCAGGGCCAGCGCGGTGACCCCGGCGAACATCGTCGCCGCGAGACCGCCCATGAGGGCCAGGGTCGTGGCGGCGTTGCGGCTCTTGGGCGGCTTGAACGCCGGGACGCCGTTGACGATCGCCTCGACGCCGGTCAGCGCGGTGCACCCGGAGGCGAAGGCGCGCAGCGCGAAGAAGACCAGGGCCAAGCCCGCCAGCTGGCCGTATCCGGGTTCGGGATTGATCGACCAGCCGGCGCTCTCGGCCACGACCGGGGCATCGGTGAAGAAGTGGCGGATCAGTCCGGTGACGACCATCACCAGGATGCCGCTGGCGAACAGGTAGGTCGGGACGGCGAACGCGCGGCCGGACTCCCGCAGCCCGCGCAGGTTGGCCGCGGCGAGCACCGCCACCAGTCCCACGGCGATCAGCACCCGGTGCGCGTTGAGCGCGGGGAACGCCGAGATGATGTTGTCCGTGCCGGCGGCCACCGACACCGCGACGGTGAGCACGTAGTCGACCAGCAGCGCGCTGGCCACGATCAGCCCGGCGAACTGCCCGTGGTTCTTGACGGCCACCTCGTACTCGCCGCCGCCCGACGGGTAGGCCCGCACCACCTGCCGGTAGGAGAGGACGACGGTGACCATCAGCAGGACGACGGCGAGTGCCAGCCACGGCGCCAGGTAGAGGAACGCCGTGCCGGCCAGGGTCAGCACGATGAAGATCTCCTGCGTGGCGTAGGCCACGGAGGACAGCGGGTCGCTGGAGAAGATCGGCAGGGCCAGGCGCTTGGGGAGCAGCGACTCGCCGAGCCGGTCGCTGCGGACCGGCCGGCCGAGGACCAGCCGCTTGGGGAGTTGTCCGAGGTCGGACAGGGTTGGCACGGCGGCGATGGTACGGACGCGGCGGCACCGCGTGCCGTGAGCGGCTCGGCGTGCCCGCCCGGAGGAGTGGTCCGCCGCTCGTCCCGGCGGCGGAGGGCCCCGGCGGGTGTAGCTTCGCGCCCGGTGATGCGCGGGCGGACGGCGCCCGGCGCACCCGGATCCCGCAGGAGTTTCTCGTGCACGTGGTCGTGATGGGCTGCGGTCGCGTCGGTTCGGCCATCGCCCGTCGGCTGGAGCAGATCGGTCACAGCGTCGCGGTGATCGACATGGACCCGGAGGCCTTCCGCCGCCTGGGCGCCGACTTCGGCGGCCGCCAGATCACCGGGCTCGGCTTCGACCGGCAGACGCTGCTCGACGCCGGCATCGACTCGGCCGGCGCCTTCGCCGCCGTCAGCAGCGGCGACAACTCCAACATCATCAGCGCACGGGTGGCCCGCGAGACGTTCGGCGTCCAGCACGTGGTCGCCCGCATCTACGACTCCAAGCGCGCCGAGGTCTACGAGCGCATGGGGATCCCCAGCGTCGCCACCGTCCCGTGGACGGTGAACCGGCTGATGCGCGAGCTGCTCTCGGTGAAGGTCAGCGAGCTGTGGCGGGAGCCCACCGGTCAGGTGGTGCTGCTGCGGGTCACCGTCACCGAGGCCTGGGTCGGCCGCAGGATCACCGAGCTCGAGGCCGCCTCCGGCGCCCGCGTGGCCTGGCTGCTCCGCTTCGGCGAGGCCACGCTGCCCACCACGAACACGGTGCTCCAGGACGGCGACCAGCTCGTCGTCGCCGCCACCGACGAGATCACCCCCCGGGTGCACGATGTGGTGGCGCGGGGTCCCCAGGGAGTTGAGCGCTGATGCGGGTCGCGATCGTCGGTGCCGGTGCCGTGGGCCGGTCCATCGCCGGGGAGCTGCTGTCCAACGGGCACACGGTGATGCTCATCGAGAAGGACGGGCGCAAGGTCCGCACCCGAGCCGTGCCCGGCGCGGAATGGGTGCAGGCCGACGCCTGCGAGGTCTCCTCGCTGGAGGAGGCGCAGCTGGCCACCTGCGACGTCGTGGTCGCCGCCACCGGCGACGACAAGGCCAACCTCGTCGTGTCGCTGCTGGCCAAGACGGAGTTCGCGGTCAACCGGGTGGTCGCCCGGGTGAAGGACCCCCGCAACGAGTGGCTCTACACCGAGGCGTGGGGGGTCGACGTCGCCGTCTCCACGCCCCGGGTGCTGGCGGCCCTCGTCGAGGAGGCGGTGACCGTCGGCGACGTCGTCCGGCTGATGAGCTTCCGCAAGGGCGCGGCCAACCTGGTGGAGATCACCCTCGCCGAGGACACCCCGTGGGTCGGCAAGCCGCTGCGCGAGGTGCCGCTGCCGCGGGAGACG
Source organism: Geodermatophilus sp. (assembly GCA_036259935.1). Lineage (GTDB taxonomy): Bacteria > Actinomycetota > Actinomycetes > Mycobacteriales > Geodermatophilaceae > Geodermatophilus. Next base: position 4,103 of record DATAAV010000094.1, on the reverse strand, counting down.
GTGCTCACCGCGGTGCTGCGCGGCGACCGGGTCATCACCCCGACGCCGGACGAGCCGCTGGAGGCCGGGGACGAGCTGCTGTTCGTCACCCACGCCGACGTCGAGGAGCAGCTGCAGGAGGTCCTGTCCCCCACCCGGGTATGACCCGGCTCAGCCGGCGGTCGGCGCGCCGTCCGGCCCGCTGCGGTGCCGGTGCAGCCGCGCCACCACCCACAGGGTCAGCACCAGGTTCGCTGCGGTGAGCGGCAGGCCCAGCACCAGGGACGCCGTTCCGAGCAGCTCCACCTCGTCGCGCTGGTACAGCAGGACCTGGACGGCCAGCCGGAGGAAGAACGTCGCCGCCCACAGCAGGGTCAGCCACGTGTAGGCGCGCAGCATCCGGGGGTCCTCGCGCCAGTGCCGCTCGGCGGCCGGGTCCGGCGGCCGGACGCCGGTCGCCGCGTCCGGCGCCGGGCGGTGGTGCAGCGCGGCCCGGGCCCGGTCGATGCGGCGCCGCAGGCCGGGCAGCGAGTGCGCCGCCATCGCCCCGAGGTGGCTGGGCGCGAGGAACTCGGCGATCACGCCGACCAGCGGCCAGCGCACCAGCACCGAGCCGAGCAGCACCACGGCGATGGCGCCGTTGCGGACGATGCCCAGGACGAAGAAGTCGCGGGCCTGGCCGGAGGCGGCGGCGATGGCCACCGCGACCGCCACCGCGAACAGCCCGCTGACCGCCTGCTGCACGCTCTCCCGCCGCACCAGGCGGAGAAGGAAGATCAGGACGGCGGCGACGAGCGCACTCCAGATCCCGGGGCGCAGCCCGCCGACGGCGTTGGCCACGACGAACGCGATCGTCGGCAGCGAGGCGTCGACCATGCCGCGCCAGCCGCCGAGCTGCTCGAGCACCAGGTGCCGGTCGAAGACCGGTGCCCGTTCCTCGACCGCCGGGCCCTGCGCCGCGTCGTCGGCGGGATCGGGCCGGCCGTCGTCGTCGGCCGCCGCAGCCGTCACCCGGCGCTCAGCTCGTACCGGGGGTTGTAGATGACCTGGCGGCCGTCGAAGGAGGCGAACCGCCCGTGGGCGATGAGACTGCGGCCCGGCTCGATGCCGGGGATGCGCCGCCGGCCGAGCCAGACGAGGCTCACCGAACCGGAGCCGTCGAACAGCTCGGCCTCCAGGGTCGGGACCGTCTCCCGCGGCGTGTAGACCACCGACTTGAGCCGGCCGGTCACGGTGACGACCTCTCCCTTGCGGCAGGCGCTCACCGGCTCGCAGCCGGCATAGGCCGCCTCCGCCCGCAGCGCCTCGGCGTCGATGGCCTGGTCGTCGGCGGTGAGCCGCTGCAGGGTCCGCGCGAACCAGCCGCCCGAACGGGTCTCCGTCACGTCACTCCTCCTCGCCGGCGCTCGCCGGGCCCGTGCCCGACGGTGCTGTACCCCTGCGTGACCTCGCCGGCGCGGTCACGTCCCGAGCGTAGTTCGGTCCGGACGGGAGCCGCGGCGCTCCCGGAGCCAGTCGCGGACGAGCGTCCACGGCTCGCCCGACGGGTCGATCAGAACCATGTGGTCGCCCTCGACCAGGCGGGCCTCGACCCGCTCCCCCACCGCCGCGGCCGCCTCGGCGTAGCGCCGGCTCTGCTCGGCGGGGACGACGTCGTCGGCGGCGCCGTGCACGCAGAGCACCGCCGCCCCCGTGGGCAGCAGCCGCACCGGGTCGGCGGCGGCGTAGCGCTCCGGGGCCTGCGCGGGCTCGGCGCCCAGGAACTCCTGCACGGCGCGGTTGCCCAACTCCTGCGCCGCCGCCCGCTCCAGGTCGAGCACGCCGGCCTGCAGGACAGCCGCGCCGATCCGCACCCGCGGCCCGGCGCCGGGCGCGCCGCCGGGCAGCCGGGAGCGGCCGGCGGCCCACGCGGCCAGGTGCCCACCGGCGGAGTGGCCGACCACCGTGACGTCTGCGAGGTCGAGGCAGGAGGCGTCGGGCAGGCCGGGCAGGGTGTCGAGGGCGGCGGCCACGTCCAGCAGGGTCTCCGGCCAGCCGCCCCCGGCGCCGACCCGGCGGTACTCGACGGCGACCGCCGCGTAGCCGGCGGCGGCGAGGTCGGCGGCCAGCGGGCGGGCCAGCTCGACGCCGTAGGCGGCCCGCCAGAAGCCGCCGTGCAGCACGACGGCGACCGGCGCGGCCTGCTCGCCGTCTGGCAGGGTCAGCTCGAGGAACTGGTCGGGATGCGGCCCGTAGGCGGTGCGGCCGGTCCTCACGCCGGGCCGGTGCCCGGCGGCGTCGCCGGCCGGGCGGCCGCCTGCCGTCGGGCGGCCTGCTGGGCGGCGACCTGCGCGGCCGCCTGCGGCGGCAGGGTGAGCGGCAACTGCTCGCGGACCGGCATCGGCTCGGTGCCGCGGACGACGACGATCTGGCGGAACGCCTCCTCCAGCGGTGCGGCCGCCTCCGGGTCGGTGGCGGCCGGCCCGCTGATCATGCCGCGGAGGAACCAGCGCGGGCCGTCGACGCCCAGGAACCGGGTGGGGCGGCGCACCGCCTTCGGCCCGCCGCTCTCCCCGGGCTGCGGCGGCACCGTCGCCAGCACGTAGCCGGCCAGTTCCGGGCCGAACGGGCCGTCCACCTCACGCAGCGACCCGCCCTGGCCGGAGGCGCTGCGGGCAAGGTCGGCCCGGACGTCGTCCCAGATGCCGGCCATCCGCGGCGCGGCGAAGGCGGAGACCTGCAGCAGCGAGTCCCCGAACCGCAGGGTCGCGCCGATCACCTTCTGCTGGGCGTTGACGTCGACCCGCAGCTCCATCCCCGGGATCGCGGGCAGCCGCAGCGCGCCGAGGTCGATGCGGGCGACGCCGTCGTCGCCGACGTCGGCCTCGTCCCACGGGCCGGTGGTCTCGACGACCTCCCGCACCCGGTGTTGTGGTTCCGGCGGGACCCCACGCTCGCGCAGGCTCCGGTCGATGCGGTTGCGCCGTCGTCCGAACGGCATCTCAGATCAGCCCCTCAGTCCGTGCGGTGGCTGCTGCAACTCCTCCGGTCGAGCCGTGCCCGCCGACGCCGCGCCGGCTCTCGGGCAGCTGTTCGACCGGGACGAACCGGGCGCGGACGACCGGCTGCACCACCAGCTGGGCGACGCGGTCGCCACGGCGGAGGGTGAGCGGGGTCGTGGGGTCCAGGTTCACCAGGTTGACCTTGATCTCGCCGCGGTAGCCCGCGTCGATCGTGCCCGGTGCGTTGACCAGGCTCAGGCCCAGGCGGTGGGCCAGGCCGGAGCGGGGGTGCACGAACCCCGCGTACCCCTCGGGGATCGCCACCGCCACGCCGGTGCCGACCAGCGCCCGCTGGAACGGCGCCAGCTCGACGTCCTCGGCGATGCAGAGGTCCGCGCCGGCGTCGCCGGGCAGTGCGTAGGCGGGGACGGCGTCCTCCGGCGAGGTCAGCCGCACCGGGACGTCCAGCTCGGGGACCAAGGGGTCGGGCACGTCGGCGACCCTAGCCGCGGCCGGAGGTCCTCCGCGTCAGGGCCGGGTGCGGCGCAGGTCGGCGAGCACCCGTCGGGCCAGCGCCTCGGTCGCCTTGTGGTTGCCCCGCCCGCCGAGGGCGGCCCCGACCAGGAACGGCGCGGCCGCCGGGACGTTGCGGGCCATGCGACGCCCGATGCGTCGGCGCAGCGCCCGCAGCCCCGCGCTGCCGAGCACCGCCCCCAGGCCTGGGGTGGTGCCCGCGCCGTCGACCGCGCGCTGGGTCGACCAGCTGGCCAGGTAGGCCACGGCGCGGTCGCGCGCGTCGCCGGGCGCCGGGCGCCCGTAGAGCTCGTGCAGCTCTCCGAGCATCACGACCTCCACGGCCGCGACGAGCACCGTCTCCGCCCCCAGCTCCAGGGGCAGGGCCAGCAGCGACGGCGGCGCGAACCAGTGCGCGGCCGACAGCCCCCCGGTGGCCGCGCCGACGCCTCCGGTCAGCTTGGCCGCCCGGGCCACGAGCGCGTCGGCGATCTCGTCGGAGGTCAGGCCGGGGTAGGCCTCCCTCAGCCGCCGGGCGTCGCGGATGGGCAGCCGGGGCGCCGCCGCGGCGAGCAGGTCGCCGAGCACCGCGCCCGGCCGGGTCCCGCCCTCCTCGGCGGCCGCCCCGCC
>DATAAV010000093.1:0-6607 GCA_036259935.1 Geodermatophilus sp. | reverse complement strand
ACCGGTGCCAACATCGTGCGCGTCGCGCTCGAGGCGCCGCTGAAGCAGATCGCCGTCAACGCCGGCCTCGAGGGCGGCGTCGTGGCGGAGAAGGTCCGCAACTCCGACACCGGCTGGGGCCTCAACGCCGCCACCGGCGAGTACGTGGACCTGGTCGCCGAGGGCATCATCGACCCGGCCAAGGTGACCCGCTCGGCGCTGCAGAACGCCGCCTCCATCGCGGCGCTGTTCCTCACCACCGAGGCCGTCATCGCCGACAAGCCCGAGAAGGCCGCTGCGGCCGCCCCGGGTGCCGACGGCGGCATGGGCGGCATGGACTTCTGAGTCCAGCCCCTCGGGCCTGAGGCCCGGCACCACCAGCACTGCCCGGCAGGGGCGGTCCGCTTCGGCGGGCCGCCCCTGTCGGCGTCTGCGGCCTCCTCGTTCGGGCCCTCCTCCCGGCGAGATCGCCGATCTCGCACGCTATGGGCCCCGAAGACGTGCGAGATCGGCGATCTCGCCGGCTCGGGGCCAGATCAGCGGCCCGGCGCCGGCGGGGTCCTCGATCGGCACGGGCCACCCGGGATCGCGCGGCTCGGCCGAGGGACGGCGGACGTAGCCGAGGGCGGCGCACCACCAGTCGGCGAGCGCCTGGTGGTCGCGGGCGTCGAGGCAGAGGTCCTTGAACCGGGCGGGTGGGTCGATCATGGCGCCGGAGGGTAGGCGGCTTCCGTGGGCGTGATCGTCGGGACCTCGGGGTGGCAGTACCGCGACTGGCGGGGGCGCTTCTATCCGCAGCGGCTGCCCCAGCGGCACTGGCTCGAGCACTACGCGGCCCACTTCGCCACCGTGGAGAGCAACAACGCGTTCTACCGGCTGCCCGAGCGGGCGACCTTCGAGGCGTGGCGGGCGCGCACCCCGCCGGACTTCCGCTGGGCGGTCAAGGCCAGCCGCTTCCTCACCCACGTCAAGCGGCTGCGCGAGCCCGAGGAGCCGGTCGCCCGGCTGATGGACCGCGCGGCCGGGCTCGGCGAGCGGCTCGACGTCGTCCTGCTCCAGCTGCCGCCGACCCTGCGCGCCGACGCCGACCTGCTGCGCGAGTGCCTGGCGCGGTTCCCGGCCGGCACCCGGGTCGCCGTCGAGCCGCGGCACGCGAGCTGGTGGACCGACGAGATCCGGGCGCTGCTCGAGCGCTACGGGGCGGCGCTGTGCTGGGCCGACCGCGACGAGCAACCGGTCGCGCCGCTGTGGCGAACCACCGGCTGGGGTTACCTGCGCCTCCACACCGGCGCCGCGGAGCCCTGGCCCCGCTATCGGCCGGAGGCCCTCCGGCTGTGGGCGGACCGGCTGGCCGCCACCTGGGCCCCGGAGGAGGACGTCCTCGTCTACTTCAACAACGACCCCGGCGGCGCGGCGGTGGTCGACGCCGTCGTCTTCGCCGAGGCGGTGCGTCGCACCGGCCGGACGCCGACCCGCGTGCCCACGGCGGAGCAGGCCTCGGGGGTGGCCTGGACGGCGGCCTAGTCGTCGTCCCCGCCGCCGGACCCGGAGCCGCCCGAGCCGGAGCTGCCCGAGCCGGAGTCGTCGGAGCGGTCGTCGTCGGACGAGGAGTCGTCGCCTCCGTGGCCGGAGCGGTCGTCGTCGGGGTCCTCGGTCTCGGCGCTCGACGAGGTCGGCGTCGAGGTGGGCCCGTCGTCCTCGGGGTGGTCGCGGCCGCTGTCGTCGGAATCCTCGGTGGGCGCGGCGGAGGTCGCGGTCGCGGCGGTCCGCCCCCCGCGGTGCTGGTGGATCCCGCCGTCGTCGCCGGGCTCGACCGTGCCCGACGGGGTCGCCGTCGCCGTCGCGGAGTGCGTGTCCTCGCTCTCGGGTACGTCCGTCGGGTCGGCGCCGGGCCCGTCGTCCGGTCGGTCGACGACGGAGTCGTCGGTCTCCGTGCCGGCGTCGGCGGGGTCGTCGAGGATCTCCCGGTCGTCGGAGGAGTCCGGGGCGTCGAACGGGGTGACCGCCTCGATGGCGCCGGCGACGCCGTCCTGCACCGACCCGGGCAGGAGGTCGGCGGCACCGGCGCCGGTGACTCCCGCGACGGCGATGCCCAGGCCGGCCACTACCTGCGAGACGGTCGAGGCGGACGCCACCTTGGCGGCGAGTGCGGTGATGCTCTCGAGCAGAAGCATGTCGATCGACTCCCGGACGTGCCGTCCCGCGGCGCGGGCGCCGATCGGTGACCGGCTCCGGCGACATCGGCCGGGCCCGGCCGGACCTTGACGGCCGGCCGGCCCCCAATCCGGGGGGTCTACAGCGCGGTGGGGTCCTCCGCGTGCTGCACCCCGAGCTGCTCGGCCGCGCGGCCGAGCACGTCCTGGACGGCGAGGGTGTCGTCGAGCGGCATGACCGCGCTCTCGCGGCGCCCCGCCCGCAGGCACTCGGTGACTTCGACGAACTCGTGGGCGTAGCCGCGGCCGAGCGGCTCGCGGTGGATCGTCTCCGACTCGGCGCCCTCCCGGTGCAGCACGATCGTCTCGGGGTGGTGGAAGCGGGGGAGGACGTCGATCCACCCCTCGGTTCCGAACACCCGGGCCTGGCCGGGCAGACCGTGGCGCAGCGAGACGGTCAGGGTCGCCGAGCGGCCGTCGGCGTACCCGAGCAGCAGCGCCGCCTCGGCGTCCACCCCCGTGGGGAACCGCGACCCGGTCGCGGTGACGGTGTCCGGCGTCCCGAGCAGCATCTGGGCGAAGGAGACGACGTAGACGCCCAGGTCCAGCAGCGCCCCGCCGCCCAGCTCCAGGTCGAACAGCCGGTCGGCCGGGTCGTAGACGCGGCTGACGCCGAGGTCGGCCTGCACGGAGCGGACCTCGCCGATCGCGCCGTCGGCGACGAGGTCGCGCAGCGCCACCACCGCCGGCTGGAAGCGGGTCCACATCGCCTCCATGACGAAGAGGTCCTTCTCGCGCGCCAGGTCGATCACCTCGGTGGCGCCGGCGGTCGTCGCGGTGAACGCCTTCTCCACCAGCAGCGCCTTGCCCGCGTGCAGGGCGCCGAGCGCGATCGCGGCGTGCTGGGCGTGCGGGGTGGCGACGTAGAGCACGTCGACGTCCGGGTCGGCGAGGATCTCGGCGTAGGAGCCGTAGGAGCGCTCGAGCCCGTGGCGGAGGGCGAAGTCCGCGCCGCGCCGGGCCGACCGTGAGGCGACCGCCACCACCCGGGCGCCGTGGACGACCGCGAAGTCGGCCATGACGTTCTCCGCGATGCGGCCCGGCCCCACGACACCCCAGCGGATCTCTTCCACCCGCGCGACGCTAGTGCGGGCGCCCGGGCCGGGCAGACTGGGGCGGGGAGCGAGCGTGCGAGGTTCCGCGTGGGTGTGGCGGCCCCGCCACGGGCCCGACGAGCGCAGCGAGGAGGTGCACGTGGCCGTGCTCATCGACACCCCGGTGTGGCCGTGGCGCGGTCGCCTGTGGTCCCACCTGGTCAGCGACGTCTCCTACGAGGAGCTGCACGCCTTCGTCGCCGTCGAGCTGGGCATCCCGCGGCGGGCCTTCCAGGGCGACCACTACGACGTCCCGCAGGAGCTCTACGAGCACGCGGTCGCGGCCGGCGCGCAGCCGGTCGGCTGCCGGGAGCTGCTCAGCCGGCTGACGGCGGCGGGGTTGCGGGCCCGGAAGCCCCGCCCGCCCGCTGCCTGAGAAGGGTCAGCTCGGCGGTCATGTTCGCCCGCGCGGGGGAGGTCCACCGCTCGGCGACGGCGGGCAGCCGGTACAGGGTCGGCAGGGCCAGCAGGTGCTCGAGGACGGCGATCCGGCCGGCGGTGAACGCATGGTCGGACAGGTGCCCGTACTCCTCGCGGACGGCCGAGGCGTAGGCGGCGTAGGCCTCCGGAGGGCCGGCGAGGACGGCGAGGTCGGCGTCGCAGAGGACGGCGCCGTTCGCGTCGTCGTCGGCCGGATCGTGGCCTGCGGTGAGCAGCACCAGCCGGGCCACCTCCTCGACCCGGTCGTCCGGCACCAGCCCGCGCAGGCCGACCCGCGCCCGCTCGGCGCTGCGCTGCTCGTTGTCGGCGCGGCGCGGGTCGTAGACGACGTCGTGGTACCAGGCCGCCAGCCGGACGGCGTCGGGGTCGGTCGCGGCCTCCGCCAGCTCCCCGACCAACCCCAGGACGGCGGCCAGGTGCCGCAGGTCGTGGTAGCGGCGGTGCGGCTCGCTCCAGGCGGCCATCACGGCGGCCCACTCGGTGCGCGAGGTGGGGGAGTCGCCGGCCAGCGCGGCCCAGGCTCCGAAGCCGACGAGATCGGTCATGCGACGCCGCAGCTGCGCAGGGTCAGCAGCGCGAAGGCGCGGGCCGCGGTGACCACCTCGGCCACCGGCACCCTCTCCAGCGGTCCGTGCGCCAGGTGCAGGTCCCCCGGGCCGTAGTGCAGCGTGGGGATCCCCGCCGCCGTGTACAGGCGCAGGTCGCTGCCGCCGGGGAGAACCCGCTCCGGGGGCCGGGGGCCGCCGGCGTCCTCCACCGCCCGCTGCATCGCCGGCAGCAGCGGATGGCCCGGGGCCAGCTGGCCGCTGGCGAACGCGCCGCCGGTCCACGTCACGCGGACCGGGTGCTCGGCCAGCCACGGGTTGCGCGCGCAGATCTCGGCGAGCCGGGTCTCGAAGGCCGCCTGCGCCTTGTCGATCGGCTCGCCGATCTGGACGCCGTAGCGGCCCTCGGCGACCAGCCGGTCGGGGACCGAGCTGGCCCAGTCGCCGGCCTGCACCTTGCCCACCGACAGCCCGTAGGGGAAGCGGGCGCCGCCGAAGCGGGGATCGGCGTCCCGCTGCCGCTCGGCCTCGAACCCGAGCAGCCCTGCGTGCACCTCGGCGAACAGCTCCACGGCGCTGACACCCTGGTCGCGCATCGCGCCGTGGGCGGCGTGCCCGGTGACCTCGAGCCGGAAGGTCAGCGCCCCGGCGTTCGCGGTGACCACCGCGCCGGCCGTCGGCTCGGGGATGACGCAGAGGTCGCCGCGGTGCCCGCGCCGCAGCGTCGCCCAGGCGCCGAGGCCGCCGTCCTCCTCGCCGACGACCCCGTGGACCGCCACCGGGCGGGCCAGCCGGATCCCGGCCGCGCGCACCGCCGCCAGCGCGGCCAGCGCGGCGACCACCCCGCCCTTCATGTCACAGGCGCCGCGGCCGTGGAGGTTCCCGCCGGACAGCCGGGGGACGAACGGGTCACCGTCCCAGAGAGCGAGATCGCCGGGCGGGACGACGTCGGTGTGCCCGCACAGCACCAGCGCCGGAACGCCGTCCTCGACCGCCGGGCTCGTGCCGACGACGCCCCAGGCCTCCGTCCGCAGGACTTCCTGGCCCGGCGCGTCGCGGGCGGTGGCGGCCTCGGCGAGGTCGATCGGCCACAGGTCGACCGCGCAGCCGAGCTCCTCCAGCCAGTCGGCCAGCAGGTGCTGCACCTCGCTCTCGGCGGCCGTGCCGTCGATCGAGGGGACGGCGATCATCCGGGACAGCCGGTCGACCACCCAGCGCTCGTCGACGGCGGTGAGGACGCGCGCTTCCGCGTCGGTCAGGTCGGCCACGGCCGGAGTCTGGCACGCGCCCTGACGTGGATTCGGCGAGCCGCCGTCGGCCCGCAACCGCGCGGGTTAGCGTCGCCGCCGTGACCGTCCCCCCGCCCGGCTGGTACCCCGACCCCGCAGGCAGCGGCGGCACCCGCTGGTGGGACGGGCAGGGCTGGACCGGGCACGTCCAGCCGGCGGCACCACCGCCTCCGCCTTCGCCGCCCCCCCCTGCCGGCGCCGCCCAGCAGGCGGCGGTGCCGCACACCGGGGTGTCGCTGTACGAGCAGCCGGTCCTGGTCGTCCACCAGAAGACGAAGCTGGTCGAGCTGACCAACGAGTACGCCGTCCACGACGGGGAGGGCCGGCAGATCGGCGCGGTGGTCCAGGTGGGTCAGAGCACGTTGAAGAAGGCCGTCCGGATCGTGTCCAGCCTCGACCAGTTCCTCACCCACCACCTGGAGGTGCGGGACGCGCGCGGCCCGGTCCTGGTGCTCACCCGGCCGGCGAAGATCGTCAAGTCGCGGGTGCTCGTCACCCGCCCCGACGGCCAGCTGCTCGGCGAGATCGTCCAGGCGAACGTGTTCGGGAAGATCCGCTTCGACCTGGTGGCGGGCGGCCGGGTGGTGGGGGCGATCCAGGCGGAGAACTGGCGCGCCTGGGACTTCTCGATCACCGACGCCGCGGGCACCGAGGTGGCCAGGATCACGAAGACGTGGGAGGGCCTGGCCCGGACGCTGTTCACCACGGCCGACCGCTACGTCGTCCTGGTGCATTTCCGGCTGCCCGAGCTGCTGGCCAGCATGGTCATCGCCTCGGCCCTGACCGTCGACACCGCGCTGAAGCAGGACGAGCGCGGCTTCAACTGATCCGGGCGATCCGGTGTGACGCGGCCGGGCCGCGGGTAGCCTCGGAAGCGTCCGGGCCGGGCCATCTGTGTCCCCGGGTGCCATTTGGTTATCAGCCTCCGCGGACCACCGCCCCGACCTCGGTCGGGGGTCCGGAGCCGCGGTGTGCGTCTCGCCGCGAGGCGACCAGAGCCCGGTCCGGACCTGAACACGCGAGCCCCCGTCCTCCGGGACGGGGGC
>DATAAV010000092.1:0-8900 GCA_036259935.1 Geodermatophilus sp. | reverse complement strand
CGACGGCCGCCATCGCCGCCACCGCGCGGCCGGCCGAGGGGGCGCGCCCGGCCGGCAGGCCCGGCGCGGCCGGCAGGGCGGTCTCCGGCGGGGGTCCGCCGTCCCGCGCGGCGGGCGCCCCGGGCGTGCCGGGCGGGTGGTCCCGGAAGCCGGGCAGGTCGTCCTCGGCGAAGGCGGACGGCGCCGGGGACGACGTCGCGGCAGCGGGCTCGGCGGCCGGGTCCTCCCCGGGCCGGGCCGGGCGGCGGACCAGCAGCCCGCCCGCCAGGCAGGCCAGCGCGACGAGGACGACCCCCAGGACGATCCAGGGCACGGCAACCGGGAGGGAGGCGTCCATCGCGCCCCAGCATCGCAGGGGGCTCCGCGTCGGTCCGCGCCCCGCCCGGCACCGTGCGGAGCCCGGCGGTGCCTGGGACGATCCAGCGGTGAACGGCGTGGTGGACGGCGCGGTACGTGACCGGGTCGCGGCGCTGCTGAGCGAACTCGGCGTGGGGCAGCCCCTCCTCGCCGTCGTCGACCACGCCGCCGGCCTCGGCGTCGTGCAGGGGGTCCTGGCCGACCGGGTGGTCGACCTCGCGGTCACCGAGAGCGGCCGCCGCCGGCTGCGGGCCGAGCTGCGCGGCCGGCGGTGGGCCGAGGAGCGGCAGATCGGCGTCCCCGAGGTGCTGGCCGCCGCCGACGACGGCCGGTGGCTGCTGTCCCGCCGCATCCATCCCACCCCGCCCGGCGGCCCGCGCTGGACGGCTGCGGCCATCGACGCGGCGGTGCGGATCGCGCCCCTGCCCGCCCCGGCGGGGGCGCCCTGGGAGCCGTCACCCGGCCCGGCGCTGCGCCGGGCCCGCGCCACGGTGGGCGATGCTGGTCGTCTCGTGCGCGGCGGGATCCGGCTGGGCGAGCTGCGCGCGGTCCGGACCGCCGCCGCCCAGCTGCCGCTGTCGGAGGTCACCCACGGCGACTACCGCGCCGCGAACGCCGTCCTCGACGAGGAGGAGCGGCTGGTGGTCCTGGAGTGGTCCGGCCTGCGGCCGGGCCCGCGCCACCGCGACCTGCTCACGCTGTGGGCCACCACGCCCGACGACGAGGACCGCGCCCAGGTGGCCGACGTCGTGCTGCGGCGCACCGCCGGGTGGGAGGAGCCCGACGTCGGCCTGCTGTGGCACGCGGTGGCCCTCGAGCAGCTGGTCGCCCGGCTGGTCCGCCCCGAGCGCGGCGACGGGCTGGACGCCGGCTTCGCCCGGGCGCGGCTGGCCGAGGCACGCCGCACCGCCGCCGACCTGGGCAGCCCGGTGCGGGTGCCCGGCCGGTAGCCCACGGTCAGCCGGTGGGGTCGATCTCCTCGGGGTCGCGGCCCAGCAGCACCGCCACCTGGTCGACGACGACGTCGCGCACCAGGTCGGCCAGGTCGTCGCGGTCGTGCGCCCGGATCTCCAGCGGCCGCCGGTAGACCACGATGCGCGGCGGCACGTCGCGGCCGTTGTCGCGGTGGGCCGGCAGCACGCGGGCGAGCGGCACGCTGCCGTCATCGAGGACGTCGGCGTCCAGGACGACCTCGTCGGGGCTGGTGTGCTCCACCCAGGGCACGTCCTCGACGGCGAACTCGACCCCGGCCAGCTCCCGCTCCCACCGGCGCTCGAGGTCCTCGACCGCGTCCAGCACCAGGTCGTCGAACTGCTCGGCGCGGCTGCGGGCGAGGGGCAGTTCGCCGGGGACCAGGCGTCCGCGAAGGCCACGGCCGTGCCGGTCGCGGCGGGAGCGGACGGAGGGGCGGGCGGATCGGCTCATCTCACCTGCGAGCCTACGGCCGCCCGCGGCGGCGCGGTGGGCAGCGCGGCGGGTGCGGGGACCCCGCCCGGGGCCCACGGGGTTGTCGTGGAGGGTGGGGCTCCTGCACCGGAGCAGCCGGATTCCCGGTGCGCCTGCATGCGAAGGACCGTCGCGCGGCATTACTGTGCCCTGCGTGAGGAACCGGTGGTGAGGCAGTCACGTCGCTGCTCGCGCAGCGGCTGCGCGCAACCGGCAGCGGCGACGCTGACCTACGTGTACGCGGAGTCGACCGCTGTCGTCGGCCCGTTGGCGACCTTCTCCGAGCCGCACAGCTACGACCTCTGCGAGTTCCACGCCGAGCGGCTGACCGTGCCCCGCGGCTGGGAGGTCGTCCGGCACGAGATCGACGTCGAGGACTCCGGCCCGACCGGCGACGACCTGCTCGCGCTGGCCGACGCCGTCCGCGAGGCGGCCCGCCCGGAGCCGCCGCGCAACCCCGCCGACGACGGCAGCGGTACCCGCCGCGGCCACCTGCGGGTCCTGCCCGACATCCCCTGACCCGCGGCCGAGCCCAGGCCTGCTCCCCGCCGGACGCGGAGAACGCGAGCCGGGCCGGACCCGCGTTCCCGTGATCCCTTCCCGCGTCGCTGTGCCGACGGTCGCGGGCCGCCGTTAGGGTCGGCTGGCACCGTCGACCGGGGAGCCGGCGGTGGGAACCAGCCCGAAGGTGAGCAGTGTCGGATCTGTCTTCGATCATCAAGGCCTACGACGTCCGCGGCGTCGTCCCCGACGAGTGGGACGAGGACGTCGCCCGCCGGATCGGTGCCGCCTTCGCCGAGTTCGTCGCGCAGGAGAGCGGCGCCACCGCCGTGGTGACCGCGCACGACATGCGCGAGTCCTCGGTGCCCCTCTCCCGCGCCTTCGCCGAGGGGGTGCTCAGCCGCGGCGTCGACGTCGTCGAGGCCGGCCTCGGCTCCACCGACCTGCTCTACTTCGCCGCGGGGTCCCTCGACGTGCCCGGCGCGATGTTCACGGCCAGCCACAACCCGGCGAAGTACAACGGGATCAAGCTCTGCCGCGCCGGCGCCGCCCCCGTCGGGCAGGAGTCGGGCCTGGCCACGATCCGCGAGTGGGCGGAGAAGGACAGCTACGACCGGGTGCCCTCGCGGACGGCCTCGATCACCCAGCGCGACATGCTGTCCGCCTACGCCGGGCACCTGCGCTCGCTGGTCGACCTGTCGGGCATCCGCCGGCTGAAGGTCGTCGTCGACGCGGGCAACGGCATGGGCGGGCACACGGTGCCGGTCGTCCTCGACGGCCTGCCGCTGGACATCGTGCCGCTGTACTTCGAGCTCGACGGCTCCTTCCCCAACCACGAGGCCAACCCGCTGGACCCGGCCAACCTGGTCGACCTGCAGGCGGCGGTGCGCCGCGAGGGTGCCGACATCGGTCTGGCCTTCGACGGCGACGCCGACCGGGTGTTCGTCGTCGACGAGAACGGCGACCCGGTCAGCCCGTCGGCGATCACGGCCCTGGTCGCCGTCCGGGAGCTGGCCAAGGGCCACGGGACGACGATCATCCACAACCTGATCACCTCGCACGCCGTCCCCGAGATCGTCCGCGAGCACGGCGGGGAGCCGGTGCGCACCCGGGTCGGGCACTCGTTCATCAAGGCCGAGATGGCCCGCACCGACGCGGTCTTCGGCGGTGAGCACTCGGCGCACTACTACTTCCGTGATTTCTGGCGGGCCGACACGGGCATGCTCGCCGCCATGCACGTGCTCGCGGCGCTGGGGGAGCAGAGCCGGCCGCTGTCGGCGCTCACCGCCGCCTACAGCCGCTACGTGGCCTCCGGGGAGATCAACTCGACGGTCACCGACGCGGCCGCGCGGACCGAGGACGTGCGGAAGTTCTTCGCCGAGCAGGACGGCGTGACCTTCGACGAGCTCGACGGCCTCACCGTCCAGCTGTCCGACGGCGCGTGGTTCAACCTGCGGGCGAGCAACACCGAGCCGCTGCTGCGGCTGAACGTGGAAGCTCGCGACGAGGCGCGGATGATGGAGCTGCGGGACCGAGTGCTGGAGCTGGTGCGTGCATGACCGGTTCTCCTGACGCCGTCGCCGGCGGTCCGCTGGGCCTGGACCCGGCGCTGCTGGCCATCCTGGCCTGCCCGGACACCCACCACAGCCCGCTGGCCGTCGACGAGGAGGCCGGCGAGCTGCTGTGCACCACGTGCGACCGCGCCTTCCCGGTGCGTGACGGCATCCCGGTGCTGCTGCTCGACGAGGCCCGGCACCGCGGGGACGTCCCGCAGGGCTCATGACCTCGCCGGAGCTTGCCGAGGAGGTCCTCGACGACCTCGACATGCTCCGCGCCCGCGATCCCCGCGGCCTGCTCCCGGCGGTCGCGGCGGCCGGCGCGCAGGTCCGGGAGACCGCGCGGCTGACCGAGGAGGCCGGGCTCGAGCGGATCACCGCCGGCGGCCGGCCGCGCGGGCTGGTGATCGTCGCCCGGCGGGAGGGGGCAGTGGCCGCGTCGGTGCTGCGCGCGCTGCTCGGCCCCTCCAGCCCGGTCACCGTCGACGTCGTCCCGGGCCCGGACCTGCCGGTCTGGACCGGGCCGACCGACATCGCCGTCGTCGCCACCCGCACCGGCGCCGGCCGGTACGCGGTGGCCCCCGCCTACGAGGCGGCCCGCCGGGGCGTCTCGCTGCTCGGCATCGGCGCGGAGGACGCACCGCTGCGCGCGGCGTGCTCCACCGCCCGCGCCCCGTACGTGCCGCTGCCGCGCACCCGGGTCCGTCACACCACGCTGTGGTCGCTGCTGACCCCGCTGCTCAAGCTCGCGGTCGACCTCGAGCTGCTCTCGGAGGGGACGGCGGACCTCGACGCGGTCGCCGCGGCCCTCGACGAGGTCGCCGCCGAGTGCGGGCCCGCGCAGGAGTCCTTCGTCAACCCGGCCAAGACCCTGGCGCTGGAACTGCTCGACGCGCTGCCGGTCATCGCGGCCGAGGGGCCGCTGGCCGGCACGGCGGCGACCCGGATCGCCGACCAGCTGGCGACCCTGGCCGGGCTGCCGGTCACCGGCTTCCGGCTGCCCGACCAGCGGGTGGCCGCCTGCGCCGTCCTCTCCGGTCCGCTGGCTCCGCGCGACTCGGGGGACTTCTTCCGCGACCGGGCCGAGGACACCGGCCGCCGGCTGCGGCTGCTGACCGTCCGGGACATCGACGCCGGTGAGCACGACGGCGCCGGGGAGCGCGAGCCGCGCTCGGCGCGCGAGGCCATGCACGAGGTGCTGCGCAGCGCCGCGGCGTCCAACGTCCCGGTCAGCGGCCTGGCCGAGCACGGGGAGCCCGAGCGTTTCGCCCGGCTGCCCCGGCTGGCGCGGCAGCTGGCCGTCGCCGACTTCACCGCCGTCTACCTGGCGCTGGCACTCGACTCCGAGCGGGCCCACCGCTCATGAGCAGGCGGTCGCGGCGCCCGCGCGCAGTCCGGCCGGGCGGGCGACCATGACCAAGACAGCACACGAGTGCTGACCGACCGGAAGGACTTCCCGTGGCGGGTGGACTCGTAGCCCTGTTCGACGACGTGGCGCTGCTGGCGCGCACAGCCGCCGCCTCCGTCGACGACATCGGGCTCGCTGCTGGACGGGCCAGCGCGAAGGCTGCCGGCGTCGTCGTCGACGACACGGCCGTCACGCCGCAGTACGTGCACGGCCTGGCGGCCGAGCGCGAGCTGCCGATCATCCGGCGCATCGCCAAGGGGTCGCTGCGCAACAAGCTGCTCATCCTGCTGCCCGCGGTGCTGCTGCTCAGCCAGTTCCTGCCGTGGCTCCTCACCCCGATCCTCATGATCGGCGGCGCCTATCTCTGCTACGAGGGCGCGGAGAAGGTGTGGCACAAGCTCAGCGGCCACCACGACCCCCACACCGCCGTCGAGGAGACGCCCCCGGACGAGGACACCGTCGTCCGCGGAGCCGTGCGCACCGACTTCATCCTCTCGGCCGAGATCATGGTGATCTCGCTGAACGAGGTGGTCGACGAGCCGTTCGTGTCACGGGCGGCGATCCTCGCGGTCGTCGCGGTCGGCATCACCGTCCTGGTCTACGGCGTCGTCGGCGTCATCGTGAAGATGGACGACGTCGGGCTGCGCCTGGCTGAGCGGCCCGGGAACGGCGTGGCCCGGCTCGGCCGCGGCCTGGTGAAGGCGATGCCTCGCCTGCTCACCGTCATCACGGTGATCGGGACGGCCGCGATGCTCTGGGTCGGCGGTCACATCCTGCTGGTGGGCTCGGACGAACTGGGGCTCCACGCCCTGTACGGCGCCGTGCACCACCTGGAGGAGGCCGCGCACGAGGCCACCGGGGCCCTCGGCGGGGTCGTGGGGTGGCTGGTCAACACGCTGGCCAGCGCCCTCATCGGGCTTGTCGTCGGCGCGCTGGTCGTGGCCGTCATGAGCCTCACGCTCCGCCGGCGCAAGTAGAAGGACCCCCTGCCCCCCGCCACCCGCGTGCTCGCGGCGGACCCGTGCAGGGGGGCCGCAGCCGGCCCGCCGGTGGCCCGTCTGCCGCGAACCGTCACCGCGGCGGGGGAGAGTGGAGGTCATGAGCGGCACGGAGCTGTCCCCGGAACGGCGGCGGGCCGACCGCGCACGGCTCCCCGACGAGGTCGTCGACGTGCTGGTCATCGGCGGTGGGGTCACCGGCGCCGGCACGGCGCTGGACGCGGCCAGCCGGGGGCTGTCGGTGGCGCTGCTGGAGGCCCGCGACTGGGCGGCGGGCACCTCGAGCCGGTCGAGCAAGCTCATCCACGGCGGGCTGCGCTACCTGGAGCAGCTGGCCTTCCCGCTGGTCCGGGAGGCGCTGCACGAGCGGGCCCGGCTGGTGCAGACCATCGCGCCGCACCTGGTGCGGCCCCTGCCGTTCCTGCTGCCGCTGACCGCCCCGGCCTGGCAGCGGGCCTACTACGGCGCCGGCGTGGCCCTCTACGACGCCCTCGGGGCCGCCCTGGACGCCGACCATGTCATCCCGCTCCACCGGCACCTGTCCCGGCGGGCCACGCTGGCCGCCTTCCCGGCGCTGCGGCCCGACGCGGTGGTCGGCGCGATCCGCTACTGGGACGCGCAGGTCGACGACGCCCGGCACACCCTCGCCGTGGTCCGCACCGCCGCCGGCTACGGCGCCCGGGTGCTGTCCAGCGCCCGGGTGACCGGGCTGCTGCGCGACGGCGACGGTGCGCGCGCCCCGGTGGTCGGCGTGCGGGTGGCCGACCTCACCGACGGCTCCTCCTTTCCCGTCCGCGCCCGCAGCGTCGTGGCCGCGACCGGGGTGTGGAGCGACGACATCGGCGCGATGCTCGGCGCCACCGGGCCGAGCCTGCGGGTCCGGGCCTCCAAGGGCGTCCACCTGGTCGTGCCCCGCTCGGCGATCGACGGCGGCCCCGACGAGCGCAGCGGCCTGATCCTGCGGACACCGACCAGCGTGCTGTTCGTCATCCCCTGGGACGAGCACTGGATCATCGGCACCACCGACACCCCGTGGAAGCTGGACCGCGACCACCCGGCGGCCAGCAGCGCCGACATCGGCTACCTGCTCGACCAGGTCAACCGGGTGCTGGCCCGCCCGCTCGCCGCCGAGCAGATCGTCGGCGTCTACGCGGGGCTGCGGCCCCTGCTGGCCGGGGAGGCCGACCAGACCAGCCGGCTCTCCCGCGAGCACGCCGTCGTCACGCCGGTGCCCGGGCTGGTGCTGGTCGCCGGCGGCAAGTACACGACCTACCGGGTGATGGCCGCGGACGCCGTCGACGCGGCCACCGCCGGGCTGCCGGGGGTGCCGGCGTCCCGGACCGCGCACCTGCCGCTGGTCGGCGCGCACCGGTGGGCCGCCGTCCGCCACGCCGCGCCGCGGATCGCCGCCCGGAGCGGCCTGCCCGAGGAGGCGGTGGAGCGGCTGCTGCGCCGGCACGGTGACCGGGTCGAGGAGGTCCTGGCCCTCGTCCGCGCCGATCCGGCGCTGGCCGGGCCGTTGCCGGGCGCGCCGGACCACCTGGCCGCCGAGGTGGTGCACGCCGTCACCGCCGAGGGCGCGCTGCACCTCGACGACGTCCTCACCCGGCGCACCCGGATCTCGATCGAGACCCCCCACCGCGGCACGGAGTCGGCCGAGGCCGTCGCCGAGCTCATGGGGGACGCCCTCGGCTGGGACGCCGAGCGGCGGGCGCGTGAGGTCGCCCACTACGCGGCCCGGGTGGCGGCCGAGCGGGAGTCGCAGCGGATGCCCGACGACCGCACCGCCGACGCCGCACGGCTCGGCGCGCCCGACGTCCGCGCCGCGGTGTGACGCGAACCGCACGCACCAGTGACCCCTTCGAGCGCTCCTGTGGCCGATCCGGCCCTGGGCGGGGTCGTCCGCTGGGTAGCCTCGGACCGGTGTGGCAGTTGACCAACGCCGTGCGCCACTACCCCTGGGGGTCGCGCACGGTCATCCCCGAGCTGCTGGGTGAGCCGTGCCCCGCCGACCAGCCCTGCGCCGAGCTCTGGATCGGAGGCCACCCCGACGACCCGAGCGTGCTCTCCGACGGCACCCCGCTGGACAAGGCGATCGCGGCCGACGCCGAGGGGATGCTGGGCGCCGACGTGCGCCGCGTCTTCGGGGACCGGCTGCCCTTCCTCATGAAGGTGCTCGCCGCGGACGCCCCGCTGTCCCTGCAGGCACACCCCACCAGGGAACAGGCCGCGGCCGGCTACGCCGCCGAGGAGGCCGCCGGCGTCGCGCAGGACGACCCCACGCGCACGTTCAAGGACCCGTGGCACAAGCCGGAGCTGCTGCTCGCGCTCACGCCGTTCGAGGCGCTGTGCGGCTTTCGGCCGGTCGAGGAGTCCCTGCGCTGCCTCACCCGGCTGCAGGTTCCCGCGCTCGAGCCCACCATCGTCGCGCTGGCGCAGGACGGGCTGCGGGCCGCCGTTCCCGCGCTGCAGGGCCTGTCCGGCGACGAGCGGCGGGTCCTGGTCCACGCGGTCGCCACAGCCGCCGGACGGGTCACCGCCGACCCGGAGTTCTCCGACTCCTACCGGTGGGCGGCGTCACTCGCCGAGACCTACCCCGGTGACCCCGGAGTCGTGATCTCGTTGCTGTGCAAC
>DATAAV010000091.1:0-5287 GCA_036259935.1 Geodermatophilus sp. | reverse complement strand
AGCCGGTGCAGCGGCGGGGCCTCGACCTCCACGCCGCGGATGCGGTCGTTGGGCACGGTGCGCACCGACCGGGCCAGCAGTCCGCGGGTCACCACCACCGCCGTCGGCCCGTCGGCGTACCCGAACCGCCACCAGCTGAGCACCGCCGCGACGAGGGACAGCGCCGTGATCACCACTGCCATGACGACGACGGTGAGCAGCCCGTCGTCCAGCCCGACCAGCGCCGCGACCGGGATGAGCACCGGCACCAGCTGGCGGGCCTGCCGGAAGGTGGCGGTGTGCACCAGCACCACGCGGGGCGAGGTCCGCCGCGGCTGCGTCCCGACGCCGGTCCCGGCGTCCACCGGCGTGCTGCCGCCCGGCGGTGCCGGGGGGACGGCGGGGGCCCTCACGTCGCTCACCGGATCGCTGCCACCCGGCGGAGCCGGAGGGACGGCGGGGTCGCTCACGTCGCCTCGTCGCGGACCAGCTCGGCGCGCCGGGCGAGGTCGTCGGCGACCCGCTGGGCCACGTCGGCCTCCAGGTGCAGCACCCGGACGGTGCCCTGCGAGGACGCGGTCAGGACGGCCACCGTGGCCAGGCCGAACAGCTGCTGCAGCACCCCGCGGGTGACGTCGACGGTCTGGATGCGGGAGATGGGCACCAGCGTCCAGGTCCGGGTCAGCCAGCCGGTGAGGGTGTACACCGCCTCGCCGGTGACCTCCCAGCGGTGCACGCGGAAGCGCACCCACGGCCGGACGCCGATCGCCGTCACCGCGTACACCGACAGCAGCGTCGGCAGCAGCCAGCGCAGCACCGGCACCGGGCCGTCGTCCGGCACGAAGAGGACGAACCCGGCCACCAGCGCGCCGTAGACCAGCGTGCCGATCACGCCCTCGGTGACCCACAGCCCGATCGCCGAGCGGGACAGCGACCAGGCGGGGTCGCGGACGGGCGGGGCGGGAGTGCTCATCGGCGCCATCCTCGCAGCGCAGCGGGCCGGGGGGCCGGTCGACGCCCCGCCGGCCACCTCCCCGCCGGTGGCACGATGGGCGGCGTGATGCCGCAGCAGGTCCCGACCGTGCCCGCCAGCGAGGTCCCCGAGGACGCCGTCGTCCTCGACGTCCGCGAGGACGACGAGTGGGTGGCCGGCCACATCGACGGCGCCACCCACATCCCGATGGGCGAGGTCCCGGCGCGGCTGGACGACCTCCCCGAGGCGGACCCGCTCTACGTCACCTGCCGCGGCGGCGGGCGCTCCGCCCGCGTGGCCGCCTGGTTGAACGCCAACGGCTACGACGCGGTCAACGTGGGTGGCGGCATGGGGGAGTGGGAGGCGGCGGGGCGGCCGATGGTGAGCGAGACCGGCCAGCAGCCCTTCGTGCGCTGAGAGCCGGGGGCGCACCGCAGCGAGCGCTGCGAGCGAGGCGCCTCCCCGGGACGCCTCCGTGTGGTGGCGTGGGGTGGGTCCGCCCCGTCGCGGACGGACCCACCCCCCGCGATCAGTCCTTGGCGGGGAACTCCGCGAACCGCGCGCGCAGGTCCTTCTTCGAGAACTTGCCGACGCTGGTCTTGGGCACCTCGTCGATGAACTCGACCGCGTCGGGCAGCCACCACTTGGCCACCTGCGGCCGGACGTGCTCGAGGATCTCCTCCTCCGTCGCCGTCTCACCCGGCTCGAGGACGACGCAGGCCAGCGGGCGCTCGTCCCACTTCGGGTGCGGGATGCCGACGACCGCGGCCTCCTTCACCTTCGGGTGGCTCATGATCGCGTTCTCCAGGTCGACCGAGCTGATCCACTCGCCGCCGGACTTGATGAGGTCCTTGGTGCGGTCGGCGATCCGGATCGAGCCGAACGCGTCCATCGCGGCGACGTCGCCGGTGCGCATCCACCCGTCGGGGGTGGTCAGCTGCACGCCGGCGTCGGGGTTGTAGTAGTCCTGCGCGCACCAGGGGCCGCGCACCTGCAGCTCCCCGGTGGCCTGGTCGTCCCACGGCTGCGGCTGCAGCGTCTCGGCGTCGACGATGCGCGCCTCCACGCCGAGGAACGGGATGCCGGCGCCGGCGCGCTGGGCCGCCTTGGTCTCCTCGTCGGCGTCCAGGTAGCGCCGGGGCAGGATGCCCGACGACGCCACCGGGTGGGTCTCGGTCATGCCCCAGGCCTGCAGGATCGGCAGGCCGACCTGCTCGCGGTAGGCCTCCGACAGCGCCCTGGGCACCGCGGAGCCGCCGCAGCCGATCTCGCGCAGCCTGTGCGGCTTGCCTGCGAGGTGCGGGAGGACGCCCTGCCAGATGGTCGGGACGCCGGCGGTGAAGGTGACCCCCTCGTCGACGATCAGCTTCGTGAGCGCCTCGGGCTGCATCATCGAGCCGGGCATGACCAGCGAGGCGCCGGCGGCCGGCGCGGCCTGCGCGATGCCCCAGGCGTTGGCGTGGAACATCGGCACGACCGGCATCGCGACGTCCTGGATGCCCAGGCCGAAGGCGTTGGGCGCGATGACGCCCATCGTGTGCAGGAACGTCGAGCGGTGCGAGTAGACGACGCCCTTGGGGTTGCCGGTGGTGCCGCTCGTGTAGCACATGTAGGCGGCCGAGTCCTCGTCGGTGACACCGAAGTCGACCGGCTGTGCCTCGGCGAGGAGCGTCTCGTAGTCGAGGACCCGGGGGTCGTCGGGGATCTCGGTGTCGCCGCCGTCGTCCATGACCACCACGTGCCGGACGGTCTTCATCGTGTCGATGAGCGGCCACAGCAGGGCGAGCACCGTGCGGTCGGCGAAGACGACCTCGTCCTCGGCGTGGTTGGCGATGTAGGTCAGCTGCTCGGGGAACAGCCGCACGTTCAGGGTGTGCAGCACGCGGCCGGTGCTCGGTGCGGCGAAGTACAGCTCCAGGTGGCGCTGGCTGTTCCAGCCGAAGGTGCCGACCCGGCCGTCGGCGGTGATGCCGAGGGTGTCGAGCACGCCGCCGAGCCGGCGGGTGCGCTCGGCCCACTCGGCGTAGGTGACCCGGGTGATCCCGCCGGGGCCCGCGGTGGCGATCGTCCCGTCGCCGTGGTGCTGCTCGACGTGCCGGAAGATCGCGTCGATGGTGAGGGGGTAGTCCTGCATGAGGCCGCGCATGAGCGGCATCGTGCCAGTGACCGCGCTGACGATCCACAGGTGCTCCGAGGCTCGACCCCCCGGCCCACCTCGCCGTTCGGTGGCCGACAGCCTGCTGCAGCGGGAGGGCGGCGACCGCGGCGTGGGGCGGCGGTCAGGTCGCGGCGACCACGACCGGCAGCTCGGCCAGTCCGCGGATGACGAACTCCGGACGGCGCACCGGCTCTCCGCCGAGCTCCAGCCGCGACGTCCGCTCCAGCAGGGCCCCGAACGACGCCTGCAGCTCCACCCGGGCCAGCGGCGCGCCGATGCAGAAGTGCACGCCGGCCCCGAAGGTGGTGTGCGGGTTGTCGGTGCGGCCGACGTCGAGGACGTCCGGGTCGGGGAAGACGGCCGGGTCCCGGTTGGCCGCACCGAGCAGCGCGGCGACCTTCTGCCCCTCCCGCACGGTCACCCCACCGAGCTCCACGTCGGCGGTCGCCGTCCGCTCGAACAGCTGCAGCGGCGAGTCGAACCGCATCAGCTCCTCGACCGCCGACGGCAGCAGGCCCGGGTCGTCGCGCAGCCGCGTCAGCTGGTCGGGGTGCTCGAGCAGCGCCAGCAGGCCGTTGCCGCTGACGTTGACCGTGGCCTCGTGCCCCGCGTTGAGCAGCAGGATGCAGGTGGTCACCAGCTCGTCCTCGGTGAGCCGGTCGCCGTCGGAGTCCCGGACGGCGACCAGGTGCGAGAGCAGGTCCTCGCCGGGGGCGCGGCGGCGGTCGGCGGCGAGCCCGCGCAGGTACGTGACGAACTGGTCCGCCGCCCGCTCGGCGGCGTCCTCGACCGCCGCCGTCCGGCCGTACTCGTACATCTTCACGATCGCGTTGGACCACGGCCGCAGCAGCGGGCGGTCGGCGTCCGGGATGCCGAGCAGCTCGGCGATGACCGCGACCGGCAGCTCCTCCGCCATCCCTGAGAGGACGTCGACCGGCTCGCGGCCGCCGGAGCGCTCGACCAGGCCGTCGACCAGGTCCGCGGCCAGCCGCTGCACCCACGGCCGCAGCCGCTCGACGTGCCCGCGGGCGAAGGCGGCGCTGACCAGCCGGCGCAGCCGGGTGTGGTCCGGCGGCTCCATCTCCAGCAGCGCGTTGCGGTGGACCAGGTTGAAGCTGCCGAACCGGTCGGCCGGCTCGCGGTCGCGCCACAGCCGGCCCAGGGCCCGGTCGCGCAGGACGGCGTTGCTCTCGGCGTGGGTGAACGCCAGCCACAGCCCCAGACCCTCGTGCCACTGCACCGGCGCCTGTACCCGGGCGCGGGCGAAGGCCGGGTAGGGGTCGGCGACCACGGCGGGATCGGTGAGGTCGATCGGCGGGGCCGCGGGTGTCACGCCGGAGCAGCGTAGAGAAGAGGACCCCCTCGCCCCCCGCCACTCACCAGCTCGCGGCGGGACCCTGCGAGGGGGCCGCCCCGTCCCTCCCGCCTCGCACGTCCGGCGCGAGCACCTGGAGGGGGCCGCCCCCGCCACTCGCCACTCGCGGCGGGACCCTGCGAGGGCGCCGCTTACGCTCGCCCCATGGCCCGCTCCGCGACCCGCAAGCGCCCCGCTGCCCCTGCCGCCGGCGGCGGCGTCAACCCCAAGGCGCCCTGTCCGTGCGGCTCGGGCCGCCGGTACAAGCACTGCCACGGCTCGGGCTACGCCCCGCCGGTCACCCGGCCGTTCGAGGGGCTGCCGGGCGAGGAGCACTGGGTGGCGCTGCGCGAGCTGGTCCCGGCGGCGACCGCCCCGCTGCGGACGGCGGACGGGCGCGCCGTGACCCTGGCCAGCGTGCTGCCCGGCGGTGCCCCGGCCCTGGTGCGCGCCAGCGGCGAGATCCTGCTCGGCGTCCAGCTGCAGGGCGCGTCCGACGACGTCAGCCGCGACCTGGGGACGGCGCTGGCCGCCGCCCTCGAGGCGCCGGCCGGCGCCCCGGTCGACCCGGGCCCGATCGGCGGCGCCGGGTCGGCCGGCCCGCGGCTGCAGGAACTGCTCGACACCGCGGCACCACTCGACGTGACCGTGCACGAGGACTTCGGCTTCTGGCTGGAGGGGGTCGACGCCGGCGCCTTCCGGGCCCACGGTCTGCTCGTGCCGGTGTGGGACCTGCCCGCCGAGACCCCGGCTGCCGAGTGGACCGACGCGGCCACGGCCTTCCGGACCAGGTTGGAGCAGGCGCTGGAGCTGACCGACCCGC
>DATAAV010000090.1:0-16805 GCA_036259935.1 Geodermatophilus sp. | reverse complement strand
CGCGGCCACCTCACCGCCGCCCCCGAAGCAGCCGCAGTCGATCTGCAGGCCCCGGGCCCAGGCCGAGCCGACCCCGGCGAGGAACACGACGAGCAGGGCGGCCCCGGCGACCGCCGCCGTCCGTACGAAGACGCCGGCCACCAGGGCCAGCCCGACGGCGATCTCGAGGACGGGCAGCCCGAAGGCCACCGGCGCGACCAGCGGCTCGGGCAGCAGGCGGTAGGCGCGCACGGCGCGGACGGCGGCGTCCGGGTCGGGCAGCTTGAGCGCCCCGGCCACGAGGAAGACCCCGCCGAGGACCCAGCGCGCGACCGCGGCGACCCAGGGCACGACAGACCTCTCCACCCCAGGACAGTCGTCCGGGCGGCGCCGGGGGTTCCCGCGGACACGACGAGGGCCCCGGACGACGACGTGTCCGGGGCCCTCGTACCGGCCGAGGGCGGCCCCGTCCAGAGGCTCGCCGCGAGGCCCCGTCCCGGGTCCCGCCCTGAGCTCGCGAAGGGTGGGGAGGACGGGGACCTTGCTCAGGCGGTGCGGAGCACGGCCTCGATCTCGAGCTCGACGGTGATCTTGTCGCCGACGACGACGCCGCCGCCGTCCATCGGCATGTCGATGTCGACGCCGAACTCCTTGCGGGAGATCTCGGTCTTGGCACTGAAGCCGGCGCGGGTGCCGCCGTAGGCGTCCGGGCCGAAGCCGTTGAGCTCCAGGGCCAGGGTGACCGGCTTGGTGATGCCCTTGATGGTGAGGTCGCCCTCGACGGTCCAGTCGGCGCCGTCGGTGCGCACGGCGGTGGACCGGAAGGTCATCTCGGTGTGGTTGCCGACGTCGAAGAAGTCGGCGGAGCGGATGTGCGCGTCGCGCTGCTCCTGCCGGGTGTCGATGGAGTCCATGTTGATGCGGGCGGTGACGCTGGACTGCGTCGGGTCGGCGGCGGTGACGATCTCGCCGGAGAAGTCGCGGAAGTAGCCGCGGACCTTGCTCACCATCATGTGGCGGACGGAGAACCCCACGGTGGAGTGGGCGGCGTCGATGTCCCAGGTGCCGACGACGTAGCCGGGGATCTGGCGGAGCGTGCTGGTCATGAGTGAAGCCTCCGAAGTAGTTGAGCGTTTGACCTTCTGCTCGGGCCCAGCGTAGTTGAAGCGTCATCTATTCCGCTACTACCCTCGAGAACATGACCGCGCAGGTGTCGTCCACCTCACAGGAGCCCGCAGGCTCCGCAGCACCCCGCTGGCTCGACGCCGACGAGCAGCGCGCCTGGCGCGCCTGGCTCTACAGCGCGCAGCTGCTGCTGGACCGGCTCGACCGCGAGCTGGTCCACGGCACGGGCATCTCCCATGCCTACTACGAGATCCTCGTCGCCCTCTCCGAGGCGCCCGAGCGGATGCTGCGGATGAGCGAGCTGGCCGACCGGTGCCTGTCCTCGCGCAGCCGGCTGTCCCACGCGGTCTCCCGGCTCGAGGAGCGTGGGTGGGTGCGCCGGCAGGTCTGCCCGGACGACGGCCGCGGGCAGCTCGCCGTCCTCACCGACGAGGGGTTCGCCGCCCTGGAGGCCGCCGCGCCGGTGCACGTGGAGAGCGTGCGCACCCACCTGTTCGACCAGCTCTCCCCCGCGCAGGTCGAGGCGATGCGCGACCTCGGCGAGACGCTGCTGCGCCACCTCGGCCCGCGCTGAGTCCTCCGCCGTCGGACCGCGGCGCTCGTCCGGGACGAGGCCCACGCGGACGACGGCGATCACCGGGGAGACCCGGTCGACCCGGCCGCACCCGTCCGGGTGACGCGACGGTCGCGGCGACCACGGCGAAGGTGCACCGCGTCACCTATCGTCCCGCGGGTGGACACCGAGTGGGAGCCGATGACCGAGCACGCCGGCGTCCGGCTGGCGCACGAGGAGCCGTCCCCCATCCGGCAGGTGACCCGCCGCCTGCTCATCGCCCTGGCGATCTTCGTGCTCACCGTCCTGCTGGTCTACCTCGACCGGAACGGGTACCGCGATCTCGACGCCGTCGGCATCTCGCTGCTCGACGCCGCCTACTACGCCACGGTCACCCTCTCCACGACCGGGTACGGCGACATCACGCCGGTCACCGACCAGGCCCGGCTGATCAACTTCCTGGTCATCACGCCGCTGCGCGTCCTGTTCCTGATCGTCCTCATCGGAACCACCCTCGAGGCGCTCACCACGCGCTCGCGCGAGGAGTTCCGCATCCGTCGCTGGAGGTCCCACGTGCGCCAGCACGTCATCGTGTGCGGCTACGGCACCAAGGGCCGCAGCGCCATCCGTTCCCTGCAGGCCAACGGCACGACCCTGGAGCAGATCGTCGTCGTCGACCCCGACCACCGGGCGGTCGACGAGGCCAACGCGGTCGGGCTGCACGGCATCGTCGGCGACGCCGGGCGCACCGACGTCCTCCGCCGCGCGCAGGTCGACCGCGCGCGAGCGGTGATCGTGGCCGCCAACCGGGACGACGCCTCCGTCCTGATCACGCTCACCGTGCGGCAGCTCAACCCGAGCGTGCCGATCACCACCAGCGTGCGCGAGGAGGAGAACGCGGCCCTGCTGCGCCAGTCGGGCGCGGACACGGTCATCACCACGTCGGCCACGTCCGGCCGGCTGCTGGGCCTGTCCACCGACGCCCCGCGGGTGGTCGACGTCGTCGAGGACCTGGTGACCGGAGGTCAGGGCATGGACCTGCAGCAGCGGCAGGTCACCGGCGGCGAGGTGGGGCTGAACCCGCGGCAGCTGCGCGACATCGTCCTCACCGTGACCCGGGGCGGGCGCACCCTGCGCTTCGACGACCCGCTGATCGGCACCCTGCAGCCCGAGGACGTGCTGGTCGTGATCCGCTCGCACGCCCCGGTCGGTCAGGTGGTTCCGGGCGGTCAGGCCGCCTCGGTCTGATCGCGGGCCCGCGCCGGTTCAGTCCATCCGGCGGACCCACAGGCGGGTCGGCTCGTCCCGGCCCCGCAGCTCCACCACGCCGTCGGGCACCCAGTGCCGCCCCTCGTCGCCCGCGGCCGCCCGGACGGTGGGCTCGCTGGCGATCGCCCGCCCGGGGTGCTCCTTGGCCAGTTCGGTCAGGCGGGCCGCCTCGTTGACCGGGTCGCCGATCACGGTGTACTCCAGCCGGCTGGCCGCGCCCACCTGGCCGGCCCACACCGGTCCGCAGGCGACGCCGACGCCGACGTCCACCTCCCCGGCAGCCTGCACCGCCCGGAAGATCCGCCGGGCCGCGCGCAGCGCCGCCCCCGCCGCGTCCGGGTGCTCGGCGGGGACGCCGAACACGCACAGAGCGGCGTCGCCGGCGAACTTGTTGACCAGCCCGCCCTCGTCCTCGATCGCCTCGACGACGATCCGGAAGAACCGGTTGAGCAGCCCGACCATCTCCTCGGGCCCGGTGCGGCGCACCAGCGAGGTGGAGCCGGCGATGTCCACGAACAGCGCCGCCACGGTGCGCAGCTCGCCGCCCAGGGAGACCCCGGTGACCAGGGCCCGCTGGGCCACCGTCGTCCCGACGTGCCGGCCGAAGAGGTCACGCAGACGCTCCCGCTCGGCCAGCCCGGCCGCCATCCGGTTGACGCCCTCCTGGAGCAGGCCGATCTCCCCGGCGTCGTCGACGGCGACCCGCACCGAGTGGTCCCCCTCCCCCACCCGCTGCACCGCCTGGCGCAGGTCGCGCAGCGGCGCCCCCACCGCGCGGGCGGTCAGCGCGGTGGCCAGCAGCCCGACCAGCAGGGAGACGACGAGCAGGAAGAGGACCGCGGCCTCGTCCGGCCCCTCGGGGTTGCTCGGGTCAACGAAGAGCAGCACCAAGCCCAGCAGCGGAACCCCGCTGGTGAGGCCCCAGGTGAGCAGCAGGCGCGGGCGCACGCCGAGGTTCAGCGACCCGGTGGGCGGATGGGCGGTGAGCGCGCGGGCGGTGACCTCCCGGGCGGCCCGGGCGGCGAGCAGATAGGTGACCCCGGCGGTGACCACGCCGCCGAGCAGCGCGGCCAGCCCTATGCGCAGGCCGACGAGCGGGGACGGCGAGACCAGCGCCCCGACGGCGCCCACGACGATCCCGCCGCCGAGCCAGGTGACCGCGGCGACCAGGGCGGTGTCCACCGGAAGCCGGAGCGCCTGCTCGGCCTCCTCGGGGGTCGGCTGCCGCCCGGCCCCCAGCCAGGCGGCGGTGGCCCGCTGGCGGCGCAGCCCGGCCAGGGTCCCCAGCGGCAGGGCCACCGCCAGGTACGCCGCGGCCGTGAGCACGACGACGCCCCGGCCGGCGCCCTCGCCGGCCCCGGCGGACAGCCCCATGAGCAGCAGCGTCACGGTGCCGACGCCGACGAGGTTGGCGAGGACGACGAGCGTGACGATGATCGGCACGGCGCTGCGGCCGCTGGGCGCCCAGTCCAGCCACGCGTCGACGCGGCTCACCGCGCTCGTCCCGCGCCCGCCCGTACCCGTCACGGCTGCCCCAACGAGCCCGGGCGCGGATCGATGCTCGACCGGCACTGAGGGCCGGCCGTCAGGCACGCTCGAGGAGCTCCCGCAGCCGGGCGAGGTCCTTGCGGTTGGCCCGGCGCACCGCCACGGCCATGAACGGCGCGAGCAACCCCTGGAATCCGCCTGGGCCGCCGCGGTTGCGCAGGGTCATGCGGGTCGCGCCGGCGTCCAGCGGCTCCCAGGTGTAGGTCGTCTCCATGGGAAAGGGGCCGTCGGTGGTCCGCATGACCAGCCGCCGACCGGGCTCCAGGTCGGTGACCTCGTAGGTGTAGGCCAGCCGCCGGCCCAGGAAGGAGGCGACGAAGGCGATCCGCGAGCCGACCGCGACCGGCGGCGGCGTCCGCCACTCGACCGAGGAGATGTTCTCGTACCACTCGGGCGCGTTGGCCGGATCGGCGGCGTAGGCCGCCACCTCCGCGCACGGACGGCGGATCACCGTCTCGGTCAGCACGTCCACGTTCCGGGCCACCGTCACCCCTCCTTCGCTCTCCGCCATGCTCCCGTGCCGGGGTGCGGGAAGCCAGGACCGGGGGGCCGGACGCGCGGGCCGCGCCCGGCTCGGTGCCCGCTCCCGGGCACGGGACTCATGCCAGCAGGTCGGGAGCGCTGCGCCGCAGCGCGGCCCACACCGTCTCCGGCGCGCGGAAGGTGGGGGCCGACCGGTAGAGCTCCGCGATCTTCTCGGCGTCGTCGAGCTGGGACGCGGCCCGCTTCAGGGTGTCGGCCGGGATCGGGCCGTCCACGCCGGGATGCGTGGCGAACTGCAGCGCGTCCCTGGTCATGATCCCCTCCTGCAGGCTGGACTCCACCTGGCGGCTGCAGCGGCACGGGTTGCGCGCGTCGACCAGCCCGCACCGGCCGGCGATGATCGAGCGCATCACCCGCCGGGCGCGGGCCAGCCGCTGCCGGAACGCCGCCGCCCCGATCCCCAGCGCGGCCGCACCCTCGGTGTCGGTCAGGCCCACGAGGTCGCCGAGCAGGTAGGCCGCCCGCAGCTCGCGGGACAGGCACAGCAGCATCCCGTAGGTGCAGGCGATGCGGACCTCCCCGCACAGCAGCCGGTACTCGGTCTCCGACTCGGTGCGGTAGTCGTCCCCGAGGTGCCGGTCGATCCACCCGGCGAAGTCCTCGGCGCTGCCCACGAGGTCCTCGACCGCCCCGGTCCGGGCGCGCAGCAGGTGCCGGACGGCGATGGTGTGCACCCACGTGGTCACCTTCGAGCGGCCCTCGAACGACCCGAGGTGGGTGATCACCTTGACGAGGATCTCCTGGGTGGCGTCCTCGGCGTCCTGCCGGGAGGAGAAGAACTGCAGCGCCAGGCGGTACACGAGGTGCTGCAGCTCGCGGCAGAGCTCGCCGAGCGCCTGCCGGTCGCCGTCGGCGGCCGCACGGGCCAGCGCGTCGAGATCCGGTCCCGCCGTCACGCCGAGGCCTCCTCGACGACGTCGGCGTGTTCCATGGCGAGGACCTCGCGGATGTGGCCGAACACGCGCCGGCACCCGGGCAGCTCCATCACCGTGGCCATCGCCGCCTCGGCCGCCTCGCGGGACTCCCACTCGACGACGTCCAGCCACGTGTCCTCGTCGACCCGCGTCAGGTAGACGCGGCGGAAGCCGGGGCAGTGCGCGCGCAGCTCCTCCACCATCGCCGGGCGGGCCGCCAGCATCCCCGCCACCTCCTCGGGTGCCACCGTGAACCTGGCCAGCTCCAACGTGCTCATCGCCGCCTCCTGCGACTCGATCCGAACCGACACCGGATATGAGCCGGGCAGCAGTGGGACTGTGACACGGTGCGGCGGACGGTCGGGTGCCACCGTGCGGCATTGACGGGCCCGCGCGCGCCGCCCAGCATCGACGCGTGCTCCTCCTGAGCCGGCGGGACGTCGAACAGCTGCTCGACACCGGGCAACTGGTCGACGCGCTCGCCACGGCCATGTCCGACCTCAGTGCCGGCCACGCCTCGGCGCCTCCGCGCGTGGGCGCGCGGGTGCCCGAGCGGGACGCCGTGCTGGGGGCCATGCCCGGCTACAGCCCTGCCGTCGGGGTGCTGGCCGCCAAGCTGGTCACGCTGTTCCCGCACAACACCGACCGGCCCACCCACCAGGCGCTGATCGCGGTGTTCGACGCGCGCACCGGCGAGCCGGTCGCGGTGATGGACGGCACGGCCATCACCGAGGCCCGCACGGCGGCCTGCTCCGCGCTGTCCATCCGGCTGCTCGCCCGCCCCGACGCCCGGGTGCTGGCCGTCCTGGGCACGGGCGTGCAGGCCCGCGCGCACGCCCTCGCCGCGACGACCGTGCACCGCTTCACCGAGGTGCGGATCGCCGGCCGGGACCCGGCCAGGGCCGCCGCCCTCGCCGCCGACCTCAAGGAGCAGGGCCTGCCGGTGCGGGCCGTGGAGTCCTGGCGGGAGGCGTCGGACGGCGCGGACGTCGTGTGCGCGACGACCCGCGCCCAGGACCCCGTCGTCCGGCGCGCGTGGATCGGCCCCGGCGTCCACATCACCTCGGTCGGCTCCTCCCCGCACGGCCGCGAGGTGGACGACGCGACGGTGGCCTCGGCGCTGGTGGTGGTGGAGCACCGGAGCACGGCCGTGCTCCCGTTCCCGGCGGGCACCGGCGACCTGAGCGAACCGCTGTCCCGGGGCTTGCTGGACACGGCCGGCATCGTGGAGATCGGCGAACTGGTGGACGGGCGCCGTCCCGGGCGGACGTCGCCGGAGCAGATCACCCTCTACAAGTCGGTGGGCATCGCCGTCGAGGACGTCGCAGCGGTGGGCCTGGTGCTGTCCGCCGCGCGGGAGCGCGGCCTGGGGCAGCACTTCCCGCTCTGACCTGGCTACGGGGACGCCGGGACGTCGACGCCCGAGGGGTCAGCCCACGGCCGCGCCGAGGTCCTCTCCGGTCGTGACCCGGCGCAGTGCCGGGTCGTACCCGAGCCGCTCGCTGGCCTCCGCCGCCGCCCGGGCGACCACCGGTCCGAGACGCTCGACGTCGCGCTCGGTGACCCGCTGGGTCGGGAATCCCAGGCCCAGCACCACGGCCAGCTCTCCGGCGTGGTCGAAGACCGGGGCGGCGATCGAACCGACGTCCGTGTGCCGCTCACCGAACGCCGCGTAGAAGCCCTGGGCCCGGGCCACGGCGGCCTGCCGGTCGAGCTCCTCGAGGGTCGCCGGCGTCACGGGGGTGAACCTGGCCAGCTCGGCGTCCTCCAGATCCCGCCGCGCCTGCGGGTCGAAGGCGAGGAAGATCTTGCCCGGCGCGCCCGCGTGGATGGGCATCACCATGCCCACCATGAACGGGCGCATGACGACGTGCCGGGTCTCGGCGACGGCCACCACCGTCCGGAACACCCCGTCCCGGACGTAGCAGCAGGCCGTCTCCCCCGTCTCGTCCCGCAGCCGCTGGAGCACCGGCTTCACCAGCCGGACGACGTCGAGCCCCAGCGTTCCCGGGGTCGCCCACCGCACCATGGCGATGCCGATGCGGTACCGGTCGCCGTCCCGGTCCAGGAACCCCTCGTAGACCAGGTCCTGCACCAGCCGCTGACAGGTGCTCGACGGCAGACCGGTCGTCCGGATGAGGTCCTGCAGCGTCGGTTCGGGGGACTCGACCGAGAAGCAGTTCAGGATCCGGGTGATCTTGTGCAGGACGAGCGTCGACGCCCTGCCCTCGTCGTGCCGCGTCACCACTGTCGCTTCCCCATCCGCACCGTCCGAACCGATCTTCTGCGCCCGGCACCCGGCGCCGAGCCTGCCCATGCTAGGCGGCCGCGGGCCGCCCGCTCCGGCCCGCGGACGATGCCGTTCCACGGCCGCCCCGGTGTGAGCCACATAACTGTGAGCCTGTTGACTCGATCACCCTCGAACCCGCATGGTGGGTGCGCAACCCACGATATGGGTTGGAAGCCCCCCTCGCACAGTGACGTGGAGAACCCTTGTCTGCAGCCAGCCTTGTGACGTCGGAGACGGCGCCGGAGCCGAAGACGCCGGGCACGTCCCGGATCGGCCTCATCGTCCCCAGCTCGAACATCACCATGGAGACCGAGCTTCCCGAGCTCTTCCGGCGCCAGTCGGAGGCGACCGGGCACCGGTACACGTTCCACTCCGCGCGCGCGACGTTGAAGAGCGTCACGCGGGAGGAGCTCCTGGCCATGGTGGCCAAGGCGGCCGACTGCGCCGTCGCCGTGTCCGACGCCGACGTCGACGTCATCGCGTACGCCTGCCTCGTGGCGGTCATGGCGCAGGGCCCCGACGCCCACGTCGAGTCCGAGGCGGTCATCGCCAAGGCCGCTGCCGACAACGGGCACCCCGCCGAGGTGAGCAGCAGCGCCGGGGCTCTCGTCCGCACGCTGCACGAGCTGGGTGCCACCCGGGTCGCGATGGTCGCGCCGTACATGAAGCCGCTGACGAAGATGGTCAGCGACTACATCGAGGGCGCCGGCATCACCGTGCTCGACGCCGCCAGCCTGGAGGTTGCCGACAACCTCGCCGTCGGCTGCCTGGACCCGCGCAACCTGCCCGCGATCGCCCGCGACCTGCAGCGCGACGGCGCCGACGCGATCGTGCTCTCCGCCTGCGTGCAGATGCCCTCACTGCCGGCCGTGCAGGCCGTCGAGGACGAGCTCGGCCTGCCGGTGATCACCGCGGCCACCGCGACCACCTACGAGGTCCTGAAGGCCCTCGGCCACGCGCCCGCCATCGCCGGGGCGGGCCGGCTGCTCGCCGGTCCGCTCGGCGCCGCGACTCCCGGCTCCGCCGGCTGACGGGGGGACCGGACATGTCGCTCTCGATCATCGCGTTCCTCGTCCTCATCGCTGCCTTCGCGATCGGCTCGCTGACCAGCATCAGCGCCGGCCTGCTCGCGCTGGTCGCGGCGTTCGGCGTCGGCACCCTGGTGGCCGGCCTGCCCATCAAGGACGTCATCGACCAGTTCCCCTCGGGGCTGTTCTTCATCCTGGTGGGCGCCACGCTGCTGTTCGGCATCGTGCGGATCACCGGCACGATCGACCTGCTGGCCTACTGGGCCGAGCGGCTCGCCGGCGGTCGCCGGCTGCTCGTGCCGGTGCTGATGTTCCTGCTGACGGCGATCCTCGCCTCTGCGGGCGCGTTCACCCCGGCCGCCATCGCCATCGTGGCTCCGGTCGCCCTCGCGCTGGGCAGCCGGTTCGGGATCAGCACCCTCGCGATGGGCCTCGTCGTCGTCCAGGGTGCGAACGCGGGGGCCTTCTCCCCGGTCAACCCCTTCGGCGTGCTGTCCAACCTCATGCTCGACGAGGCCGGGGCTCCCGGGGACACGCTCAAGCTGTACGTCTACTGCTTCCTGTTCAACGCCGTCCTGGCGGTCATCGCCTACAGCACCGTCCAGACCATCGTGAACCGGCGCAACCGGGACGACGAGCCGGCCGATCTGGACACGGACGGGACCGGCGGCTCCGCCCCGTCGCCCGCGGTGACCGGTCCTGCCTCGGGCGGGCTGGCCACGGCCGTGCGCCCGCAGACGGTGACCGAGACGGTCACGCCGACGAAGGTGGAGGTCACCCCGATGCGGGTCCTCACCCTCGTCGGGCTGGTCGCCCTCCTCGTGCTGACCACCGTCTTCGGCATCGACGTGGGCGTGGCCTCCCTGGTGATCGCCCTCGCGCTGATCGTCGTGCAGCCGTCGGTGCAGAAGCCGGCCGTCGAGTCCATGCCGTGGTCGGCGATCCTGCTGGTGACCGGCATCGTGACCTACGTCGGGGTGCTCGAGGCCATGGGCGCCCTCGAGGACCTGCAGACCGGCATCGAGGGCCTGGGCAGCAGCTCCGTGGCCGCCCTGGTCGTCAGCTACGTCGTCGGCATCGTCTCGGCGTTCGCCTCGACCACGGGCACGCTGGGCGTCATCAGCCCGCTCGTCGTCCCCATCGCCGGCGACCCGCTGCTCACCCCGATCGGTGTCGTGACCGCCGTGAGCATCAGCTCGTCGGTCGTGGACACCAGCCCCATGTCCACGAGCGGGGCCCTGCTGATGGCCAGCGCGCAGCCCAAGGACGAGCGACTGTTCTTCCGCGCCCTGCTGCTCTGGGCGATCGGGATGATCGCGGTCGTCCCGCTCGGCGTGTGGTTCCTGTTCGTGTACCTCGGCCTCGGCTGAGCCTCCGGGTACACCGGACGACGGCGAGGGGCGTCTCCTCATCGGGAGGCGTCCCTCGCCGTTCTGTCTGCAGCCCACTACACCGCGGAGCCGGGCTCGCCGTCGCACCAGGCGCAGGCTGCTGTTCCTCGCCGCCGGCAGGCGGTGGCTACGCGCAGTACGGGGTCGATGAACGCTCCGGACCGTCCGGTCCGGTAGCAGGTGGGGCCGCGTCCTTCTCGCTCGCAGGATGGCCCCCACGAGTGCCACCCTGCTCGCGACGCCGACCGCCGAACGTTCGCCCGCCCTGGACCACCGACGCCGGAGGGCACCATGGCCCGCACCTTCCTGGCTCTCCCGACGTGGCTCGTCGGCACGCTGCTGGTGATCGTCGTCCCGGCGATCGTCCTGCTCGTCCAGTGGGGCATCCGGCGTCGATGGCCCGCCCTGGCACAGGGCGAGCACAACGACGTGGTCGGTTTCATCATCGCGGTCGTCGGGGTCATCTACGCCGTCCTTCTCGGCTTCGTGGTGATCGTCGCCTGGGAGAACTTCGACGAAGCCGAGCACGTCGTCGGCCAGGAGGCGAGCGCTCTGCGGAGCATCCACCGGGACAGCATCGCGCTGCCCCCGGATACGCAGTCCGACCTGCATGATCTCGTCCGGCGGTATGCGACGGACGTCATGACGGACGAATGGCCGGCAATGGCGGAGGGCCGACCAGGCGATCCGCGGGTGGGCGAAATCTTCGACGAGATGGCGCGCGAGCTCTCCGACGCTCCGGTGACGACCCCCGCTCAACAGGAATTCGTGGGCGCAGAGGTGGAGCGGCTGAGCCAACTGGTGAGCCTTCGCAGTCAGCGGCTCGACTTCGTCGATCGCGGCATTCCCGGCGTCCTGTGGGTCGCATTGGTCGTCGGTGGCCTCGTGACGGTCGGCTTCGCGCTGCTGTTCGGTCTCGAACGCGCCGTGCTCCACGCGTTGATGGTGGGGAGCCTGGCAGCGCTGATCGGGGTGCTCCTGTTCGTCGCCCTGGTGATCAACTACCCGTTCTCCGGCGGAGTCTCCGTGGAGCCCGAACCCTTCGAGCGGGTGCTGAGCGACTTCGATGAGAACGTCCCACCTCGAGGTGATGCCGACTAGAAGGCGGTGGGTGGGGCCTTCAGTCGGCGGCTGTGCCCGCGCAGTTCGGCGAGCAGTCGGGCGTCCGCGTCGCGCGTGACGGCCACGTCGTAGATGCCGTCCCGCCCGACGACGGCGCGCTCGACGGCGGTGGCGGTGACGGCCTCGCCGACGAACGCGGGAGCGAGGTACTCGATGGTGCACGAGCGACCGACGGCCGGGTAGCCGTGCGAGTTGCAGGCCATCGCGAAGGCGATGTCGGCGACCGCGAACAGGGCGGCGCCGTGCGCGCTGCCGTGGCCGTTGAGCATCTCGGGACGGATGGTCATGTGCGCGGTGACCGCGCCGGGCGCCACGGAGCTCACGGTGATGCCGAGCGCGCGGGCTGCGGTGTCCTCGGCCAGGAACTCGCGGACGGAGTCCTCCGCGACGGTCTGCGGCGTGCGGTCGTGCATCTGCGTTTTCTCCCGGACCAGACGGTGGTGCGTGGTCAGCCGCCGGCGAGCACCGTGGCGAGCGTGACGTGTACGGCGGTGCCGACGAGGATGCTGAGCAGGGCGTTGCGGCGCCACACGTGCAGACCGACGGTGACCGCGACGGCGGCGGCGAACGGCAGCGCGGCAAGCGCCGTGTCCGTCGGGGCATCGCGCAGCGTGTAGACGGCGAGGATCAGCATCACGCCGAGTGGCATGTGCCGGCTCAGGTAGCGCACCGCCAGGCTGTTGCGCATCGGCGCGAGCACGGCGAACGGCGCGGCCCGCAGACCCCAGGTCAGCGCGGCGGCAACGCCGACGACCGCGGCGACGTAGCCGGGCTCAGGCACGGACGGCCTCCACGTCGTCGCCGTGGCTGACCTTGTCGTGCTGGGTCCGTCGGCCGAGGCCGCACCGGAGCAAGAGCAGCAGCGTGAAGGCGGCGTACGCGGCCAGGAGCATCTGCCCGGGCACCACGAGCATTGCGGCCAGGGCGCAGGCCAGTGCGAGCAGCGCGGTGCGCAGGTCCGGCTGTGCCCGGTAGGCGTCGATGGGCCTCGTCGGTCAGCGCGAAGCTGCTGTAGGTCCTGCCCGCGATGCCCTTCACCCGGTGCAACGGGAAGGACAGCGCGTAGACCACGTGCCGGGAGTTGACCACCAGTGTGGTGAGCGCGACCTGCGCCAGCGGCACCACGGTGGCGACCATCGCGACGAGCAGGAACTCCAGCGACCCGGCGTAGATGACGAAGCTGAAGACTGTCGCCCACCACCACGCCAGGCCGGCGTTCAGCACCAGCAGCCCGAAGGCGATGCCGAGCGGGATCATGCCGAGAGCCACCGGTGCGGCCAGCCGGACGGTGGCGCACACGTCCGAACGCCGGCGCGCGGAGGTCCGCGGGGCCTGGAGGGACGGCGATGGGCAGGACGTGGCGGGCACGTCTGGAACGTTAGGACAACTGGCGGCTCACCCGATTGCTAGTTGTGTCGCTACGGTGTCTGGAAGCGCAATACTCCCCGCCTGGACCGCGTCGATCGCGACATCTTGTTCCATCTGGAGCGGGACGGGCGGCTGAGCAACGTCGAGCTGGCGTCCCGGGTCGGCCTCACCCCGCCGCCGTGCCTGCGCCGGGTCAAGCGGCTCGAGGCCGAGGGAGTCATCGCCGGCTACCGAGCGGTGATCGATCCGCGCGCCGCCGGACGGGCCTTCGAGGTGATCGTCGCCTTCGACATCGCGGCCAACGACCGGCGCACCGTCGAGGAGTTCGAGGCGGCCGTCGTCGCCTTCGACGAGGTGATCTCCGTGCGGAGACTGTTCGGCAAGCCCGACTACTTCGTGCAGGTGGCGGTCGCCGACGCCGAGGCGTTCGAGGCGTTCCAGATGTCCAAGCTCATCGGCCTGCCGGCCGTCTCCCGCGCCGTCTCCCACCAGACCATGAAGCGCCTCAAGGGCTGACCGGACGCCCGCGAAGCATGGGCGCCGTCGCTCCGCGTTCTCGGGGAAAGACCCCTGCGGCGACGGTCTCGGCGCTCACGGACCCCACCTGCTGGCGGGCGGACACGGCCGACCACCCTCTCCGTCCGCACGTCGTCGTCCTTCGCCCAGCCGATCGCCTCCGGCGGGGATGTCGCGCGCTGCCGTTCGGTCCACGGCCGGGAATCCCGGGATGATCGTGGAATGCGGCGCGCTCCGGCACTCCGAGCCGCACTGGCGGTGGGGCTGGCCGTGGCCGTGCTCGCCGTCGTGGGGTTCGTGCTGCACCCGGCCGTGCGTGCGACCGCGAAGTCCGTGTTCGTGCTGGACGGCGCGTTCGACGGTCCGCTTCCCCGGCCGTGGGCGCCGTCGGTGGAGCGCAGCGAGCAGGAGATGGGAGGCGTCGTCGTCGACCGCTACTCCCCCAATGCCGACGTGCCGCCGATCCTCCTGGTGCCCGGTGCGACGCCCGCCGGCCGGGACGACCAGCGCGTCGTGTCCCTCGCCTCCTCGCTGGCCGCCGCGGGGCGGGAGGTGGTGGTCCCCGAGCTGAGCCTCTACGAGGAGGAGATCGACGTCGTCGACGTCGGTCGGGTGGTGGAGGTGGCCGCGGAGCTCTGCCCGAGAGGTGGCGGGCTCGTGCTCTTCGGGTTCTCCTACGGTGGGTCCCTCGCCCTGGTCGCGGCCGCCGACGAACGGGTGGCCGGTTGCATCGACCTGGTTGCGACGTTCGGCGCCTACGCCGACCTGGTCGGGGTGCTCCAGGCGGCGGCGACCGGGGTGTCCGTGGTGAACGGCAAGGTCTACCCGTGGCACGCCGCCGACGAGTCCATCGTCCGCACGGTGCTCCAGGACGCCGCGACGAAGCTGGTGCCCGAGGAGGACCGGGAACCGCTGCGCCGCGCACTCGAGCAGGAGGACCCACGTGGTCTCTCCGACGCCGCGCGCCGCGTCTATCGGATGGTGACCACCGACGACCCTGCGCTGGTGGCCGACCTCGCCCGACGCCTCCCGCCGCCAGGGGACGCTCTCGTGGAGACCTTTTCCCCGGCCGCCGTCGCCGACCGGATCGAGGCCGACGTGCTGGCTGTGCACGCCCTCGACGATCCGGCCGTGCCGTTCGCGGAACTGCTACGGCTCCACGCGGCCTTCCCGCAGGCGGAGGTGATGACCGTCCGGTCCTTCCGGCACGTCGACCTGACCACGGACGACGGCCTCGGCCCCCTCGTCACCGACCTGCTCACCGCAGGGGCCTTCATGCAGGCGGTGCTCCGGCCGCAGGAGGAGTGGCCCTGGGAGTAGGACCCAGGAGGTGCCACACGTGCCGGCCCACGCTGTGTCAGTCGGCGCGGACGGGGTCGAGCGAGCGCCGGCAGCACGTCGCCCAGGCCGGGTGACACCACGCATGACGACGAAACGCCCCGGACCTCACGGTCCGGGGCGGTTCGTCATTCTGCGAAGAGTCCTCGCATGATCTGCGAAGACCCGTTGGTTGTGGAGGTGGCGGGAATCGAACCCGCGTCCTTCGACGCATGCCCAGGGCTTCTCCGAGCGCAGTCCGCTGCGCCTCTGCTCGGCCCCACCGATCACGCGGACGAGTCGGTGTGACGGGCCCAGTCGCTGTGTGGTGTCCCGTACGCGCCCGCGACCGGCACGCACGGTGAGTCATCTAGCTGATGCCAGGATCCGGGCCGATGACGAACCCGGGCTGACAGCGACGCCTACGCTGCTATCAGGCAGCGAGGGCGTACGCGCGCTGACTGGAGTCGGCGCTTGTGTTGGTTGCGACGCGTGGTTAACGAGCTCATCGTCGCCTTCCTCGGCTCGCTTCCCCTGGCCATCCGACCGAAGTCGAGACCGTTCACCCCCTGTGTAGTTGTGCGTCCAGAGTAACGGGACCGGGCCTGCGGATGTTCCCCGGTGACGCTCAGATCCAGTCGCGCCGCTTGAAGACCACGTAGAGCGTCAGGCTCACCCCGGCCATGAGCAGCACCGCGAACGGGTAGCCGAAGGTCCAGCCGAGCTCGGGCATCACCTCGAAGTTCATCCCGTACACCGTGCCGACCAGCGTCGGTGCGAACAGGATGGCCGCCCAGGCGGAGATCTTCTTGACCTCCTCACCCTGGGCGATGCTGGCCTCGGTCAGCTCCCGGATCTCCTCGTTCTGCCGCTGTGCCACCAGCGTGGCGTTGACCGTGAGGATGTCGCGCAGCTGGACCCGGAAGCCCTCGACCCGCTCGTTCACCGACGTCACGTGGTCGGCCACGTCGCGCAGGTAGCTGCGCAGGTCCTCGTCGACGCCGTACTTGTCGAATCCGGCGGTGATGGCGGCGAGGATCCCGGTCAGCGGCTGCGCGGCGCGCTGGAACTCGAGCACCTCCTGGGAGAGCTCGTAGATGCGCCGGCTGACCCCGGGATCGCCGCGGAAGACCTCGGTCTCGATCTCGTCGATGTCGTTGGCCAGCCCGGCGAGCACGGGCGAGTACCCGTCGACGACCGCGTCGAGGATCGCGTACAGCACCGCCTCGCTGCCCTTGGCCAGCAGGTCCGGCTCGCTCTCCAGCCGCCGGCGCACCCGCGAGAGGTCCGGCGACTCGCTGTGCCGCACCGTGATGGCGAAGTTGGCGCCGAGGAACAGGTGCAGCTCGCCGAACTCCACCTCCTCCGTCGCGTCCAGGTAGCGGGCGGCCTTGAGGACGACGAACAGCGTGGCGCCGTACCGCTCGAACTTGGGCCGCTGGTGGGCCTTGATCGCGTCCTCGACGGCGAGGTCGGGCAGGTCGAACAGCTCGGCCAGCTCGCCGAGGACCCCCGGCTCGGGGCGGTAGAGCCCCAGCCACACCAGGCGCTCGGGGTCCTCCACCAGCCAGTCGTGGCTCTCCGCCGCCGACTCCGGCGTGGCGATCCGGCGTCCCTCGGAGTAGACGGCGTTGTCCACGACCCGCGCCCGGCGCGGCGGCGGAGCTCCGTCCCCGGACTGCGGGACGGGAGGCGCGAGGGTCAGCCCCGGCCGCGGACGGCGGCCGAGGCCGGACAGGGCGGAGAGAGACGCACGACGACGGTCGACCACGACGGACTCCCGGAGGGACGCTGAGCGGGGGGACACGGTGGCGGTCCTCTCCCGCACGGCGTCGACGCCGC
>DATAAV010000089.1:0-1594 GCA_036259935.1 Geodermatophilus sp. | reverse complement strand
GAGCAGGACGCCGGCCTCCTCGAACGTCTCGCGGACCGCCGCGCAGACCAGCTCCCGCGCGGTCCGCTCGTCGCAGCCGAAGGCGTGCGCCCACTCGGCGGGTGAGGGGCCGGCCCACGCGGTCTCGACGTCGCCGTCCCGAGGGTCGACCCCGCCGCCCGGGTAGGCGGTCATCCCCCCGGCGAAGGGCATGCCCCGGGTGCGCCGGAGCAGGTAGACCTCCAGGCCCGGGGTGCCGTCCCGCAACAGCAGCACGGTCGCCGCCTGCTTCGGCGCACCCGCGGCATGCCCTTCGCCGGCGGGATGACCGCCTACCCGGGCGGCGGCGTCGACCCGCGGGACGGCGACGTCGAGACCGGGTGGGCCGGGCCGTCGCCCGCCGAGTGGGCGCACGCCTTCGGCTGCGACGAGCGGACC
The DNA here is from genome assembly GCA_036259935.1 of Geodermatophilus sp. Taxonomy (GTDB): domain Bacteria; phylum Actinomycetota; class Actinomycetes; order Mycobacteriales; family Geodermatophilaceae; genus Geodermatophilus. The sequence goes on along the minus strand of DATAAV010000089.1, from coordinate 1,177 downwards.
GCGCGCGAGCTGGTCTGCGCGGCGGTCCGCGAGACGTTCGAGGAGGCCGGCGTCCTGCTCGCGGGCGCGGCCGACGGGGACGTCGTCCCGGACGTGTCGGGCGAGGAGTGGGAGGTGCAGCGCCAGGCCCTGCTGGCCAGGGAGCTGTCGCTGGCCGAGCTGCTCGCCGCCCGCGGGCTGGTGCTGCGGTCGGACCTGCTGCGGCCGTTCGCGCACTGGATCACCCCGCCGGCCGAGCCGCGGCGCTACGACACCAAGTTCTTCGCCGCGGCGCTGCCGGTCGGCCAGGAGGCCCGGCACGTCACCGGTGAGGCCGACGAGGTGACCTGGCTGACGCCGTCCGCGGCGCTGGCCGAGATGAGCACCGGCACCCGGCCGATGCTGCCCCCGACGATCCACACCCTCGGGCAGCTCGAGCCCTTCGCCGACGTGGCCGCCGCCCTGGCCGGGTCGCCGCCGGAGCCGCTGCACCCCATCTGCCCGTCCTTCGACGACGAACCCGACGGCCGCTGGGCGGTGCTCCCCGACGGCACCCGCATCAGGCTCGTGGTGCCACTTCCTTCGTGAAGCAACGAACGCCAGGGGTCCAGAACCGGTCAGGTCCTGGGCCTCTGGCGTTCGATCGGCGGACGACCACGGCCGGTCGTGCCGAGTGGGCCCCGGAGGGGTCCGTGCAGGCGCGACGCAGCGGCTCGACGCCGGTCGGGGACGGCACGTGGCCGCGGTGTGGGCCGGTAGGCCGACGGTGTCATCGCGCGCGGCGGCGCAGGCGCTCCTCGTCGAGGACGACGACCGACTTGCCCTGCAGCTGGATCCAGCCGCGGTGCACGAAGTCGGCCAGCGCCTTGTTCACGGTCTCGCGGGAGGCGCCGACCAGCTGGGCCAGCTCCTCCTGCGTCAGGTCGTGCTTGACGCGCAGACCCTCGCCCTCGCGGCTGCCGAACCGGTCGGCCATCTGCAGCAGCGCCTTGGCGACCCGGCCGGGGACGTCGGTGAAGATCAGGTCGGCCACCGAGTCGTTGGTGCGGCGCAGCCGGCGGGCCAGCACGTGCAGCAGCCGCTCGCCGACCTCGGGGTGCGCCTCGATCCACGGGCGCAGCACCGACTGCGGCATGCGGGCCAGCTTGACGTCGGTGACCGCGGTGGCGGTCGCGGTGCGCGGGCCGGGGTCGAAGAC
>DATAAV010000088.1:0-1700 GCA_036259935.1 Geodermatophilus sp. | reverse complement strand
AGCGCGAAGAAGACGACGGTGCTGACGGCCAGGATCGCCAACAGCACCCGCTGGCGCTCCCGGAACCGCTGGCGGCGCGCGTCGAGCCGTTGCTGGGCCAGCGCGCGCTCGTACAAGCCGGACACGGTGCTCCTCCTCGAGGGGTCGGGGCCTGCGACGGCCACGGTGTCAGAAGACGACGTGGTACAGGACGGCGAGCAGCAGCCCGGCGACGACGCCCAGCAGCACCATCGCCGCGGCGGCCACGGCGAAGCCGGACCAGGTGTCGGCGACCGCCCGCTCCAGCCGGGCCAGCTCGTAGCGCGCCGCCTCGGTGACCGCGCCGAGGGAGCGCAGGTCGCGCATCGTCGTCCGCGGGTCGGGGATCTGCGAGGTCTCGCCGAGCCAGCGGGTGCGCTGCTCCACCTGGCGGGCCAGCTGGGCCACGGTCGGGCGGCGCTCGGGGTTGAACCGCAGCGCCTTCTCCACGCTGTCGAGCAGGTTGGGCGGCACCCCGGTCAGGTCCAGCCGCCCGGCCCGCAGCGCCAGGTAGTAGTCGGAGTCGGGCATCGTGTCGTCGGGGTCGACCGGGTGCACCGCGCCGGCCGCGTAGGCGATCACCATGCCCCAGCTGTAGACGTCGCTGGCCTCGGTGAGCACCGCCCCCGCCAGCTGCTCCGGGCTGGCGAACAGCTTCGTGCCCAGCGCCGCCATGCCCGTGGTCGCGGTGCCCGACGGCGGCTCCGGGCCGATGTAGCGGCTGATGCCGAAGTCGACCAGCCACACGTCGTCCCCGGAGATGATGATGTTGCCCGGCTTGACGTCCCGGTGGACGACGCCGGCGGCGTGCACGTCGCGCAGCGCGCGCAGCAGCCCGATGGCGATCCGGCGCAGCTCCTCGGCGTTGAGCCCACCGGAGCGGTGCGCCATGAACTCGTCCAGCGGCGTCCCGGAGACGTACTGCTGCACGTAGTAGGGCGCCTCGGCCTCGAGGTCCTGGTCGACGATGCTGGCCACCCGCGAGCTCTTCACGCGGGCGGCGTTCTCCACCTCCCGGGCCAGCCGCTTGCGGGCCAGGTCCGGCGCGCCCTCGGGCAGCCGCTTGATGACGACCAGCGCGCCCTCCGGCCCGGCCGACCCGACGAAGACGTCGGCGCCCTGGCCGCCGCGCGGCAGCCGGCACAGCAGGTCGTAGGGACCGATGCGGTCCGGGTCCCCGGGCTCGAGCAGGCCGATCTGGCGGGTCCCGGCCAGGTCGGCGACCGCCCCGGCGGGGTCGAGCGCCTCGTCCACGGTCGTGCGGCCTCCCATCGCCGGCGGTGGGGCCGAGGCTAGGTCCTCTGCCTGGGAGCGAGGTGTGAGTCGGCCGCCCGGTGTCCGTCCGGCCCCACCAGGGTGCACGCACCCCGGTGCCCGGGACATCCGGGACGTCCCCCATTCCGCCCCTGAGACGTGGGCAGCGGAACGCACGTCGCACGCCCACGGCGGGACCCTGCAGCGGGGCCGGTGCGGGTCAGCCGACGGTCAGCACCCCGGACTCCGAGCGCACCAGCCGGCCGGCGTCCAGCGCGCGGGTCAGCGCGGCCTGCAGCAGCGGGGTCAGCGACGGCGTCCGGCGGCGGTAGCCGAACACCTCGGCGGTGCGCACGAACAGCTCGTCCTCGGCCAGCTCGCCGGCCGCCCGGCACAGCGCGGCCATGGCGTTGCCCACCTCCTCCGGC
>DATAAV010000087.1:0-2875 GCA_036259935.1 Geodermatophilus sp. | reverse complement strand
CAGCCGTTCGAGATCGACCTGCACTCGGAGTACCTGCGGGCGGACCTGCTCCTTGCGATGGGCCAGCCCACCGAGGCGGCGCGCATCCTCGAGCCGGTGGTGGAGGCCGAGCCGGCCAACCAGGCGGCGCTGGAGCTGCTGGCGCGCTCCTACTTCGGCTCGGCACAGCTGGGGCGCGCCGAGGAGGCGCTCGCCCGGCTGGTGCGGCTGGCCCCGGCCAACGGGTGGGCCCGCCGTGCGCTCGCACGCACCCTCGAGCGGCAGAGCCGGGGCGCCGACGCCGTCGTCCACCACCGGATGGCCGACGCCCTGGGCGCGGACTGACAGCCCTGGGCGCGGACTGACAGCCCTCGGCGCGGACTGACAGCCCTCGGCGCGGAGTGACGCGGAGGAGGCGGTGTGACGACTCTCGGAAGTCGACTGCTCGACGCCGCCTTCGGGACTCCCCGCGGTCTGCTCGGCCGCCTCGGCGGCGCGGTGATGGCTCGCGGCAACGCCGACCAGGAGCGGCAGGCCGTCCGCCGCACCACCCTGCGCGCCGGTGACCGGGTACTCGTGCTCGGTCACGGTCCGGGGGTCGGCCTGGCCGAGGCCGCCGCCGCGGTCGGCCCGGGCGGCCACGTGCTCGGCCTGGATCCCTCGCCGCTGATGCGGGACCTCGCCGCCCGCCGCTGCGCCCGCGAGATCGCCGCCGGGACGGTGGAGGTCCGCTCCGGCACCGCAGAGGACACCGGCTGCCCCGACGCCTCCGTCGACGCCGTGGTCTCCGTCAACAACGTGATGCTCTGGGACCGCCCGGCCGGCTTCGCCGAGGTCGCCCGCGTGCTGCGCCCCGGTGGCCGGCTGGTGGTCAGCGTCCACCGGCACGTCCTGGACGCCACGCCCGAGCACCTGGGTGCCGAGGCGGCGGCCGCCGGCTTCACCGGCGTCGAACTCGAGGTCCGGCCCCGCAAGCGCAACAGCCCGGCGATCGAGCTGGTGGCCCGCCGGGACGAGTCGCGGTGATGTGCGTGCGCGGCGGGTTCTGAGCCCGGAACACGCCTCCGGCGCACAGTGCCGGCCCGTGGCCGGTAGCGTCAGCGCCGACCACGGCAGTGCAGGCGGGAACCCGGCGCGGTCCCGCCGCTGGAAGCTCCCCCGGGCGAGCCAGACACTCCGGCTGCCGTGCCCGACGACCCGGGGCGCGGACCCCGAGTGAGGTGCCCGTGAGCGACCAGCCCGTCTTCGCCCTGCTGTCCACCAGCGACACCGACCTGCTGTCGGCCCGCGCCAGCGGCGCGCGGTGGCGACTGGGCAACCCCGCCCGCCTGGACGACGCCGGGATCACCGCACTGGTCGAGGGCGCCGCCGTGGTCGTCGTCCGGCTTCTCGGCGTCCGCCGGCAGTTCGAGGCGCTGCTCGAGCCGCTGCGGGCCGGGCCGGCGCCGGTCGTCGTCCTCGGCGGGGAGCAGCTGCCCGACGCCGAGCTGATGGAGCTGTCCACCGTCCCGATGGGGGTCGCCACCGAGGCGCACGGCTACCTGGCGCAGGGCGGGCCCGACAACCTCGTCCAGTTGCACCGCTTCCTGTCCGACACCGTCCTGCTCACCGGCGAGGGGTTCGAGCCGCCGGCGGTCGCCCCCGACTGGGGCGTCCTGGAGCGCGCCCCCCGGACGGCGGGCGGCCCGCGGGTCGCCGTCCTCTACTACCGGGCGCACCACCTGGCCGGGAACACCGCGTTCGTCGAGGCGCTGTGCTCGGCGATCGAGGACGCCGGCGGGCAGGCGCTGCCGGTGTTCACCTCCAGCCTGCGCAGCGTCGACCCCGGACTGCTCGACGTCCTGCGCACCGCCGACGCCCTCGTGGTCACCGTGCTCGCCGCCGGCGGCTCCCGCCCGGCGACCGCGCAGGCCGGCGGGGACGACGGCGCCTGGGACGTCGGCGCGCTGGCCGAGCTCGACGTGCCGGTGATCCAGGGGCTGTGCCTGACCCGGTCGCGGGCGGAGTGGCTGGCCGACGACGACGGCCTCTCCCCGCTCGACGTCGGCAACCAGGTCGCCATCCCCGAGTTCGACGGCCGGCTGATCAGCGTGCCGTTCTCGTTCAAGGAGACCGACGCCGACGGGCTCACGCACTACGTGCCCGACCCGGAGCGCGCCGCCCGCGTCGCCGGCACCGCCGTCGCTCATGCCCGGCTGCGGTCGGTGCCGCCGGCGGAGCGGCGGGTGGTCGTGATGCTGAGCGCCTACCCCACCAAGCACGCCCGGATCGGCAACGCCGTCGGCCTGGACACCCCCGCCTCCGTCGTGCGGCTGCTGGCCGCGATGGCCGGCGCCGGCTACGACATCGGGCCCTTCGACGGGCCGGACGCGCTCCCCGGCGTCGCCGACCTCGACGGCGACGCGCTGGTGCACGCGCTCATCGCCGCGGGCGGGCAGGACGCCGACTGGCTGACCTCCGAGCAGCTGTCCGGCAACCCGGTCCGCATCCCGGCCGCCGAGTACCGGGCGTTCTTCGACACGCTGCCGGCCGACCTGCGCGCGGCGATGGTGCAGCACTGGGGCGAGCCGCCCGGCTCGCTGTTCGTCGATGCCTCCGATCCCGCCCGTCCCGACATCGTCTTCGCCGCGCTGCGGGCGGGCAACGTCGTGGTGATGGTGCAGCCGCCGCGCGGCTTCGGGGAGAACCCGATCGCGATCTACCACGACCCCGACCTGCCGCCCTCGCACCACTACCTGGCCGCCTACTGGTGGCTGCGGTCGGTCTTCGGCGCGCACGCGCTGGTGCACGTGGGCAAGCACGGCAACCTGGAGTGGCTGCCGGGCAAGACGGTCGGCATGTCGGCCTCCTGCGGGCCGGACGCCGCGATCGGCGACCTGCCGCTGATCTACCCGTT
>DATAAV010000086.1:0-17922 GCA_036259935.1 Geodermatophilus sp. | reverse complement strand
GCGAACGCGTCGGGGTCGGCGTGCACGTCCAGGTGCGAGCCGTCGGCGAACCGCGCCCGGTAGGTCGTCTCCAGGGGCACAAGGGTCAGCCGGTCCTCGAGCTTCTCGCCGACCGCGGCCAGGGTGTCGGCGACCAGCTCGGGGGCGGTGAACACCGACGGGCCGGTGTCGAGGGCGTAGCCGGCGCGCTCCACCCGCCCGGCGCGCCCGCCCGGCCCGGGCGCCCGCTCGACCACGGTGACCTCGCGACCGGTGCCGCGCAGCCGCAGCGCGGCCGACAGGCCTGCGAGGCCGGCCCCGACGACGACGACCCGGTCGGTGCGGCCGGGAACGGTGCGCACGTCAGGCGGTGCGGGAGGTGGCGGCGACGGCGAGCGCGTCGAGCGCGGCCCGTGCGTCGTCGGCGATGGGCGCCGCGGCGATGGCGGCCCGGGCGAGCGCGGTGCGTTCGGCGATCCGCTCCTCCACGCGGGCGCGGGCGCCGGTCGTCTCGATCAGCCGGCGCAGGGCGTCGAACTGCTTCTCGTCGGCCTCCGGGTTGCCGAGGCTGTCGGCCAGCAGACGCCGCCCAGCGTCATCGGCGGCCTCCTCGGCCAGGGCGATGAGCAGCGTCTGCTTGCCCTCGCGCAGGTCGTCGTCGGCCGACTTGCCGGTGACCGCGGGGTCGCCGAACACGCCGAGGACGTCGTCGCGCAGCTGGAACGCCTCGCCGAGCGGCAGCCCGACGGCGGTGTAGAACTCGGCGGCGCGGGCGCCGGCCCCGGCGATCGCGGCGCCGAGCTGCAGCGGCCGCTGCACGGTGTAGCCGGCGCTCTTGTAGCGGGCCACGGTGAGCGCGCCCTGCGCGCCGGGCAGGCCGCCGGCGGCGCGCAGCAGGTCCAGGTACTGCCCGGCGGTGACCTCGGTGCGCATGGTGTCCCACACCGCGCGGGCGCGGGTCAGTGCCGCGGCGGTGATGCCCGAGCGGCGCAGCAGTTCGTCGGACCAGACCAGCGCGAGGTCGCCGATGAGGATCGCCGCTCCGACGCCGAACGCGGTGCCGTCGCCGGCCAGCCGGCCGTCGCCGTGGCGGGCGGCGAAGCCGACGTGGGTGGCCGGCCGGCCGCGGCGGGTCAGGGCGCCGTCCATCACGTCGTCGTGCACCAGGGCGCTGGCGTGCACGAACTCCAGCGCGGCCACCGCCCGCAGCACGGCGGCGTCGTCCTCGGCCGGGCCGGGGACGTCGTCGGCCACGCCGCGCCAGCCCCAGTAGGCGAAGGCCGGGCGCAGCCGCTTGCCGCCGTCGGCCAGCGCGCACACCTCGTCGACCACGGGGATCAGGCTCGGGTCCATCGCCGCCAGCGAGGTCCGCTGCTCGGCGAGGAAGCCGGTGAGCGCGTCGCCGACCGCGGAGCGGATCCGCTCGAGATCGGCGGCGGCGAGGCCGCCGGCGGGGGAGAGAGCCGGGAATCCGTGGTGCTGCGTCCCGGCGGTCACCGGACCAGTATCGCCCGATCCGGCCGGGACCGGCTCGACCAGCAGTGAGCTTCGACGCACCGTCAAGGGAACCGGCCTCCTCGTTGCCGCAGGTGGGCGTGCTGTCACCGCCCCTTCGCCCGAGGCCGGCCGGACGGATGCAGCCGCGGCGGAGAAATCCGGATCGGAGGCCGCACGTATCCTTCCCCCTCATGACCGCCACCGTCCGCGAGCTGCTCGCCTCGTCGCGGCCGACGTGGTCCTTCGAGTTCTTCCCACCCAAGACGCCCGAGGCCGAGGCCCAGCTGTGGACGGCGCTGCGCCAGCTGGAGCGGCTGCGGCCGTCGTTCGTGTCGGTCACCTACGGCGCCGGCGGCTCGACCCGCGAGGGCACCGTCTCGGTCACCGAGCGCATCGCCACCGAGACCACGATGACGCCGCTGGCCCACCTGACCGCCGTCGACCACAGCGTCGCCGAGCTGCGGCACGTGGTGAGCCGGCTGGCGGCGGCGGGGGTGCGCAACCTGCTCGCCCTGCGCGGCGACCCGCCCGGCGCCGACCCGCAGGCCGAGTGGGTGCCCCACCCCCGGGGTCTGCGCTACGCCGCCGAGCTGGTGGAGCTGATCCGCTCGATGGGCGACTTCTCCGTCGGCGTCGCGGCCTTCCCCGAGAAGCACCCGCGGTCGCCGGACTTCGAGACCGACGTCGAGATGTTCGTCGCCAAGTGCCGGGCCGGCGCGGACTTCGCGATCACCCAGATGTTCTTCCGCGCCGAGGACTACCTGCGGATGCGCGACCGGGTGGCCGCCCACGGCTGCGACGTGCCGGTCATCGCCGGGGTCATGCCGGTGACCAACGCCAAGCAGATCACGCGGATCGTGCAGCTGTCGGGCCAGGCGTTCCCGGCCGACCTGGCCGACCGCTTCGCCGCGCTCGACGGCGACCGGCCGGAGGACAAGGCGGCGGTGCGCGCGTTCGGCGTCGAGGTGGCCACCGAGCTGTGCCGGACGCTGTTGGCCGAGGGCGTGCCCGGCATCCACTTCATCACCATGAACCGGTCGACGGCGACCCGCGAGGTCTACGCCAACCTGGCGTCGCTGGCCCCTACCGGCTGACCGCGCCGTCGAGCAGGGCGGCGGTCCGCGCCGCGGCCCGGCGCAGGCCCTCCCGCTCGGCCGCGTAGCCGCCGAGCACCCCCACCAGCGGCAGGTTGGCCAGGAAGCGGTGGTGCAGCCTGCCCTTCGGGCGGGCATCGAGCGTCTCGTCGATCCGGCCGAGCAACCGGGCCACCCGCCACAGCGTGCGCAGGTTCCCGGCCACGCCCGTGCGGCTCTCCCGCGCGCCGAAGGCCTCCTCCCGGTAGGTCCCCTTCTCCCGCTGCAGCAGGGGCTCGACCCGCTCGGGCGGGAGGTCGCGGTCGAGCAGCACGCGGGCCAGCAGGGACACCCGCTCGGCGGGATCCTTGATCCCGCGCTCGGCGGCCACCCCGCCCACCACCAGCGACTGCACCGCCGCCCCGACGGTGTTCTGCAGCGGCAGCAGGTCGGCCAGCTTGCCGGCCAGGCGCGGCACGGCGCTCGCCCCGGCGGCGACGCGGGAGACCCGGTGGGCCCACCACAGGTCGCGCTCGGCCGGGGGGAGCTCCGGCGGCCGGCCGAGCCGGCGCGCCAGCGGAGCGGTGAGCCGGTCGACCCGGCGGAGCACGTCGACGACGACCGCGTCACTGATGGAGGCTGCCATGGCGCTGCGGTGCCCCGGTGGCCGCCGGCTCATGCGCCGGTGGATCGCCGGCCGCCCGCGCGATCAGCGTGATCAAACTCGGGTTGTGGGGGTCCGGGGGCGCGTTTCAGGCCCGCAAACCCCGCGTTGATCATGACGCGCATGATCAACGCGGCTCGAGGGTTGCTTCCCCGGGCGGGAGACAGCCCTCAGCCCGGGGTGATCACGACGGTGGTGCCGGGTCGGGGACCAGGGCGTCGAGCTCCGGCAGCAGGACGACGCTCTCCTGCTCGTTCGGATCGGTGCGCGCGACCAGGGCGGTGACCGGCCGGGTGCAGCTGCGGTTGGCCGGCAGGTGCGGAACGCCGGCCGGGATGTAGACGAAGTCGCCGGCCGAGACCACCTCGTGGTGCTCCAGCCGCTCGCCCCACCACATCTGGCCCTCGCCCTCGATCACGTAGATCGCCGACTCGTGGTGCTCGTGCTTGTGGGCCTGCGCGCGGCCGCCCGGCGGGATCACGATCGTGTGCAGGCACAGGCCCCGCGCGCCCGCCGTCTCGGCGGAGATGCCGCCGACGTAGCCGACCCCCTGCCTGCCCTCGTAGCCCTCGGCCGGCCGCACGACCCGGCACTCCGCCGTCGTCCCCATCGCCGTCCTCCTGTCCCCCCGCGCGGCGCTCGGCGACACGTGGCGGACGTGCCCCATCCGGGAGACAGTCGCCCTGCGCGGATCCCTCGAGCAAAGGAGGACACCATGGTCACCCCGGACGTCGGCACCGGCACCGAGTTCTGGCGCGGGCTCACCCCCCTCAAGAACGTCTTCCGCAAGGACGCCGCTCCCGAGCTGTACCTCGGCGACACGCTGGCCCAGGACGACCGGTACTTCGTGCCGCTGTCGGAGACGGTCTTCACCCGGCCGCTGTGGATCTCCCTGACCCAGAACCGCTGGTGCGACGTGCTGATGGCCAAGGCCGCCGGCCTGGTCAACCGGCACTACCACCCGCACCAGGTCTTCGGCTACACGCTCTCGGGCCGGTGGAGCTACCTGGAGCACGACTGGGTCGCCACCAGGGGCAGCTTCGTCTACGAGGCGCCAGGCGAGGCGCACACCCTGGTCGCACACGAGTCCGAGGAACCGATGATGGTGCACTTCAACGTGACCGGGCCGCTGATCTGGCTGGACGAGAACGGCGAGCCCAACGGCACCTTCGACGCCTACGACTACCTCGAACTGGCCCGTGAGCACTACGAGAAGAACGGTCTCGGCGCCGAGGCGGTGAACAAGCTGCTGCGCTGAGCCCGCGGCGGGGGCCGGGGCCGCACGTACGTTGGAGGCATGGCCGCACGCGGGCACGGGGCGATGCGGCGCTGGGCGGTGCTCGCGGCACTGGTCGGCCTCCTGGGCGCGCTGCCGTCGCTGGTCGGCGCGCTGCCCGCCTCCGACGCCGACGTCCCGGCCCCCGACCTGCGCCGCGCCGCGCTGGCCAGCGCCGGCGTCGCCTTCTCCGGCTACGCGGTGTCGGCGGGTGGGCTGAGCCTGCCGGTCGGCGAGCAGCTGACCGACGTCGCCGACCTGCTCAGCGACCGGACGACGATGCGGGTCTGGTGGCGCGGCGCCGAGGAGCACCGCGTCGACGTCCTCACCGCGGCGGGGGAGACCGGCGTGCACCGCGACCCCGGCGGGACCTGGACGTGGGAGTACGAGTCCGGCCAGGCCCGGCGGGGAGAGCCGGCGGCCCTCGCGCTGCCCGCCCCGCCGGACCTGCTGCCGTCCTCGCTCGGCCGCCGGCTGCTGTCGGAGGCCGCCGACGAGGAGCTGTCGCGGATCGGCGCGCGCCGCGTGGCCGGCCGGGACGCGCTGGGGCTGCGGCTGGTGCCCGCGGCCGCCGCGTCGTCGGTGCGCCGGGTCGACGTCTGGGTGGACCGGGCGACCGGCCTGCCCCTGCAGGTCGAGGTCTTCGCCGAGGGGGACGACGTGCCGGCTCTGGACACCCGGTTCCTCGACCTGGACCTGACCACCCCGCCGGCCGCGGTCGTCGGGTTCGAGCCCCCGCCGGGCGCGGTCGTGCTGCCCGCGCAGGACCCCGACGAGATCCTGCGCGAGGCCGAGCGGCGGTCGGCCCCCGTGCCGCTCCCGCCGGAGCTCGCCGGCCTGCCCCGCCGGTCGCTGGAGGGGGTTCCCGAGGCGGTCGGCGTGTACGGCAGCGGCGTCACGCTCCTGGCCGTCGCGCCGGTTCCGCAGCGGCTGGCCGGCGGCATGCAGCGCGCGCTGCGGTCCAGCCCGGACGCCGAGATCGACCGGTACGGCGTCCGGGTGGCCGCGGGCCCCCTCGGCGTCATGCTCGTGGAGCGGCCGCGCAGCGGTGCCTACGTGCTGACCGGCACGGTGACCCTCGACGCGCTGGCCGAGGCCGCCCGCGCGCTGCCCGGGGTGGGGCCCCGATGACGACGGTGATCGCCACCCGCGGACTGGCCAAGCGCTTCGGCCGGGTCACCGCGGTCGACGGCATCGACCTGGACGTGCGCGCCGGCGACGTCTACGGCTTCCTCGGCGCCAACGGCTCGGGCAAGACCACGACGGTGCGCATGCTGCTGGGCCTGGTCCTGCCGACCCGCGGGGAGGTGGAGCTGCTGGGCGGGCGGATGCCGCGGGCGGCCCGCCGGGTGCTGCCGCGCGTCGGCGCGCTGATCGAGGGCCCGGCGCACCACGGGCACCTCTCGGGTCGGGCCAACCTCGCGCTGCTGGACGCCGCGGGCCCCGGGGGGTCGCGCCGGACCCGGCGGCGGCGCATCGACGACGTCCTCGAGCAGGTGGGGCTGGGCGGGGTCGGCCGCCGGCCGGTGAAGGGCTACTCGCTGGGCATGCGGCAGCGGCTGGGGCTTGCCGGCGCGCTCCTGCGCCAGCCGGAGCTGCTCGTCCTCGACGAGCCCACCAACGGCCTGGACCCGCAGGGCATCCACGAGGTCCGCGAGCTGCTCCTGGCGCTGCACCGGGGCGGGACGACGGTGTTCCTCTCCAGCCACCTGCTCGCCGAGGTGGAGCAGCTGTGCACCCGGGTCGGCGTGCTCGACCGCGGGCGGCTGGTGCTGCAGGACTCCCTGGCCACGCTGACCGCGCCCACCGGGGCCACTGTCGTGCACACCCCGGCGCCCGACCGGGTGCGGGCCGCGCTGGACGGGCGGGTGCTCGCGGTCGACGGCACCCGCGTCGTCGTGCGCGGGGACGACCCGGCCGAGGTCAACGCCCGGCTGGTCGGCGCCGGGGTGCCGGTGACCGGCCTGGCGCTGGAGCGGCCGAGCCTCGAGCAGGTGGTCCTGGCCGCGGCGGGCAGCACCCCCGACCGTGTGGGGGGCCCGGCGTGATCGCCGTCGAGCTGCGCAAGATGTTCCGCCGGCCGCGCACCTGGGTGACGATCGCGGTGCTCAACGCGCTGCCCGTGCTGGTCGCCGTCCTGCTGCAGCTCACCGACCTCGCGCCCCGGCCCGGGGAGGGCCCGCCGTTCCTGTCCGCCGTCCTCGCCAACGGCTCGCTCTTCCCGCTGGCCGCCCTCGCCATCGTGCTGCCGCTGTTCCTGCCGATCGCCGTGGCGGTCGTGGCGGGGGACGCCGTCGCGGGGGAGGCCCAGGCCGGGACGCTGCGCTACCTGCTGGCCCGCCCGGCCGGCCGCACCCGGCTGCTGGTGGCCAAGCTCGTGGCGGTCATCGCCTTCGTCCTGGTCACCGTGCTGGTGGTGGCGGGGGTCGGCTACGTCGTCGGGACGACGCTGTTCGACGCCCAGCCGGTAGCCGGGACGTCGGTGTCGGGCACCTCGCTGAGCGCCGAGGAGCTCTCCGGCCGCACGGTGCTGGCCATCGGCTACGTGACCGTGTCCATGCTGGGCGTCGCGGCCTTCGGGCTGTTCTTCTCCACGCTGACCGACTCGCCGCTGGCCGCGGCGCTGGGCGCCCTGGCGGTGCTCGTCGCCTCCTCGCTGCTGTTCACCCTCGACGCCGCCTCGCCGATCGCCCCGTACCTGCCCACGCGCTACTGGCTGGCCTTCGTCGACCTCTTCCGCGACCCGGTCCTCTGGCGCGACGTCCTGCGCGGCATCGCGCTGCAGGGCGTCTACGTCGGGGTGCTGCTGACCGCGGCGTGGGCGAACTTCACCACCAAGGACGTCACCAGCTAGGGCCCGGCGGCACTCAGCACGGCACAGTCGGCCGGGCCGAGCTCGACCGGCTCGCCCGCCGCCAGCTCCGCCAGCACCATCGCCTGCACCAGCGGGTGGCGGGGCAGGTCGCCGTGGCCGACCCGCGCGTCCGCGCAGACCGACTGCACGGTCAGGTTCACCGCCCCCTCCAGGCGGGCCGACTCCGGCGGGGTCACCGTCTCGTCCTGCGTGGTCCAGATGGAGACGTAGGTCGGCCCCTCCGGCGTCTCGTCGTCGGCGTTGAGCCGGGCCAGCAGCTCGCTGCCCGGGGTGAGCTGCCGGCAGCCCTCGGGGCACTGGTCCGGGGCCACCGAGCCGGCCAGGTCGGCCAGGGTCGTGCCGTGGTGCGGGGAGCCGAGGGTCACGACGCGGCGGACGACGTCGGCCCCGCCGTCGGCGACCCACAGCCGGGCCACCACCCCGCCGGCGGAGAACCCGACGACGTCGACGCTGTCGGCGTCGGTCCGCTCCAGCGCGACCTCCCCGGCCTCGGCCAGCGCGTCGGCGGCCGCGCCGAGGTCCCCGGTCCCGTTCCCCGGCAGGGGCACCACGGTGACGTCCCGCCCCTCGGCGGCGATCCGGTCGGCGAGGGGCTGCAGCGACGCGGTGGACCCGCCGTAGCCGGGCACCAGCAGCACCGGGCCGAGCCGCTCCTGGGGGACCGGCCCGGCCGCGACGTCCGTCGACCGGTCCAACAGCAGGGCCGCGGCGGCGACCAGGACGGCGACGACGGCGAGCGCCAGCACCGCCACGACCAGGCGGCGCCGGGCGGGGGAGAGCGCGGCGAACACGCCCCTACTGTGCCTGCGTCCGCCGGGACTGGTGGACTGCGCTCGTGGAAGGGGCGCCGTGCTGACCCGCGATGAGTACCTCGCCGCGTGGTCCTCCTGGCACGGCGGCACCGATCCGGCCGCCCACCGGCTGGTCCGCGGCTGGCTCTCGGCCGCCTACGCGCTGGCCCGCCCGCTGGCCGGCCTGCCCCCGCTGGCGGCGACCGCGGTCGGCCTGCTCGTGGCCGCGGCCGCCGTGGTGCCGGCCGTGCTCGGCGGGCCGTGGCTGGTCCTCGCCGGGGTCCTCGTCGGGTGCTCCGGCCTGCTCGACTCGCTCGACGGCGCGCTGGCCATCGCCACCGGCCGAGCCTCCCGGCGGGGCTACGTGCTGGACTCGATGGCCGACCGGCTGACCGAGGCCGCCTACGCCGCCGCGCTGTGGGCAGCGGGCGCGCCCGGCTGGCTCGCCGCGGCCTTCGGGGCGCTGTGCTGGCTGCCCGACTACCTGCGGGCGCGCGCCGGCCAGGCCGGCGTCGACGAGACGGGGGCGCTGTCGGTGTGGGAGCGCCCCACCCGCGTGATCCTGACCGGCCTCACCCTCGGCGGGGCCGGCGTGGTGCCCGTGCCCGGCCTGGTCGTCACCGCGGGCACCGCGGCCGGTGTGCTGCTCGGCGCCGTCGGGGTCGCCCAGCTGGGGCTGGCGGTCCGCCGCGCGCTGGCCGACTGACCTCCGGGGTCGGGCCCCCTGCCCGGACGGCGGGGCCGGACGGCGCCTCCTAAGGTGGTTCCCCGCAGCCCGGACCGACCTCGCGCGGCCCGTTCCGCCGATCCGTCCCCCCGAGGAGTGCTCCGTGCCCGTCGCCGTCACCGGTTCCATCGCCACCGACCACTTGATGACGTTCCCGGGCAAGTTCACCGAGCAGTTCGTCGAGGGCCAGCTGGAGAACGTCTCGCTGTCCTTCCTCGTCGACGACCTGGTGCAGCACCGCGGTGGCGCCGGCGCGAACATGGCCTACGGGCTGGGCCTGCTCGGGCTGTCGCCGGTCCTGGTCGGCGCCGTGGGCAGCGACTTCGCCGACTACGAGGCCTGGCTGAGCCGGCACGGCGTGGACACCCACAGCGTGCACTGGTCGGAGTTCCGGCACACCGCCCGCTTCGTGTGCACCACCGACGCGGTCAACAACCAGATCGCCTCCTTCTACTCGGGCGCGATGCAGGAGGCCTCGCAGATCGAGCTGGCGCCGGTCGCCGCTCGCGTCGGGGAGCTCGACCTCGTCGTCGTCGGCCCCAACGACCCGACGGCGATGGTCCGGCACACCGAGGAGTGCCGCGAGCGCGGCTACCCGTTCGCCGCCGACCCCAGCCAGCAGCTGGCCTGGGCCGACGGCGCGATGATCCGCTCGCTGGTCGACGGCGCCGAGCTGCTGTTCACCAACGAGTACGAGGCCGCGCTGCTGATGCAGAAGACCGGCTGGAACGCCGAGGAGGTGCTCGCCCGGGTGGGCTGCTGGGTCACCACCCGGGCGGCCGAGGGCGTGCTGGTCCGCCAGGCCGGCGCCGAGCCGATCTCGGTGATCGCCGTCCCCGAGACCAAGCCGGTCGAGCCGACCGGCGGCGGGGACGCGTTGCGGGCCGGCTTCATCGCCGGGCGGATGTGGGGGCTGAGCCTCGAGCGGGCCACCCAGCTCGGCTCGGCGGTGGCGACCGAGGCGGTGGAGGTCGTCGGCACGCAGGAGTACCAGCTGGTGAAGGAGTCCTTCCTCGAGCGCTTCGCCGCCGCCTTCGGGGAGGACGCCGCCGACGAGGTGGCCCCGCACCTGCCGGGCTGAGCCGGCTCAGTCCTCGCGCAGTTGCTCCCCGATGGAGGGGTCCTCCGCCCACCGGCGGTAGGAGATCCGCCGGATCTCCTTCACCTGCCCGATGGTCGCCCACTCGTTGCCGCCCAGCCGCGCCAGCGGCCGCAGCTCCTCGATCCGCGGCCGCCCGTCGCGCACCGCGCTCGCCCACACGCTGATCGTCTGCACCCGCCCGAACACGACGGTGCTGTCGCCCAGCCGCAGCGTGGCGTGCAGCGTGCACTCCACGGCGACCGGCGACTCGGCGACCCGCGGCACCCCCACCAGGTCGCTGGGCTCCAGCCGCACGCCGCACTCGGCGGCCTCGCTGACCCCCGGCGGGAAGTCCGTGCCCGTCGCGTTGATCTGCTCGAACAGCGCCTCCGGCGTCAGGCTGACCGTGAACTCCCCGGTGGCCTCGACGTTGCGCAGCGAGTCCTTGCGGCCCACCGAGGTGAACTGCACGACCGGCGGGTCGACGCAGGCCACGGTGTAGAAGGAGTGCGGCGCCAGGTTGATCACGCCCTGGGCCGAGCGGCTGCACACCCACGCGATCGGCCGCGGCACCACGATCGAGTTGAGCACCCGGTAGAAGGCGCCGCTGTCCATCGTGGCCGGGTCGAACTGCACGCGGGGGCGGGGATCGGGGCTGGTCACCGGGCCATCGTCTCCCGAGGCGCCCGCGGCCCGGCCACCGGGCGGCCACGCCAGGTCAGCGTCCCCCTCCGCCGCCCGATCACCGAGCGGACCACCAACCAGTCGAACACCAGCAGCGCGAGCGGATGGGCCAGGGCGTCGGGCCACACCCGACTGCCGGTCGCCCGCGCGCTCACCGCCCGACCCGCCACCCCGGCCGCGTAGCCGGCCAGCCCGGCCCGGGAGCCGCACAGCGCGGCCACCGCCGGGAGCACCCAGACGGCGGTCAGGGCGGCCGCCGCCGCCAGCGCCGCGGCCGGGGAGCCGCCGACCGAAGCCCACAGCGACTTCGCGTAGCCCTCCCGCAGCGCGGGCCAGCCGTCGTACATCCGGCACGCGGCCAGGTCGGCGCCGTGTATCGGCACGCCCCGCCCGCCGGCCCGCTTGAGCGCCCGCACCAGCGCGACGTCCTCCAGGACCTCGTCCCGGACCGCCGCGTGCCCACCGGCGCGGGCGTACCCGCGGCCGGTGAGCACGAGGAACTGCCCGTTGGCCGCCGCCAGCGACGGCCGCGGGGAGCGCTCGGCCAGCCGCAGCGGCAGCATCGTGGCCCACAGCCACGGCGACAGCGGCTGGACCAGGCGCTCGACGAGGCCTCCGGCCAGCGGCCGCGGCCAGGGGGAGACGAGGTCCAGGCCGTGCGCGTCGAGCACCGCCACGGCCGCCGCGATCGCGGAGGGCGCCAGGCGCACGTCGGCGTCGACGAACACCAGCACGCCGTCGTCCGGGCCCCCGCCCGCCGCCACCCCCGTGGCGCAGGCGTGCGGCTTGCCCAGCCAGCCCGGCGGCGGAGGAGGGGCTGGAACCAGCCGCACCCGCGGGTCGCGCACGGCCCGGACCACCGCCGCGGTGCCGTCGGTGGAGCCGTCGTCGACGACCACCACCCGCAGGTCGGGGACGCCGCGCTGCGCGAGCACCGCGGCCAGGCAGCCGCCGACCTGGCTCTCCTCGTCGCGCACCGGCAGCACGACCGTGACCGGACGGCGGACCGGGGGCGGGTCCGCGGGCGGGCGGTGCAGCAGCCGGACGTTGACCGCCGCGTGCGCCGCGCCGACCGCCGCCGTGCCGGCCAGCGCCCGCAGCAGCCGGCCGCTCACCGGCGCAGCGCCGCGGCCCGGCGGAGCTGCAGGCCGAGGGCGGCCAGCACCGGCACCGCCAGCACGGCGCCCCACGCGGCCGAGCCGGGCAGCCCGAGCCAGCCGGCGTGCGCCAGCACTCCGCCGAGGGTCATCCAGGCCAGGACCAGCAGCGGCGGGCCGTCGTCCGTGCGGAGCCGCTCCGGGGCCGTCGGGGGGACCAGCAGGTCGAGCTGGGCCATGAGCACCAGCCCGGCCAGCAGCCAGCCGCCCAGGTTGGTCAGCGGCACGGTGTCGATGCCCGGCAGGGACGGGGTGGGATGCGCCCAGGTCCAGTAGCCGGCCTGCACCATCTGCGGATCGAGCACGACGTCCCAGGCGGCGAAGACGGCGGCGGCGGTGACCACCCGGGCGGCGCGGCGGCGCTCCGGGCGGACCTCCCGGGTCAGCCGCTCGGCGAGCAGCCGGCTGGGCCAGGCCATCATCAGCCAGGCCAGCGGCACGAGGAACGGCACGCCGAGCAGCGTGGGGCCGAGGCCGTCGCTGTAGGTGTAGGTGCCGTACGGGAAGCCGGTGGCCAGGCCGACGGCCTCGAACAGGACCGCGGTGGCCGCGACCGCCAGCAGCACGACCGCGCCGGTGCGCGCGCCGCGGCTCAGCCCGGCGTGGATTCCCGACAGCGCCGCCCCGAGCAGCACGATCGTCCAGCTCACCGCGTCGCGGGCGCCGCCGGCGGTGAGCGGATAGGCGATCGCGGTGAGCACCAGCAGCACCGCCAGGGTCCAGGGGAGGGCCGCGCGGGTCACCGCGTCCTCCGCACCCGGGCCACCGCCCGACCCAGCGCCGCCCGGCCGCGGGCACGCCTGCTCCGGTCGGCGAGCACCAGCCGCGCCGCCGTCCGCCCGGAGTTGCCCGAGACCCCGCCGCCGGGATGGGTGGAGGCCCCGGCCAGGTACAGGCCGGGCAGCCCCGGCACCCGGTAGCCGGACAGGGCCGGCGTCGGCCGGAAGGCGAACATGCTGGCCAGCCCCATCTCCACGTGCATGACGTTGCCACGCGGCAACGACAGCTCCTGCTCCAGCCGCAGCGGCGTCTGGACGTACAGCCGCTGTACCGACCGCGCGAACCCGGGCGCGTGGCGGTCGACGGCCGCGATCAGCCGCTCGGCCTCCGCCTCGGCGAGGGCGTTCCAGTCGGCCCCGCCGGGGAGGTCGTACGGGTACCACTGGCCCCACACCGTGACCACGTGCCGGCCGGGCGGGGCCAGGGTGTCGTCGCTCGCCGAGAAGCACATCGCCAGCGGGACCGGCTCGCGCGGCAGCCGGCCGGCCCGCCAGTCCCCGTGCGCGGCGGCGAGCTGGGCCCGATCGGTGCACAGCAGCTGCAGTCCCTGTAACGACAGCGCCGGATCGGCACCCGGATAGGCGGGCGGAGCGTCGGTCAACGCCCGGACGACCAGGCCGAAGCCGTTGCCCAGCGGCGGATCGGCCTCGGCCAGCGCCGGCGGCGCGTGCTCCCCGGCGAGCTCCTGCGTGGCCTGCACGTGGCAGGCGGCCACCACGACCGGCGCGTGCACCCGCCGCCCGGACGCCGTCTCCACCCCGGCGACCCGGCCGTCGCGCACCAGCAGCCGCACCGCGCCGTCGCCGAGGGCGACCCGGCCGCCGTCGGACTCCAGGCGTCGGCGCAGCGCCGAGGTCAGCCCGCCCGAGCCGCCGACCGGATGGCCCGGCGGGACGTCGTGCAGCAGCGCCACCCAGCCGACCATCGCCGCGGTGCCGGGCTCGGACATCGGCGGCCCGGACTGGGCGCCGAACCAGGCCAGGGCCGCCTTGAGCCGTTCGCTGCCGAACCAGCGGTCCAGCAGCGCGTCACCGGAGCCGAGGAAGTCGACGGCGAGCTCGCCGCCGGACGTGCGCGGTCGGCCGCCGGAGGCCGCGCCCAGCGGCCAGAAGGAGCGGAGCAGGTGCCCCGCGGCCGGCCGCCCGCCGAACGCGGCGACGACGGCCCGGCTGCGCGGCCGCCACACCTCGACGAAGCGGCGGTAGGCGGCGGCGTCGTCGGGACCGCACGCGGCGGCGATCGACGCGCAGGTGGCGTCGAGGTCGACGGAGAAGACCAGCGGCCGTCCGTCCGGACCGGGATCGCCGGGGGCGGGGGCGGGGGCGAAGCCCCACGGGTCGCAGTCGACGTAGCGCAGCCCGTGCTCGGCCAGGCCCAGCTCCTCCACGATGCCGCTGTGCCGGATGATCACGTGCGCGCTGGAGCCGCGGTCGACCCGCACGCCCGGCCAGCGCTCCACGGTGGAGACCGCTCCGCCGAGCACGTCGTCGGCCTCCAGCACCTCCACCGCCAGCCCGGCGCGGGCCAGGTAGCAGGCGGCGACCAGGCCATTGTGGCCGGAGCCGACGACGACGGCGTCGACGGCCCGATCGGGGACCGGCACGCCGGGTCAGACGCCGTCCGGCCCGGTCGCCGACCGGGGGCGCAGCGGGAGGCGGGCGCCGAGGATCGCGAAGGGCCGGGAGTCCCCGGGGAAGTGGTAGCCGCGGGCGAGGTCGACGAAGCCGTCGGCGTGGTACAGCCGGAAGGCCTTGGTGTCGGCGTCCGGCGTCGACAGCAGCGCGGCCGGGTACGGCAGCCCCTCCAGCAGGGCGTGCAGCAGCTGCCGGCCGATGCCGCGGCTCTGGTACTCGGGGTGCACGTGCAGCTCGCAGACCTCGAAGGCGCCCGGCAGCCACCGTTTCGCCGTCCGCCGGTCGAGCGCGGCGCGGACCTGGTCGTGCCACCACTGGCCGGGCGCGACCAGGTAGCCGTAGGCGAAGCCGACCAGTTGCTCGCTCCCGTCGGGAGCCTCGGCGAAGGCGCCGACCGCTCGGAAGCCGGCGCGCTCGGTGTGCTGGATGGCGTAGCCGTACCGGCCGGCGACGACGGAGGGGGAGTAGTCCATCGCCGCGCCGTAGATGGCCAGCGCCTCGTGCATGTGGTCGCGCAGCCACCGGGTGGGTAGCTGGGTGACCCGGGTGGCTGGGGTCGTGCCGGTCACGGAACCTCCTCGCTGGCGCTCGTCGACTCCGTGCCCGGCGGTGCTGCGCCCATGCGTGACCTCGCGAGCTCGTTCACGTGTCGACCGTCTCGGGCGGGCCGGCGGTGGCGGGGATCGGACCGCCACCGACCTCGGCCGCGCTGCCGGCGGTCAGCCGCAGCAGCTCCTCGTAGCTGGTGCAGAAGACCGCCCGGGGGTGCCCGGCGGCGGCCCACACGTGGTCGTAGCGGGCCAGCTCCACGTCGACCAGTGTGCCGATCGGCTCGGGGTGGCCGATCGGTGCCACCCCGCCGATGGGCTGGCCGGTGTGCCGGCGGACGAACTCCGGCGAGGCGGGGGTGATGCGGCGGACGCCGAGCAGTCCGGCCACCTTGACCTCGTCGACCCGGTGCGCCCCGCTGGTGAGCACGAGCAGGGGTTCCCCGTCGACTTCGAACACGACGCTGTTGGCGATGGCGCCGACCGGGACGCCGAGCTGGGCGGCGGCCTCCGCGGCGGTGCGGGCGTTCGCCGGCAGTTCGCGCACCTCGGCGGTGGAGCCCGCCTCGGTCAGGAGGTGGGCGATCTCGGCCACCCGGGGGTGCGCGGGTCGGCTCATGGATCGATCGTGCCACCCCGTCAGGGCCTCTGCCGCCGGTGCGCGGAGGGCTCGCTGTCAGTGGTGTGTGTTCCGCTTGACGCGCCCGCGCAGGTCGGGTGTACTCGTCTTGTTCGAACACGTGTTCGAGCGACGTCCGGTCTCCGCCGGTTCCGGGTCCTTCCCCGCCCGGAGCGGTGGACCGGCCGGACGGGACGGTGCGAAGCGGTGGGGAGTCTGTCATGAGCCGGGTGCTGGGCGGGGTCGGCGGTCGGGTCGGCGAGGAGGTCCAGGTCGAGCGGGGGCCGCTCGGCCCGGTGCAGTTCTGGCGCGGGTCGTCCCGGTACGTCGTGGGGGAGCTGCTCGACTCGTGGGTGGAGACCGCGCCCTGGTGGCAGCGCGGCGCCGAGCGCCCGGGGGGTGCGTCGGCCGAGCTGGTCGCGGCCCGGGAGGTGTGGCGGCTGGAGGCGGTGCGGGCCGGGCGGTCGCGGATGAGCTTCGCCGGGGTGTTCGACCTGTGCTGGGACTCCGCCGACAACCGGTGGTCCCTCGTGCGGGTGCACGACTGATGGGTGCCGCCCGAGCCATGCCCGCCGACCAGTTGCCCCTGCCCCCGCCGCTCCCCGCGGCGGCGGCAGCGCTGCTCGACCAGGCCCACCGCGCCCTGGCCGAGGCCGCCGGGCTTTCCGACCCCCGGCGGCGCTACGCCACGGCCCACCTGGGTGCGCTCCGCGGCGCCGCGGCCGTGCTGGCCGCCCGCACGCGACCCGAGCCCGCCCGCCGCCGGCCGCGCAGCGCCTGGGTGCTGCTCGGCCAGGTCGCTCCGGAGCTGGGGGAGTGGGCCACCTTCTTCGCCGCCGGCGCCGCCAAGCGGGCGGCCGCGGAGGCCGGGCTCTCCCGGGCGGTCACCGAGCGGGAGGCCGACGACCTCGTCCGCGACGTCGGCGCCTTCCTCACCGTGATCGAGAACTGCCTCGGCAGTGCTCCCGAGCCCGAGCCGGCGCCGCGCCCGGCCACCCGTCCGCGGGTGGTCGGCGGGTCGGCGCACCGCCGGCGGTGAGCGGTCCCACCGGCTTACCAGGGGAGACAGCACCGAGAGGCACGCGGCCGCCGCGCATCCGCGAGGTGGCCGCATGAGCGACCCCTTCGTCCACCTGCACGTCGCCTCCGGCTACTCCATGCGGTACGGGGCCAACCACCCGGCCGACCTGGTGACCCGCGCCGCCGAGCACGGCATGAGCGCGCTGGCGCTGACCGACCGCGACGGGCTCTACGGCGCGGTGAAGTTCGCCCTGGCCTGCCGCGCGGCCGGCGTGCGGCCGCTGTTCGGGGTCGACCTGGCGGTCGCCCCGGCGGTGGCCACCACGATCCCGCCGGCCCTCGCCCACGCCCTCGGGGACGATCCGTCCGGCGAGGGCCCTCCCGGTGCGCGCGCCCGGTCCCGCCGGCCGGACGCACCGGCCGGGCGGCCCGGTTCCGCCGGGTCGGGTGGCCGCCGCGCCCCGGCCCGGGGCGGGACCAGCGTCGACCCGCGGCTGCCGCGGGTCACCTTCCTCGCCCGCGACGGCGCCGGCTGGCGGTCGCTGTGCCGGCTGACCAGCGCCACCCACCTGCGCGGCACGCGGGGGGAGCCGGTGAGCTCCCTGGCGCTGGCCGCCGAGCACGCCGCCGGCCTGGTCGCCGTCCTGGGCCCCGACTCCCCGGTGGGCCGGGCGCTGGCCGCCGGCCGGGCCGACCTCGCCGCCGCCCGGCTGGCTGCCTGGCGTGCGGTGTTCGGTCCGGGCTCCCTCGTGCTCGAAGTCGTGCACCACCGCGGCCGGGGCGACCGCTCGCGGGCGCAGCGGATGCTCCGCTTCGCCGCCGAGCAGCAGGTGCCGGTGGTGCTCACCAACGCCGTCCGCTACGTCGACGCCCTCGACGCCCCCACCGCCGACGTCCTCGACGCCGCCCGCCGGCTGGTGCCGCTGGACGCCCGGCACGTCGACCGGCACACCTCCGAGGGCTACCTGAAGTCGGGCAAGGAGATGGCCGAGGTGGCCGACGACCTCGTCGGGCCCGACCGCGATGCGGCGCTGCGGCTGCTCGAGCGCACCGCCCGGCTGGCCGAGCAGTGCGCCGTCGACGTCCGGGAGGACCTCGGCATCGGCACCGTGCGCTATCCCGAGCTCGACGTCGTCACCACCCCCGCCGAGCAGGGGATGAACCCCTCGCAGGTGCTCCGGGCCCGCTGCGAGGCGGGGCTGGGCCGGCGCGGGATGGTCCGCTCGCAGCGGGTGGTGCGGCGGCTGGAGGAGGAGCTGGCCGTGATCGACCAGCTGGGCTATCCCTCCTACTTTCTCACCGTCGCCGACGTCGTCGACCTGATCAAGGGCCTGCGGGTGCGCGCGGCGGCCCGCGGGTCGGGCGCCGGCAGCCTGGTCACCTACCTGCTGGGCATCTCCGACGTCGACCCGATCCGCTACGGCCTGCTGATGGAGCGCTTCCTCTCCCCGCTGCGCCACCAGCTGCCCGACATCGACATCGACGTGGAGTCCGCCCGGCGGATGGAGGTCTACGAC
>DATAAV010000085.1:0-22069 GCA_036259935.1 Geodermatophilus sp. | reverse complement strand
CCTCGGCCGCCCGCCGCGCCTCCTCCTCGGCCGCCCGCCGCGCCTCCTCCTCGGCGGCTCGCTGCGCCTCCTCGCGCGCCCGCCGGCGCTCGGGAGCGGTCGCCGTCCTCCTCGCGGCACGGTCCGGGACGGCGGCGGCGCGGGCCGGGCGCGGAGGGTGCACCAGCCGCAGGTCCGGCCGGGAACCCGCCGTCCCCAGGCCGCTGTAGCTCATCGGCGCGGTGAGCCGGCCGGAGAGCAGCACCTCCCCCGCGTCGGGATCGGAGAGGGCGGCGCGCAGGGTGTCCTCGACCTGGGCCGCGACGGCGCTGCTGACCGGCCGCCCGCGTTCCCGGGCGAGCGCGGAGGCCTGGCGGGTGAGCGCGGTGAGCAGCTGCGAACGCTGGCTGTTGAGGGCGCGCAGCTCGTCCCTCGCCAGGCGCTCCTGCGCCTGCCGGAGCAGGCCGCCGAGCTCGACCAGGCCCTCGATCTCGTCGCGGTGGACGCGGACCAGCAGGTTGCACACCCAGGCGGCGGCGGACGGCTTGGGCAGCGCGCCGATCTCCTTGGCCAGCGCCCGGTCGCCGCCGGCGCGCGCCTCCTCCTGCCGGGCCTTGCGGAAGGCGGTGAACTCCTCGGGCGGCACCTCGTACAGCTCGTCGGCCACGTCGTCGAGGTCCACGCAGCGCCTCCTTCCGGCTGGGGCGACCCTGCCACGGCCGACCGGGACGGGCAGCACCGCCGGGGCCTGTGGGTCGGCCCACATCCCGGGTCCCGCCGGGCGTGACTCTGCTCTCACCTGGCCTTTCTCACACCGCGCAGCGACATCCGGCCGTCATCCCTGCGCAACACTGGAGATCATGTACGACCGCACCGCCCCGGCCGCGACGGCCGGGTCGACCCCCGTGAACCGGCTGGCGCGTCCTCTGCTCGACGCCGCGGTGATCGTCCTCGCGCTGGGCGTCCTGCCCGTCGCGTGGGACGCCGCTCCCGTGTGGCAGGTGCTCGGCCCGCTCGTCGCCGCCGCCGTCGCCCTGCACACCGCCCGGCTGGTCTGGCAGGAGGTCTTCAGCACCGCCCCCCGCCACCGTGGCCACCACGAGCCCGGCCATGACCGGGAGGAAGCAGCGCCGGGCCAGTTCCACCGCCGGCACCCGGACGAAGCCGGCCACCGCGAGCAGGGACGACCAGGCGACCAGGGTGCCGCCGCCGGACCAGATGTTGCCCATCTGGCCGATGGCCGCCAGCGTCGGGCTGCTGACGCCCGCGCCCTCGGCCAGCGACCCGGCCAGCGAACCGGTGAGCGGCAGGCCGGAGAAACCCGAGCCGTCGAGACCGGCCACGACGCCGACGAACATGATCCCGAAGGCCGTGAGCAGCGCGTTGGCCGGCAGCTGCTCCTGACCGGCAACCACCAGGTCGAACAGCAGGTTGGGCGCCGTCTCGCCCTCCGCGATGCCCAGGATCTGCGCGGCGAACTCACCGTTGCCGATGAAGAAGAAGCCGGCGATCGGCAGCACCACGCCCATCGCCTTGAAGGCGAAGACCAGGCCGTCGACGATGTGGTCGGCCGCCGTCTCCAGGAACTTGGGGCCGCTGCGGGCGAAGGCCGCGCCGAACATGACCAGCAGTGCGATGCCACCGACCAGCGCCGCGGCGTCGCCGCCCTGCAGGTCCGGCACGGCGTCGGAGACGGCGGCCACGATCAGGTAGACGATCAGCCCCATGTAGGCCAGCGGCACCAGCAGCGCGAACGCCTTGGAGGCGATCGGCTTCTCCACCGGGGTGATGGTGTGCTGCTCCGGCGGCACGGGACCGCCGGCGGGCGTGCCCACGAGTGCACGGCCCTTGCTCAGACGCGTGGCGATCACCGCCGCCTCGTCCCGCGGTGCGGGCGGGGCGGTGCCGGCCCCGACGAGCTCGCGCTCCTCGACGGCCGTGCCGCCGCCACCGGGCCCGCCGGGACGCGGCCCGGCGCCGCCGCCGGGGCCCTCGTCGATGACCTCCTCGGCGTCGGCCACCTCGGACCGGCGGTCGGCGGCGGTCTCCCACTCCTCCAGCCACGTCTCCGACGGCCGGCGCATCTTGCGGATCTCCATGGCGTATCCGATGGCCAGGGCCACGCCACCCACGATCAGCGACAGCACCAGGCCCCGGTCGGCCACGACGGAGACGTCGGTGTTGGCCGTGGTCGCCGACAGCTGCGGCGCGACGCCGATGACGTAGTCGGAGGAGAGCGCCATGCCCTGGCCGGCGATGGCGATGGTGAACCCGACCGCGAGCGGCCGCAGCCCCGCGCGGATGGCCACCGGGACCAGCACCGCCCCCACCAGGGGCACGGCCGGCGTCGGCCAGAAGAACAGCGAGATGAAGTAGGTGACGATCACCAGCGTCCAGAAGGACAGGTGCGCGTTGCGCATGACCTTCCGGAACGGGGCGACCATCCGCTTGTCCGAGCCCAGCCCTTCCAGCGACCGGAGCATCGCCGTGACCATCGCGATGATCAGGAAGATGTTGAACAGGCTGGTCGCGGCCACGAGGCTGGCGTTGAAGACTGAGGAGAGACCGGTCGCGAGACTTCCCGACCACACCAGCGCGGTGAGGAACGTGGCGACCACGGCCGGCACCACGATGTTCTTGCGCATGATCATCGTGGCGAGGATGACGACGACCCCCGCCAGGAAGACCCAGTGCGCTGCTGTGAGTTGCATCGACGCCCCTACGGGTGAACCCAATGTGATGGAGGAAAAAGCTCCCTGACCGGCGGGGGGCCGTCCATGAGCGATGTGCACACAGCGCCCGCCTCCCAATGTGCAGCGTGCCGTGGTGCCGTTCTGTGCACGTTGGCACGCTGTTGCCCGGATGTGAACGGAGAGGACGCCTGTGTCTCGGACCTCGACGGAGTCCCTGAGGTCTCCGACGGCGACGGCCTCCACGCCCGGACCGGCCCCGTCCGCCCCCCCGCGCGCCGGGTGGCTGCTGGCCGCGCTGCTGGGCGCCACCTTCCTCGGCACGGTCAGCAACAACATCGTGAACGTGCCGCTGCGGCAGATCACCGACGACTTCGCCGCCCCGGTCAGCCAGGGCGTGCTCATCGCATCGGCGACGGTCCTGGTGCTCGCGGTCGGCATGCCGCTCACCGGCTGGGTCACCGACCGGCTCGGCCGGCGGCGGACCCTGGTGATCGCGCTGTCCATCCTCCTCGCGGGCACCGTCGGCGCCGCCCTGGCCCCCACTCTGCCGCTGCTCGTGGTCAGCCGCGGGCTGCAGGGCCTGGGCTGCGCCCTGGTGCCCACCGCGGTCATGGGCACCCTCGCCCGGTCGTGGCCGGCGAGCCGGCGCAACCGGGTCATGGGCGCCTGGGGCGCCGCCAACGGCATCGGCCAGGCGGTCGGGCCCCCGATCGGCGGACTGCTGGCCGACACGGCCGGCTGGCGTTCGATCTTCTGGTGCCTGGTCCCGGTGACCATCGCCGTCCTGGTCCTGACCTTCTGCGTCGTCCCGCGCGACACCCCCCAGCGAGCACCCATCGACGTGCTCGGCGTCGGGTCGCTGACCCTCGGTGTCGCGGCGCTCATGGCCGCCGTCACCGTGGCGCCCCAGGAAGGCGTGCCGCTGTGGTGGCCGCTGGCCGGGGCGGTTCTGGGCCTGCTGGCCCTGGTGGGGTTCGTCGTCTCCGGGCTGCGCCGCCCCCGCTGCTTCATCGACCCGCGGCTGCTGGTGGAGATCCGCTGGCTGCGCAGCGCCACCGGGGTCTTCGTCCAGCAGGTGACCCTGTTCTCGGTGCTGGTCGCGGTGCCGCTGCACCTCATCGGCGTGGCCGGGCTCTCCGGCACGGCCACCGGCCTGCTGGTCTTCCTCCTCCCCGTGGTGTGGGCGGCGTCGGCACCGCTGATCGGGCTGCTGGCCGACCGGATCGGCCCGCGCCCGGTGCTGCGCAGCGGCCTCGGCGTCCTGCTGCTCGTCGACGTCGGCCTCGGCGTGCTGCTGGGCACCCGCTCGACGAACGCGGTGCTGGTGGCGGTGCTGCTGGTGGTCGCGGGCCTCGGTGTCGCGCTGGTGCAGACCCCGTCGCTGTCCGGCGCCACCCGCTCCCCCGCCGGGCAGAAGGGCGCCGGGCTGGGGCTGTTCAACATGATGCGGTTCGTCGGGGCCTCGGTCGGCGCGGCGGGCGTGGCCGCCGCCTACCCCGACCACCTCGGCTGGCTGTTCGCCGGATGTGCCGGGATCGCCGCGCTCGGCCTGGGACTGAGCTTCTCGGGCCGGGAGGTGCCCGACAGCCCCGTCGGCCGGCCCGTGCCGGCACTCGAGGGGCGCTGACCCGCGCGCCGACCCCCGGGCGGAATGGGCAGGGTGCACAACGGGCGAGATCGACAGTGGGCAGCGTGCCAAAGACGCAGGTCACCCCGGATCCCTAACTTCTGCAAGATCCAGGCTCGTGACCCCTCGGAGGCACCGTGGAACTGACCGCAGCGCACTGGATCTACATGGCAGGCGTGGCCTCGCTGATCGTGGTGATGCTCCTGCGCAAGAACGTCATCGTCCCCGCCGTCATCGCGACCTTCGTGACCACGTGGGCCTACACCGGCGAGTTCCTCAACGGTCTCGGCTCGGTGTTCAGCGCCAGCATGGTGGCGACGACGGAGCTGCTGAGCATCTTCCTCGTGCTCACGGTCGTGACCGCCCTGCTCGGCGCGATGCGCGCGATCGGCGCCGACCAGCGGATGATCGCCCCGCTCGCGAAGCTGATGAAGAACGGGCCGGTCTCCTACGTCGTCCTCTTCGTCGCCACCTACCTGCTGTCCCTCGTCTTCTGGCCGACGCCGACCCTGGCGCTGCTCGCCGCGATCCTGCTGCCCGCCGCGATCCGGGCCGGCCTCTCGCCGCTGGCCGCCGCCATGGCGATCGCCATCGCCGGGCAGGGCATGGCGCTGGCCTCCGACTACGTGATCGGGGTGGCACCGAGCCTGTCGGCCAGCGGCGCCGGGGTGCCCGCCGACGCCATCGCCGACCGGGCGCTGGTGCTGAGCTGGGTCGTGGGCGGCGTCGCCATCACGCTCACCTACGTCCTCCACGTCCGGAACGGCTCGCTGGCCCGCATGCTGCCCGGCTTCCGCGGCCGGGCCGACCGCCGCGAGGCCGTGGCCGCCGCCGTGCCGTCCACGACGGCCCTCGCCGACATCCCGGCCACCGTCGGGGACGCGCTGGTCACCAAGGGCGAGCCGGTGCGGACCGCCACGCTGACCGAGCAGCCGGACGGCGGGTCCGCCCGCGCCGGCGGGAACGGGACCGGCCGGGGCGACGGGCTCCTCCGCGGCGCCAACGGCTCCGGCCCAGCCGGCAACGGCCACGCCCCGGCCGGCAACGGGTCCGGCCCGGCCGGCAACGGCTTCGGCCAGGCCGCAGACGGGGACGGCGCGGCCGCCCCGGTGCGTACGGAGCGGGCGCGGCTGTTCGCGCTCGCCGTCCCGCTGGCCTTCGCCGCCCTGGTCGTCTACATGATCCTGGGCAAGACGACCGACCTGGTGCCCGAGGTCGAGAGCGGCTACGGGGCGGCCCTCGTCGGTGGGCTGGCGCTGCTGCTCATGCTGGGCGTGACCCTGTCGACCGGCGGCAACGGCCTCGAGCGCGCCGGCCAGCACTTCGTCGACGGCCTGCTGTTCGCCTTCCGCGCGATGGGCGTGGTGATCCCGGTGGCCGGCTTCGTGCTGGTCGGCATCTCCGACTTCGCCGGCCGGATCATGCTGCTGCCCGAGGACGCCGAGGCTCCCGGTTTCCTCTTCGACGTCATCCGCAGCGGGGAGCAGTTCATCCCCCAGAACTCCGTCGTCGTCATGTTCGCCATGCTCATCGCGGGGATGCTCATCGGCCTCGACGGCTCCGGCTGGGCCGGCCTGCCGTTCACCGGCTCGCTGGCCGACGCGCTGGGGTCCTCGGCGGGCGCGGACACGGCGACGCTGGCGGCCATCGCGCAGAACGCGGCGGGGTGGACCGGCGGGGGCACGCTGCTCATCTGGTCCTCGCTCATCGCCGTCGCCGGCCTCACCGGGGTCCCGGTCACCACGCTGGCCCGGCGGCTGTTCCTCCCCGTCGTCCTCGGGCTGCTGCTCAGCGTCGTCGTCGCCGCGGTGATCTGGTGACCCGCACCCTGCTCCGGCAGGTGGCGCGGGAGATCCGGGAGGGGCACCGATCCCCGCTGGAGGAGCTCGAGGCCACGCTGGCCCGGATGCGCGCCGTCGAGCCGGCGGTGCGGGCCTTCGTCTCGGTCGACGAGGACCGGCTGCGGGAGGACGCCGCGGCGCTGACCGCGGAGGCGGCGCGCGGTCGGATCCGGGGGCCGCTGCACGGGGTGCCGGTCGCGGTCAAGGACCTGATCGACGTCCGCGGCCACCCGACCCGCGGCGGCTCCCGCGTGACCGACGACCGGCCGGTGGCCGGCGACGCGCCGGCCGTGCGGCGGCTGCGGGAGGCCGGCGCGCTGATCCTCGGCAAGACGACCACCCACGAGTTCGCCCACGGGGTCACCACCCCGCCCACCCGCAACCCGTGGGACCTCACCCGGATCCCGGGCGGGTCCAGCGGCGGCTCGGCGGCGGCGGTCGCGGCCGGGGAGTGCACCGCCGCGCTGGGCAGCGACACCGGCGGGTCGATCCGGGTGCCGGCGGCGCTGTGCGGTGTCTCCGGGCTGCGCCCCCGGCCGGGGGACGTCCCCACCGGCGGCTGCCTGCCCTTCTCCCCCAGGCTGGACACCTGCGGGCCGCTCGCCGGGGACGCGCTGGACCTCGCGCTGCTCTTCGAGGTCCTCGCGGCGGCGTCCTGCCCTCTGCCGGAGGGGATCGACGGGCTGCGCGTGGGCACCGTCGCCGCGGCGGACCTCGGGGAGGTCGACCCCGAGATCCTGTCGGCGGTGGGGACGGCGGTCGGCGTCCTCGCCGCGGCCGGCGCCGTCCCCGCGCCGGTTCCCGTGCCGCCGTTCCCGGCCTGGAGCGGCCCGCGGACGGTGTACGTGCTGCACGACTTCCTGACCGTGCACCGGGCCGCCGGCTGGTATCCCGGCAGCCGCGACCGCTACGGAGAGGAGGTCGCCGGCTACCTGGCCCTCGCCGAGGCGATCACGCCGCAGGAGCGGGACGCCGCCGTCGCCGAGCTCGGCCGGCTCGAACGGGGGCTGCGCGCCGGTCTGGAGGAGGTCGACGTCCTCGTCCTGCCGACCACGGCGATCCCGGCGCCGCCCGTCGCCGAGACCGCTTTCCGGCCGGACGGCGACGGGCGCTCGCCGGTGGTGGGCACGCTGATGCGCCTGTGCGGGCCGTTCAGCTGGTGCGGTCTGGCCGCGGTCAGCGTGCCCTGCGGCTTCACCGCGGCGGGGCTGCCGATCGGGCTGCAGGTGGTCGGCCGCGACGTCCCGACGGTGCTCGGCGTCGCCGCCGCGTACCAGGCGCGCACCGACTTCCACCTGCGGACGCCGTCCGTCGGCGCCGTCGCCTCGGCGCCCGGCCGGGGCTGACCGAGAGGGACCGGGTGGTCAGGCCGGCCGGACCACCCGGTCCACCTCGGCCCCGGTGTTGGCCAGCAGGTCGAGGGTGTGCGCCAGCCAGACGGCGAACTGGTTCTCGGCCTGCCGCAGGTCCATGCCGAGCAGCCGGGAGGCACGGTCCAGCTTGTAGAGCATCGTGTTGCGGTGGATGTGCAGGTCCCGGGCGGCGGCGTTGACGTTGCCGCCGGAGGCCACGTACGCCAGCACGGTGGCCTCCAGATCGCCGGCCGAGGGCTCGCGCAGCGGCGCCAGCACGTCGGCGGCGTAGGAGCGGCCGGTGCGGCTGGCAGCCACCTCCTCGAGCACGGCGTGCACCCGCAGCTCCTGGTAGCCGCAGACGGGCGACAGGTCGAGCCGCGCCTGCAGCCCGTGGGCCATCCGGGCCTCGCGGTAGCTGTCGGGGATGGCGAGGGCCCCGACCACCGGGCGCCCGTAGGCGACGCGGACCGGGCGCTGCCCCTGGTCCTTGCGGCCGCTGAGATAGCGGTGCAGCGCGGTGGCGTACTCGGCGACGGCGTCGATCGCGGCGTCGGGCGTGCTCATCGAGCCGCGCCGGGCCGCCTCCCGGACGACGACCAGCACGTCGCCGACCATCGCCGCCTGGGTGTGCCGCTCCTGCTCGGGCAGCAGCCGGGCGGCCTGGATGGCGATGTTCTGCAGCCGGGTGGGCGAGTCGGCGTCGGCGGGGGTGGTCAGCCCGGAGGCGACGACGACGCCGAACCAGGACCGCACCGGGAAGGAGTAGTGCGCCGCCCGGGCGCTGATGTCCTCGACGGTGGCGAACCGGCCGTGCAGCAGGCCGTGCACGAAGTCGCCGCGGGCCTGCTCCTTGGCCCGCTGGACGCTGCGCTGCCGCAGCATCTCCGTGCCGATGATCGGGGCCGCCTGCTCGACGAGGACCCGGTGCTCGGCCAGGTCGTGCGGGTGCGGGTCGTCGGTGTCCTCGAGCAGCACGACCCAGCCGTCGTGGCGGCCGCCGAGCACGATCGGGGTGAGGACGCAGGCGAGCTCCCGGCCGGCGATCGTGATCTCGGCCATCCACGGGTGCAGCTCGGTCGGCTCGCCCACCGCGCCCAGCGCCTCGGCCTGCTCGGTGAAGGCGCGGACCAGGTCGGCCGGCTCCACCACCCGCGGCTGCTTCTGCTCCAGCGCGGCGAGCGCGCCCTGCTTGGTGAAGACCGCGACCGGGCGCTGGGACATCCGCGACATCTGGCTGCACAGCGCCCCCAGCTCCGCGCCGCGGTAGAGCAGCTCGGCCAGGGCCCGGTGCACCGTCAGCCCGTAACGCAGGTTGTGCGTCTCCCGGGCGAGGGTCAGGTCGGCCACCAGCCGGTTGAGGGCGGTGAAGGACACCGTGTCCGGCGTGGTGGCCAACGGCAGCCGGCAGGCCGCCGCGGCGTCCTCGGGCTGCGGATGGTGCCCGTCCACCAGCAGCGCCGCGGCGCCCCGCTCGGCCATCCGCGCGGCGGCGGCCTCCAGCGGGACGCCGGCGTGGGCGAGCTCGGCGGCGTGCGCGTGCACCAGGACCCCGGCCAGTGGTTCCTCGTGGAAGGCGGCCACCGACCAGGGCGCCACCCACTCCACCCGGGTGACGGCGCCGGCCCGGCCGGCGTGGATCCGCGCCCGCCGCAGCGCCGGTTCCTGGAGCAGGCGCGCGAGCGTCAACGCCTCATCGGAGTGGGCGTGTGGCATGGCGCGCTCCTTCGGTCACTGTGCACAGGGTGGTACCCGATCGGGACGGCAGTCTCACCATTGCCGCGGCGATCGTCCAGCCCGAGGGTGGAGGCGTCCGCCGGAGCCCGTCCCGGGCTGCCGGCAGCCGTCGACCCCGGCCGCGGGCCGGAGGAGGAGAACCTCGTGCACCAGGTCTTCCGGATCACCCTCGATGACGCGCTCCCGATGCTGGCCGCGGCCCGCGCCAAGGCCGAGGAGCTCGGGGTCAAGCAGACGATCTGCGTGTGCGACGACGGCGGGAACGTCATCGCCCTGCACCGGCTGCCCGGTGCCCGGCTGACCGGCGTGGAGATCTCCATCGCCAAGGCGTTCACCGCCGCCGGCCACGAGCGCGCCACCCACCTGTTCAACGAGCCGCCGAACGGTCCCGCCCTGCCGGGCAACGAGGCGTTCGGGATCTCGCACATGCTGCCGGGCAAGTTCGCCATCTTCGTCGGCGGCTTCCCGATCGTGTACGAGGGCCAGATCGTCGGCGCCGTCGGCGTCAGCGGCGGCAACGGCGAGCAGGACAAGGCCGTGGGCGCCGCGGCGCTGCAGGCCTTCGCCGACCACGTGGCGGAGACCGGCGTGCTCGTCTGACACCACCGGGTGATTGCGCCCGAAAGGACCCATCCGGGGCAGCGGAGAGGTCCTTTCGGGCGCAATCGCGCGTTCGGGGAGGGGCTACGGGCGGACGGCGGCGAGCAGTTCGACCTCGACCGGCGCGCCGGAGGGCAGCGTGCGCACCCCGACCGCGCTGCGGGCCACCACCCCGCGCTCGCCCAGCCGCTCCCGCAGCACGGCCGAGGCGCCGTCGGCGACCGCGGCGTGCTCGGTGAACCCGTCGACGGCGGCGACGAACACGGTCAGCTTCAGGCAGCGAACCACCGCGTCCAGGCTTCCCAGCGCCTCCTCGACGGCGGTCAACGTGTTCGCCGCGGCCAGCCCGGCCGCCTCCCGCGCGGCGGCGAGGTCGACGTCGGCCCCCACCACCCCCCGCACGACCAGCTGCCCGGCCCGCCGAGGGGTCATCCCCGCCGTCCACACCAGCCCGCCGTGCACCACCGCGGGCACGTAGGCGCCCTGCGGCGGGACAGCGGTGGACGCCGGCGCGGGCTCAGACGGTGTCCGCAGGTCCGACTCCGCGCCCTGGTCCGCTCCTTGCTCGTCTGTCCCGGGCGCCTCCGCGGTCGCTCCGCTCCTCGCTCGCTGGCGCTCGCTGCGATGCTCACTCCCTGTCGGCGCCCGCCTCGCTGCGATGCTCCCGGGGCTGTCGTCAGACACCGAGGGCCACGCCGTCCTGGCGCGGGTCGGCCCCGCCGGCCAGCACTCCCCGCTCGGCGTCCACGGACACGACCAGCGCGCTGCCGCCTGCGCCCCACGGGCCGACGTCGCGGATGTCGTGGCCGCGCTCGGCCAGCTCCGCGAGCACGCCCGCGCCCACCCGGTTCTCGACCTGCAGCGTCTCCGGGCTGCCCAGGGCGTCGGCGTCGCTGCCCGGGTGCACGGTGAACCGCGGCGCGGCGACGGCGGCCTGCGGATCGAGCCCGCCGTCGACCAGGTGCGAGATCAGCTGCATGTTCCACTGGACCTGGCCATCGCCGCCCGGGGTGTTGCCCACGTGCCGCAGGCCGCCGGACCGGTCGGTGAGCACCCACGCGTTGAGCGTGTGCAGCGGCTTGCGCCGCGGCGCCAGCGCGTTCGGGTGGCCGGGAACCAGGTAGGCGCCCCGGCCGAGCCGGTTGTTCAGCGCGATGCCGGTGCCGGGGACGGAGATGCGCGCGCCGAAGG
This sequence comes from Geodermatophilus sp., assembly GCA_036259935.1. GTDB lineage: Bacteria > Actinomycetota > Actinomycetes > Mycobacteriales > Geodermatophilaceae > Geodermatophilus. The sequence continues at coordinate 11,049 of DATAAV010000085.1, read as the reverse complement.
TGAAGGCCAGCGAGGAGATCGCGCTGACCGCGCGGCCCTCGGCGTCCACGGCGACGCAGCTGGTGGTGTCCCCCGCCATGCCGACCCCGCCGGCGACCAGCGGCGTCCCGGCCAGCTCGGCGCGGGCGCGGGCGAGCGCGTCGGGGGCCAGCAGCGCGTGCCAGGCGTCGTTGTCCGAGGCGCAGTGCTCGTAGCGGTCCCGGAAGGCGCGGCGCGCGGCCAGCGCCAGCAGGTGGATCGCGTCGGCGCCGAGCGTCGGCAGGCCGCAGAGCTGCCCGTCGAGCAGGCCGGCCTGCTGCAGCACCATCCAGCCCGGCGACGGCGGCGGCGTCTGGTGGACCAGCAGGTCGCCGTACGGGGCGGTGACCGGCTCCTCCGCCGGCACGTCGGCGCCCAGGACCCACTCGTCCCCGGAGAACGGCGCCCCGCCGGCGCGCAGCAGCGCCACCGCCCGCTCGGCGAGCTCCCCCTCGTAGAGGGCCAGCGGCCGCTCGGCGAGCCGCTCGATGCTGTCGGCGAGCTCGACGGCGGGCAGCCGGTCACCCACGGCCGGCACCCGGCCGGCGGGCAGCAGCCAGCGGCGCAGCCCGTCGTCGGCGGCCAGGGCGCCCGCGTGCTCGGCGATGTCCGCCCGGTTCTTCACCGTGCACGGCAGCCCGGCCCGCGCCGCGGCGGCGGCCGGCGCCCACAGCTGCGAGAGGTCCCGGGTGCCGCCGAGGGCGTGCAGCGTGGCCAGGGCCCCGAGCGCACCCGGGGTGGCCACCGCCCGCGCCCCGGTCATCGGCAGCGCGGTCAGGCCCTCGGCGCGGTAGCCGTCGGCCGAGGCGCCGTCGGGGCCGTAGCCGCTGCCGTTGACCGTCCACAGCCGGCCGTCGGGCTCCCGGACGACGGCGAAGGCGTCACCGCCGATGCCGCACTGCCCGGGCAGCGCCAGCCAGGACATCGCGGTCATCGCCAGGGCGGCGTCGACCGCGGTGCCGCCGTCGGCCAGGACGGCGGCCCCGACCTGGCTGACCACCGGGGAGCTGCTCGTGACCATCCCCCCGGCCGCGACCGTCGGCCCGCGGCCGGCCTCCTCGCCCGGCGTCCAGGCCCGCCCCCCGGCCGGCATGTCAGGACACCGCCGGCGGCCTGCGCCGTCGCGGCCCGCCCTCCAGCACGTCCCGCTCGGAGAGGCCGACGAACACCTGGCCGTCCTCCTCCTTCACCGGGTAGGTGCGGATCGGCTCGGTGGCCGGCGGCTGGATCGGCTGGCCGGTCTCGAGCTCGAAGACGCTGTTGTGGCACGAGCAGCGGATGCCGTCGTCCTGCAGCTTCCCGGAGCTGAGCAGGCAGTCCAGGTGGGTGCAGTAGTTGGACGTGGCGTAGGCCTTGCCGTCCAGGCGGGACAGCGCGAGCTCGAGCTGGCCGTGCTCGGTCTCGGCGTAGAACCGCCGGACGTAGCCGTTGGGCACCTGGCCGACGCGGCAGACCCGCACGTACTGCGGCTCGGTGCCGGCCTTCGCGAGGTCCGCGTCCAGCGCCGTGTCCATGCCCCTGTCCGGGGAAGAGGTGTCGTTGCTGGTCATGCGCTCAGGTAGACGGTCTTCTCGACCGTGTAGAAGGCCATCATCGCTTCTCCTGCCTGCTCCTTCGACGTCTGCGTGCTGCTGTCCTTGAGGCCACCGAAGGGGGCGTTCATCGCCTGGCCGGTGGTTGTCTGGTTGATCTTGACGAGGCCGGCGGGCGCCTCGCGGGCGAACCGCAGGGCCCGGGAGATGTCGGCGGTGACGATTCCCGCCGAGAGGCCGTAGCGGGTGGCGTCGGCGACCTGCAGCGCCTCGTCGAACGAGCCGACCCGCAGGACGGCGAGCACGGGGCCGAAGACCTCCTCGGTCGCCAGCTTCGAGGCCGGATCGACGTCAGCGAAGACGGTCGGCCGCACGAAGTGGCCGTGGGCCAGGTCCGGATCGTCCTCGGCCGGGTCCTGGAGGCCGCCGACGACCAGCCGGGCGCCGTCGTCGATCGCCTGCCGGACGTGGCCGAGCACGCCCTCCTTCTGGCGCGCGGTGGCCAGGGGGCCGAGGTCGACGCCCTCGGTGAGGCCCGGCCCGACGCGCAGGGCCGCCACCCGGGCGGCGATCCGGTCGAGCAGCGCGTCATGGACATCGCCGTGGACGATTACCCGGCTGGTGCCGGTGCACGCCTGGCCGGAGAGCCCGAAGGCGCCCTTGACGATCAGCGCGGCGGCGCGGTCGAGGTCGGCGTCCTCGAGGACGACGACGGGGTTCTTGCCGCCCATCTCCAGCTGCGTGCGCTGACTGGCCCGCACCACCCGGTGGATCGACTCGCCGACCGCCGTGGAGCCGGTGAAGGTGATCGCGTCCACCCGGTCGTCGGCGACCAGCGCCTTGGACACCTCCGCGCCGCCGTGCAGCACCGCGAGCGCCCCGCTGGGGACGCCGCCCTCGAGCAGGGCGTCGACCAGCCGCTGGCCGAGCAGCGGGGTGACGTCGCTGGGCTTGAAGACGACGCCGTTGCCCGCGGCCAGCGCCGGGCCCAGCTTGCGGGAGGGGATGTTGAGCGGGAAGTTCCACGGGGTGATCGCGGCGACCACGCCGACCGGGCCGCGCCAGGTGAACACCAGGCCGCCGTCGCCGGTGGGCAGCGTCTGCCCGGACATCCGGAACGCCTCGCCGGCGTAGAAGCGCAGGTTCGCCGGCGTGCGGCTGACCTCCATGGTCGCCTCGGCGCGGGTCTTCCCCTCCTCGCGGACCAGCTCCTCGATCAGCTGGTCCCGCTGCGCCTCGAGCACGTCGGCGGCCTTCTCCAGCACCCGGGCGCGCTTCTCCGGGGCGGTGTCGCCCCACTGCTTCCAGCCGGCGGCGACCGCGGAGACAGCGGTGTCGGCGTCCTTGGCGTCGGACTCGGGGAAGGTGCTGACGACCTGGCGCTCGTCGGCGGGGTTGCGCCGTTCGCGGACCCGGCCGGTGACCGACTCCACCCACGCGCCGTCGATCAGATTGCGCACCGTGCGGGCGGCCATCAGGCGTGCACCTCCTCCTGGTCGAGGAGCTCGTCGAGCTCGGTGCCCTCGTCAGCGAGCTGGTCGGCCCGGACGGGGATCTCCAGGTCGATGAGCTCGCGGGCGACGGAGACGTCCTCGCCGCGCTCGATGCTGGCCGCGGCGACGACGAGGCCGTCGCGCAGCCAGAAGACGGTGCCGTCGAGGGCGGACAGGTCGCCGCGGGTCACCAGCTCGTCGCCGGGCCGCACACCGCCGAGCCCGAGGCCCTGGACGTTGATCTCGTACTGGTCGGTCCAGAACCAGTGCGGATCGGCGAAGGTGGACGGCCGGCCGGCGAGCGTGGCGGCGATCGCCGAGGCCTGCTGCTGGGCGACGTCGACGTGCTCGACGCGCACCCGGCCGTAGCGCGGGTGGTCGTGGGCGGCGACGTCGCCGGCGGCGAACACCGTGGGGACGGAGGTGCGGCACTGCGCGTCGACCTCGACGCCGTTGCCGACGGTCAGCCCGGAGGCGACCGCGACCCCGGTGTTGGGTTCGATGCCGATGCAGACGACCAGCTCGTCGACGGTGTCGGTGCCCGACGGGAGGGTGAGGGTGACGCCGTCGGGGCGGACGTCGATGCCCTCGATCGGCTGTCCGACCTTCAGCTCCACGCCGCGGTCGGCGTGCAGGGCCATGACAGCCTGGCCGATGTCGGTGCCCAGGGCGCGGGCGAGCAGGACCGGGTCGCGGTCGAAGACGACGACGTCGGCGCCGTGGCCGCGGGCGGCGGCGGCGACCTCGGTGCCGAGGAAGCCCCCGCCGAGCACGCCGATGCGGCGGCCCGGGACGAGCCGGTCGCGCAGCCGGTCGCTGTCGGCCAGGGTGCGGATGTAGTGCACCCGGTCGCCCTCGACGCCGGGGAGCCGCCGCGGGCGCCCGCCGGTGGCGAGCACGACCAGGTCGGCGGGGATGCTCGTGCCGTCGGCGAGCAGCACCGAGCCGGTGTCGGCGGCGATCCGCTCGACCGGGCTGCCGGTGCGCAGGGTGACGTCGTTGGCCTCGCACCAGGCGGGGTCGAGCAACCAGAAGCCGCTCTCGTCCGGGGCGGCCAGCCGCTCCTTGGACAGCATCGGCCGCTGGTAGGGGCCGACGGGCTCGTCGCCGAGCAGGACGACGCTCCCGGCGAAGCCGCGGCGGCGCAGCGTGCGGGAGATCTGGGCGGCGACGTGGCCGGCGCCGACCACCACCAGGGTCGGTTCGGCAGTCATGGAGCTCACCTCGCGGCGGGAGTGACGTCGGGGGTCTGGGGGGCGTCCTCGGGCGCGGCCTCGCGCCGCGGGGTCGCGGGGGTCGGGTCGATCAGGACGTGGCCGTCGTCGGTGACCTGGACGGCGTAGGTGGCCTGGCAGCCCTCCTGGTCCTCGGGCTGCCCGGTGCGGGGGTCGAACCGCCACTGGTGCCCGGGGCAGATGACCTGCCCCCCGAGCAGGGTGCCCTTGCTCAACGACCGCTGCTTGTGCACGCAGATGTCGTCGATCGCGAAGACCTCGTCGTCGATCAGGAACAGGGCGACCGGCCGGCCGCCGACGGTCACTTGCTTCTTCTTGCGCCGCAGGAGCTCCTTCAGCTCGGCGACGTGCACCCACTCGCTCATGGGCTCCTCCGGGTTCGAGGTCGTGCGGCGGTTGCCGGCGTGACGGCCGGCGCGGTCCGGGTGCGGTCGGTGCGACCGCGGGGTGTGGCACCGGGGTGCCGCGCGCGCGGCGCGCCCGGCACCCCGGTCCGCCACCGGGCCTGGTCAGGCCTGCGCGCCCTCCAGGTCGGGAGCGACGTACTCGTCGTAGAGCGCGCGGGTGTAGGAGTAGCGCATCTCCGCACCCCAGCGGACGAACTGCAGGCAGCGCTGCTGCAGCTCGGGGGTGTTGGCGCCCTCGAGCACGATCTGGTAGCCGCGCTCGCCGTGCACCTCGTCGGAGGTGATGTGCAGGTCGAAGAACTCGATCTCGTCCTCGGTGAAGCCGTACACCTCGCGCAGCGGGACGATCTGCTTCTTGTAGATGCTGGGCACCTGCGACTCCAGGCCCACGATCAGCGCCGCGGTGGCCACCACGAAGTGCTCGCGCATCGAGGTCGCGTAGCACCAGGCCTGCAGGCCCCGGGTGACGGCGTTGGCGTTGTTCGGGTCCTCGATCCGCTCCCGGGTGGTCCCGCAGGCCTCACCGAACCGGATGAGCAGGTCGGTGTGGCGGATGTCGGCCAGCTCCTCCTCGTACATGTTCTGGAGCAGGAAGTCCTTGGCCTCGGTGAAGGTGTCCGGGGTGTTGCTGTAGATGTAGCCGAGGTAGTCGGCGAACGGGCCGACGTACTGGTAGTGGTTCTCGGCCCAGCGGGCGAAGTGGTGGCGCTGCAGCTTGCCCTCGGCCCAGGCCTTGCTGAAGGAGGCGTTCTTGGCCTCGCGGCCCTTGATCGCGTCCTGCAGGGCGGCGCGGAAGTCCTCGGGGCCGAGCAGCTCGGTGCGGTCGAGCATCTGAGTCATGTTCTCGCCTTCTCAGGTCGTCTCCAGCGGTGGCTGTGACCCAAGAGTCGGCCAGGACACAGCGCCGCGATGAGGGTCAAACTGCACACGGATCCGCCGCTTCCCTGGGCACAACCACCAAGGCCGGTGGCGGAGGTGCACCGGAGACTCTGCAGTCGTGTCCGGCTCTCCCGCGGCGACCTCGTCCACCCGTCCCGATCCCGCTCCGGCCCGCGCCCCGGCGTCCGGCGGGACGCCCTCCGGCGCCGCCGGCGCCCGGCCGGGGACGGGACTGCGGCAGCTGCTCGTGGTGGTCCTCGCCGTGGTCAGCGGCGCGACCGACGCGATCGGCCTGCTGGCCCTGGGCGGTGCGTTCACCAGCGTGATGACCGGCAACCTGGTCATCCTCGGCGTCTCGGCCAGCTCGGCGGACGGCACGCTGGCGATCGCCTCGGGCGGCGCGATCCTCGCCTTCTGCGCCGGGGCCGCGCTGGGCGCCCGCCTGGCCGGCGCGCCCATGACCGGTGACCCGGTCTGGCCGCGCCCGGTCACGGTGGCGCTGACCGTCGAGCTGGGTCTGCTGACCGCCTACGCGGTCGGCTGGTGGGTCACCGGCGGCGAACCCGGACCGGTGCTGACCCTGGCGCTGCTGTTCACGATGTCGGCCGCCCTGGGCATCCAGAGCAGCACGGTGCAGCGCTTCGGGGTCAGCGGCATGTCGACCACCTACCTCACCGGCACGCTGACCACCGTCGTGATCCGGCTGGCCTCCGGCCGGGGGCTGCGGGAGTCCCGGGCGAGCGTGGAGATCCTGCTCGGCCTGATCGCCGGCGCGGCCGCCGGAGCCGGGCTGCTGATCGTCGCTCCGCTGGCCGCACCGGCCCTGCAGCTGGCCGCGCTCGGCGGCGTGGTGGCCGTCGCCGCGCTGGTGGCGCAGCGGCGCTGAGGAGCTACGCGGGCCGGTCCGGCGATCCGCCGCGGGCGGCGTGGTACCGGCGGTGCAGCGCGCGCATGCGCTCGTCCAGCTCCGGCACCGGCCCCTCCACGGGAACGCCCGGCACGACCTGCTGGATCGGGATGGCGCGCACCGGCGCCGGCGGCACGCCGAGCTCAGCGAGCCAGGCGGCGAGCTGCCCGGAGGAGTGCACGTAGACGATCCGCCCCAGCCCGACCCAGCCGTGCGCCGCCGAGCACATCGGGCAGTGCTCGCCGGAGGTGTAGACGGTGGCCGCGGCCCGTTCCGCCGGGGTCAGCCGGGCCGCGGCCCAGCGGGCGAGGGCGAGCTCGGGATGGGCGGTCGGATCGCCGGTGGCGACGATCCGGTTCCGGTCCTCGGCCAGGACGCGGCCGTCCCCACCTACCAGCACGGAACCGAAGGGCTCGTCGCCGGCGTCGAGCGCCTCGGTGGCCAGTTCGATGCAGCGTTCGAGGTGGGCGGCCCCTGGGTGCACCGGCGCATCGTGGCACGGCACCGGCTCCGCGGGCTCAGGCGGTGCGGGCTGCCGCCCACAGGTCGATGCCGGTGTCGACGGCGTGCTCGTCGATCGCGGCCAGTTCGTCGTCGGTGAAGTCCGGGCGGTCCAGCGCGCCGATGTTCTGCTCGAGCTGCCCGACGCTGCTCGCGCCGATGAGCACCGAGGTGACGCGCCGGTCGCGCAGCGCCCAGGCCAGCGCCATCTGGGCCAGGCTCTGCCCCCGCCGGCCGGCGATGTCGTTGAGCGCCCGCACGTGGTCGAGGGCCTCCTCGGTGAGCAGGTCGGTCGACAGCGACTTGTCCTGGGCGGCCCGGGAGCCCTCGGGGATGCCGCGCAGGTACTTGTCGGTGAGCATGCCCTGCGCCAGGGGCGAGAAGGCGATGCAGCCGGCGCCGACGTCGGCGAGGGTGTCGAGCAGGCCCTCGTTCTCGATCCAGCGGTTGAGCATCGAGTACGACGGCTGGTGGATCAGCAGCGGCGTGCCCAGGCCGTCGAGGATCTCGGCGGCGCGGGCGGTGTCCTCCGGCGAGTAGGAGGAGATGCCCACGTAGAGGGCCTTGCCCGCCTGGACGGCGCTGTGCAGGGCGCCCATCGTCTCCTCGAGCGGCGTCGTGGGGTCGGGCCGGTGCGAGTAGAAGATGTCGACGTAGTCCAGGCCCATCCGCCGCAGCGACTGGTCGAGGCTGGCCAGCACGTACTTGCGGGAGCCGCCGCCCTGGCCGTAGGGGCCGGGCCACATGTCCCACCCGGCCTTGGTGGAGACGATCAGCTCGTCGCGGTACGGGCCGAGATCGTCGGCCAGGTGCCGGCCGAAGTTGGTCTCGGCCGAGCCGTAGGGCGGGCCGTAGTTGTTGGCCAGGTCGAAGTGGGTGACGCCGAGGTCGAAGGCGCGGCGCACGATGGCGCGCTGCCGGTCGAGCGGGACGTCGTCGCCGAAGTTGTGCCAGAGGCCGAGGCTGATCGCGGGGAGGTCCAGGCCGCTGCGGCCGCACCGGCGGTAGGTCATCGAGTCGTAGCGGCCGTCCTCGGCGCGGTAGGTCATGGCCCCGATCCAAGCAGTCCCCGCGGCCGCCGGCCCCCGCTCGGCCCGATTCCGGGAACGGCGCGCGGACGCGGTGGCCGATCCCGGAACGGTGGCTAGCCTCGTACCCAGGGATCGGCCTCGCGCTCAGGAGGCGACCGTGCTCGGCCTCATCGCACTGCTGCTCGTCGCCTGGCTGGCGATCACCGTCATCGGCGCCGTCGTCAAGGGCTTCTTCTGGCTGGCCGTCCTCGGGCTGCTGCTCTTCCTCGGCACCGCGGCGTTCGCCGAGTCCCGCCGCGGCAGGCGGCGCTGACGCGTCGGGTGCGTCACAGCCCCGGGGCCACCTCGTACAGGTCGGGCCGCTGCGGGAGCTCGACAGCCACCCGGCCGCCGTGGTGCAGCGACTGCAGCGCGGCGTCGGACACGACCTGGGCGGCGTAGCCGTCCCAGGCGCTGGGGCCAGTCGGCGGGATCCCGGCGGCCAGGGTGTCGACCCACTCCTGCAGCTCGATGTCGTAGGAGCGGGCGAAGCGCTCCCGCCAGTCGGCCGGGACGCGGCCGGCGACGGCGCCCTCGGCCCGGACGCGGACGGGCGCGGGATCGGCCAGCTCCACGGTGCCGGTCTCCCCCGACACCTCGCAGCGGATCTCGTAGCCGTAGTGGATGTTGACCGACACCTCCACGTCGACGAGCACGCCGTCGGCCATCTCGAACAGCACCAGCAGCGGGTCCTGCAGCTCCCCGCCGCGGCGGCTCTTGCGCGGGACGAGCACCTGGGCGGCGGTGATCTCCTCCCCCAGCAGCCAGCGCAGCTGGTCGATCTCGTGGATGGCGGTGTCGGCGATCGCCATGTCCTTGACGTAGTGCGGCGGCACCGAGGCGTTGCGGTGGGCGCAGTGCACCAATAGCGGAGCGCCGATGACGCCGCTGTCCACGGCCTTCTTGAGCGCGCGGTGATCGGGGTCGTAGCGGCGGTTGAAGCCGACCTGCACCAGCCGGCGGCCGGCGGCGACCTCGGCGTCGACGATCCGCCGGCAGGCCTCCTGGGTGGTGGCCAGCGGCTTCTCGCAGAACACCGGCTTGCCGGCGGCGAGGCAGGCGAGCACGTACTCCTCGTGCGTCGGCCCCCAGGAGGTGACGACGACGGCGTCGACCGCGTCCGCCGCGATGAGCTCCTGGCCGGTGGCCATGGCCTTCGCCGCGGGGAGCTGCCCGGCCACCGTCGCGGCGCGCTCGGCGTCGACGTCGGCGACGGCGACCACCCGGCTCCCGGCGAGCGCGCCGTTGAGCCGGCGGATGTGCTCCTGGCCGATCATGCCGACCCCGATGACCCCGACGTCCAGCGTCACGACGACCCCCTCGACTTCGTTCCGGCCCGCTCCCGTCGGGCGGGGCCCCGCACGGGGGCGAGCCGATGCTGTGGGCTGGGCCGGGCCGAGGTCAACAGCGGCTCGCCCTCGAGAACCCCTCAGCCCGCGGACGACGCGGACAGGGCGTCGCGGGATCGCCCGCTCTGGTCTGAGGGAGAGAGGAGGGGCCGGCGAAGTTGACCTCCGCGCGGCCGAATGGCAAGGGTGACCGGGAGCACCCTCCCTGCCGGCGCGCGAGTCGAGTCCTCCTGGAGTCCCCGCATGACCACCGCACCCGCCATCCCCAGCATCCGGCTCAACAACGGCGTCGACATCCCCCAACTGGGGCTCGGCACCGCCCGCGTCAGCGACGAGGAGACCCGGCGCATCGTCCGGGAAGCCCTCGAGGCCGGCTACCGGTTCATCGACACCGCCGCCAGCTACGAGAACGAGCGCGGCGTCGGCCAGGGGATCGCCGACTCCGGCCTGCCGCGCGAGCAGGTCTTCGTCTCCACCAAGCTGCGCGGCCGGGACCAGGGGTTCCAGTCGGCCAAACGCGCGCTGCGGGAGAGCCTGCACCGGCTCGGCCTGGAGTACGTCGACCTCTACCTGATCCACTGGCCGCTCCCTCGGCTGGACCGGTATGTCGAGTCCTGGCTGGCGATGGAGGAGCTGCTGGCGCAGGGGCTGACCCGGGCCATCGGCGTCTCGAACTTCCTGCCCGAGCACCTCGACCGGCTCGCCGCCGCCGGCTCGACCGTTCCGGCGGTCAACCAGATCGAGTGCCACCCGCAGGAGCCGCAGCTCGAGCAGCGGGCCGACGACGCCCGACGCGGCATCGTCACCGAGTCCTGGTCCCCGCTGGCCAACGGTGGTGAGCTGCTGCGCCGGCCGGTGCTGACCGAGATCGCGGCCCGGCACGGCAAGACGCCCGCCCAGGTGGTCCTGCGCTGGCACGTGCAGCAGGGCCTGGTCACCTTTCCGAAGGCCTCGTCCCGCAGCCGGCTGGTCGAGAACCTCGACGTCTACGACTTCTCCCTGTCCGACGAGGACATGGCCGCCATCGCCACGCTCGCCGACGGCACCCGGGTCAACGGTCAGCACCCGAACGTCTGGGAGGAGTTCTGACGGGTCTTTGACGGATTGCTGACGTTGAGTTCCGGTGCTCCGCCCCGCACGCTGGAAGCCGGCACCGCCGCTGCGACCCGGAAGAGAGGCCCCGAGGCCATGAGCACGCTGATCCCCGCCGCCCGGACGACCCCCGGCTGGTTCACCGCGGACGACTGCCGGCTGGAGGAGTTCCGCGCGGTCGTCGAGACCACCACCGACCTGGCCGACTACCCCTACGCCGACGAGGTCCGGGAGAACGTCCTCGTCTACGGCCCGCGGCTGCGCGAGCACGTGCAGACCCCGCAGGGGCGCCGGGACGTCCAAGCCGAGCTCGCCCGCGCACTCCTGGACGGGCCCGGCATCGTCGTCTTCTCCCGGGCCTTCCCCGACACCGCCGTCGTGGACCGGGCCACCGCCGTCTTCGAGGCGATGATCGCCGAGCAGAAGGCCGCCGGCGTGGTCGGCGGCGACCACTTCGCCACCCCCGGCGCCAACGACCGCGTCTGGGGCGCGCTGGACAAGTTCGCCGTCCGCGCTCCGGAGGCGTTCGCCGCCTACTACGGCAACGACGTGCTCGCCCTGATCTC
>DATAAV010000084.1:0-2751 GCA_036259935.1 Geodermatophilus sp. | reverse complement strand
CTCCAGGTCAGGCAGCCGGTCGCGGAAGGGATGCCGCCGGTCCGGGTGTGGACCGACGGCATCCCCACTGGCTCACGTCACGAGGACGGGGAGGAGGGGAGATACCCGGCGGGCGCGCGACCAGACGTTCTCGGGGACGTCGGCGTGTCACGCGACCTGACGGCGCACGACCGACCTGCGCCGAGCGCCGGCCGAGCGGGAAGCGCCGCCCGGCCCCAGAATCAGCCGCGGTGTCCGCGCAGGCAGGAGTGGGCAGGCGAGGAGGGCGCGACGTGGCGGCTGACGGCATCCGCAAGCCGTCGTTCGCGGAGCTCGTCACGGCGGGCTCGGCCGACGTCCAGGAGCTCGATCGCCGTCTGCTCGCCTGGGCAGACGAGCGCGGCTGAACCACGAGAACCACCCTCGCGGCCCGGCAGCTGTGCGACCCCGGCGGGCGGTACGCGATCATGTTCTACCCGCGCCGGGAGGTGGTCGAGGTGAGCCTGAGGCCGCTTCGCCTGTGCGGGCTGGACCAAAGCGCCGACGAGTTGGCGCAGCGACTGGACATGATCGCTGGTCGTCGGATGATGCGCCGACAGCCGCACGTGCCGGTGCAGGCCGTGCTGGAGCACTGGACGGAGTTCTTCGACGAGTTCCTCCCCGACTACGTCGCTGCGATCGCCTCGGCGGAGGCATGCGGGACCGGTGCGGAGAGCCCCACCCGGAGCGGCTGACCCTTCGGCCGGGCTGGGCTCCCTCGTGGTGCCGGGTATCCCGTTGGCGTGACCGGCTTCGTCGACGTTTCCGTGCCACTCGTCCCCGGCAGGGTGCCGCTGTACCCGGGCGACACCGACCTCACGGTCCGGCGGGAGCAGCACCGGGCGCAGGGCGCTCTCGCCAACGTGTCGTCCCTGACCTGCTCGCTGCACTGCGGGACCCACGTCGACGCGCCGGTCCACTTCTTCGACGGCGAGCCCGGTGTCGACGCCGTTCCGATCGAGACGCTGATCGGGCCCGCATGGGTCGCCGACGCCACCGGCGTGGCCGGCGGCATCGACGCTGCGGCGCTCGGCCGCCTGGACATCCCGGACGAGGCGACGCGGGTCCTGTTCAAGACGTCGAACTCGGCACTGTGGGAGGAGCCGGTGTTCGTCGAGGAGTTCGTCGCCGTCACCCCGGACGCCGCGACCGCGCTGGCCGGGCGCGGCGTCCGGCTCGTCGGCATCGACTACCTGTCCATCGCCTCCTACCGGGACCCGGCGCCCACCCACGAGGCGTTCCTCCGCGCCGGCGTGACCATCCTGGAGACCCTCGACCTCCGGGCCGTCGAGCCGGGCTGGTGGATCCTGACCTGCCTGCCGCTGCGCATCCCGGGCGCCGACGGCGCCCCGGCGCGGGCCGTGCTCAGCCGGCCGGCCTCGCCCGCCCCCGGCGGTGGCCGGGTGGGATAGCGCCTGCCGCCGGACTCGGACAGCGGCCGGTCGGCCGGCGCCGTGGCGGCGGCCGGCCGTCCGCTTGTGGCTCGGGATCGGTAGGAGCGGTCAGCTCTCCCGGTCCACCCTGAGCTCACCGAGCTCGGACCAGTCGTCCTGCGGCACGGTGAAGTTGACGATGCGGGGCGTCTCGGCCAGGTGCGGCGGCAGCTCCTTCTGTGCCGCGCGGAAGTGGTCGGAGGTGACGTGCGCGCGGGCCGCGTCGTCGTCCCGGAAGGCCTCGACCAGAACGTACTCGTTCGGGTCCTCCAGGCTGCGGGACCAGTCGAACCACAGGCAGCCGGGCTCAGCGCGGGTGGCCTCGGTGAAGCTCCTGCTGATCTCGGGCCAGGCCTCGGCGTCCTCCGGGCGGACCCGGAACTTCGCGGTGATGAAGATCAACGTCTTTCCTCTTTCGGGCGGGGGTTGTGGACGGCCGCTGGCGGCGCGGGAACGGTTCCCCCGCAGGGCCCGCTCGATGCGGTCGCCGAGCAGTTCCGGCGCCGAGGCCGGTAGCGCTCCCACGACGAGCGAGGCGAGAGTCGCCCGGAAGATCATGGCGTTGCCGGAGTAGCAGGCCGCGCGGACGAAGGCGCCGGGGACGAGGGCGAGCGCGACGTACAGGCCGCGGACGACCACCGAGCCCGGTCGCCCGGCCGACGGCGAGGCGCGATCCATGCGGCCGGCGGCCCAGCCCTGTTCGCCTCTCGACGGCCTGTCGAGTGGCGGGTTCCGGGTGCATAGGGTGTGATGACCGACACAGACCGTGCAGACTCGGCGCAGCGGTCGCGGATGGGCCACTGGTGCCCGCCGCGGCGCCGGGATCCTGCTGACCGCCGTTCAGAGAGGAACGATGGCAGTGACCCCCTGCGACTACGGCAACCACACCTTCTGCGCCGACGACTGCCCGTGCACCTGCCACGGGGACGACGACTGAGCCTCGGCAGCAGGCGGGGAACCCGTGTCGCGGTGACGGCGGCCGGGCCGCCGACCGGGTGCCGGTCCCCGGCCGGTCAGATGCCGGTCTCGGCACGGAGGACGCCGTGCCGGACGGCGCGGACCAACCGGGCGTGGTCACGTTCGGTCTGGTCGGCGTAGGCACGGGCGAACCGGCGGAACGCCTCGCCGACCTTGCCGCCGCCACCCAGGTACCCGGCGATCATCGATGCGCCGCTGGTGCGGGCGTGGCCCTTGGCCAGCAGGTACCCGCAGATCCCCGCGTAGTCGGTCAGCGCGGTGGTGTCGATGCCGTCGATCGTGATGGCGCCCTTCATGTCGCGGTACTGGCGGACGTAGTACA
>DATAAV010000083.1:0-1623 GCA_036259935.1 Geodermatophilus sp. | reverse complement strand
GAGCGCATGGGTGACGTGCACGGGTCGGCGGCGCTCGGCGCGCTCGCCGAGCAGGTGGTCGCCGGGAAGACCGACCCCTACAGCGCCGCGGACGAGCTCCTCGCGCGGCTCTGACCGGCCGCGGGGCAGGATGACCGGGTGAACGGGAAGCCGGACGCCGTCGTCGTCGGAGCCGGGCCGAACGGCCTGGCCGCAGCCCTGCGCCTGTCCGCCGCGGGGCTGCGCGTCCGGGTGGTGGAACGGGCCGCGCGTCCCGGCGGCGGCATGCGCACCGAGGAGCTCATCCGGTCCGGCTTCCACCACGACGTCTGCTCCACCGTGCAGCCGATGGCCGCGGCCGCGGCCTTCTTCCGCGAGTTCGACCTGCCCTCGCGCGGGGTGCGGCTGGTGCAGCCGGAGGTCAACTACGCCCATCCGCTGGACGGCGGGCGGGCGGCGGTCTCCCGGCGCTCGCTGGCCGAGACCGCCGACGGTCTCGGTGCCGACGCGGCGGCCTACCGGCGGCTGTTCGGCCCGCTGGTCGACGACGGCGACGACGTCATCGACTTCTTCCTCGGCAGCCAGCTGCGCCGGCTGCCGACCCGCAGCGTCGGGGCGATCACGCGGTTCGGGCTCAACGCGCTGCCCAACGTGCGGTGGCTGGCGCGCCGGTGGTTCGACACCGAGGAGGCCCAGGCGCTCATCGCCGGTGCGGCCGCGCACGGGATGCTCGATCTCGCCCGCCCGCTGACCGCCGGCCTCGGGATGATCCTCGGCATGCTCGCCCACCACGTCGGGTGGCCGCTGGTGGAGGGCGGGTCGCAGCGTCTGGCCGACGCGATGGTCACCGCGCTCGAGCAGCAGGGCGGGGAGGTGGTCACCGGCCACGAGGTGACAGACCTGCGCGAGTTCGACGGCGTGCCGGCGGTGCTGCTGGACACCACGCCCCGGGCGTTCGTCGCGATGGCGGGGGACCGGGTGCACCCCGGCTACCGGCGCTGGGTGGCCCGGTACAAGCACGGGCCCGGCGTCTTCAAGATGGACTGGATCCTGTCGGAGCCGGTGCCGTGGACCAATCCGGAGGTGCGCCGGGCCGGGACCGTGCACGTCGCCGGCACCCTGGCGGAGACGATGGCCGGCGAGGCGGCGCCCGCGGCCGGCCGGCTGACCGACCGCCCGTACGTGCTCGCCGTACAGCCCACGGTGCCCGACCCCACCCGGGCGCCGGACGGCGGGCACATCTTCTGGGCCTACGTGCACGTGCCGCACGGCTCCGACGTCGACATGACCGAGGCGATCGAGAACCAGATCGAGCGCTTCGCCCCCGGCTTCCGCGACACCGTCCTGGAGCGGGCCACCAAGAACGCCGTGCAGATGGAGGCGTGGAACCCCAACCACGTGGGCGGGGACATCTCCAACGGTGAGGCCTCGCTGCGGCAGATGCTGGCCCGGCCCGTGCCCCGGTGGAACACCTACAAGACCCCGATCCCGGGCACCTACCTCGCCTCGGCGGCCACCCCGCCCGGTCCGGCGGTGCACGGGATGTGCGGCGACAACGCCGCCCGGGTGGCCCTGCGCGAGGTCTTCGGTGTGCGCGACGTCCCGCCGCTGCGCCCGCCTCTCAGGTAGGAGCTCCGTCGTCGA
>DATAAV010000082.1:0-4895 GCA_036259935.1 Geodermatophilus sp. | reverse complement strand
CCTACGTCGTCGTGGACTATCTGGAGCGCATGGACCTCGCCTACGCCGCCGCCGACCTCGCCCTCTGCCGGGCCGGCGCGGTGACCGTGGCCGAACTGTCCGCCGTGGGGCTGCCCGCGGCGTTCGTACCCCTGCCGATCGGCAACGGCGAGCAGCGGCGCAACGCCCTGCCGGTGGTGGAGGCCGGCGGCGGGCTGCTGGTGGACGACGCCGAGCTGAGCCCCGACTGGATCGCCGCGCGGCTGGTGCCGCTGCTCACCGACCCCGACGCGCTGGGCAAGTACGCCGCCTGCGCGGCCGCGGCGGGAGCCCCCGACGCCGACGAGCGGCTGGCCGACATCGTGCTCGAGGTGGCCCGCCAGTGAGCGAGCTTGCGAGCTCACCGATGAGCACAGCAGCGCCGCGAACGCGCCCGACGAGCGCCAGCGAGGAGGGCTCGTGAGTGCTGCGGACGTGGCCGCGTGGACGGGGCCGGTGCCCTCCCTGCAGGACCTCGGCGCGGTGCACTTCATCGGCATCGGCGGGGCCGGGATGAGCGGCATCGCGCGGATCCTGCTGGCCCGGGGCGTCGCCGTCTCCGGCAGCGACCGCCGCGACACCCCGACGCTGCTGGCCCTGCGGGCCCTCGGCGCGCGGGTCGAGGTCGGGCACGACCCGGCGTACCTCGGCGACGCCGACACCGTGGTCGTGTCGACGGCGATCCGCGACGACAACCCCGAACTGGTCGCCGCCCGGGCGCACGGCCTGAGCGTGCTGCCCCGCGCGGTCGCGCTCGCCGCGGTCATGGCCGGACGGCGCAGCGTCGCGGTGGCCGGCACGCACGGCAAGACCTCGACCACCTCGATGCTCACCGTGGCCGTGCAGGCCTGCGGCGTCGACCCGTCGTTCGCCATCGGCGGCGACCTCAACGAGTCGGGCAGCAACGCGCACGCGGGGCAGGGGGACGTCTTCGTCGCGGAAGCCGACGAGAGCGACCGCTCCTTCCTGCTGCTGGCCCCCCACGGCGCGATCGTCACCAACGTCGAGGCCGACCACCTGGACAACTACGGCGACCTGGCCGCGGTCGAGGCCGCCTTCGACCGGTTCCTCCAGACCGTGGACCCCGCCGGGTTCGTCGTCCTCTGCGCCGACGACCCCGGGGCGGCCCGGCTGCGCACGGTGCCCACCCCGGCCCGGGTGCGCACGTACGGCACCGCCGAGGACGCCGACCTGCGGCTGCTCGACATCGAGGTCGGCGCGGAGGCCACCGCCTGGACCGCCGTCCTGGACGGCCGGGTGCTCGGCCGCGTGCAGATCCGCGTGCCCGGGGAGCACATGGCCCGCAACAGCGCCGCGGCTCTGCTGGCCGGGCTCGAGCTGGGGCTGCCGGCCGAGGGGCTGATCGCCGGGCTGGGCCGGTTCGGGGGCGTGCACCGCCGGTTCGAGTTCAAGGGCGCCGCCGGCGGCGTCCGCGTCTACGACGACTACGCGCACCACCCGACCGAGGTCAGTGCCCAGCTGCGGGCCGCCCGGGCGGTGGCCGGCGACGGCCGGGTCGTCGTCGGCTTCCAGCCGCACCTGTACAGCCGGACGCGGGAGTTCGCCGCCGGCTTCGGCGAGGCCCTCGGCCTGGCCGACGAGGTCGTGGTGATGGACGTCTACGGCGCCCGCGAGGACCCGGTCCCCGGCGTGACCGGCGCGATGGTGGCCGACGCCGTGCCGCTGCCGCCGGAGCGGGTGCACTTCGAGCCCTCGTGGTCGGCAGCCGCGCCCGCCCTGGCTTCCCGGGCCCGTCCGGGGGACCTGGTCATCACCATGGGCGCCGGCAACGTCTCCATGGTCGGCCCCGAGGTGCTGGAGGCGTTGCGGGCCGTCGAGGAGGGCTCCGTCCGGTGAGCCGCTCGGGGACGACGACCCGCGACCGCGCCCGCGGTGCGACCGCCCCGCCCCAGCGCCCCCGCAGGCCTCGCCGCGATACGCCGGCCGACCGGCGCCGCCGCCTCGTCGTGCGCGCCGCCCTCGCCGGAACCCTGCTGATCATGGCGGCCTGGGTGCTCTGGGTGAGCCCGCTGCTGGCGGTGCAGACCGTCCGGGTCGACGGCGCCGGCTCGCTCACCGCCGACGAGGTCCGCGAGGCCGCAGGGGTGCCCGAGGGGACTCCGCTGCTGCGGGTCGACGTGGACGCCGCCGAGACCCGCGTCGCCCGCCTGCCGCAGGTGTCCTCGGTGGAGGTGACCCGCGGCTGGCCGCGCAGCGTGGTCATCACCGTGGTCGAACGCGTCCCGGTCGCCGTCGTCGAGGAGGCCGGCACCCGCACGCTGGTCGACGCCGAGGGTGTGCTCTTCGACACCGTCACCGGGGAGGTGCCGGCCGGCGTGGTGGCGCTCGAGGTCGACGACCCCGGCCCCGACGACCCGGCCACCCGCGCGGCCCTCAGGGCGCTGGTCGCGCTGCCCGACCCGGTCCGCGTCCAGGTCGCCACCGCCACGGCGACCTCCGACGAGGAGGTCACGCTCACCCTGGCCGACGGCACGACGGTCGTGTGGGG
This sequence comes from Geodermatophilus sp., assembly GCA_036259935.1. Taxonomy (GTDB): domain Bacteria; phylum Actinomycetota; class Actinomycetes; order Mycobacteriales; family Geodermatophilaceae; genus Geodermatophilus. The sequence continues at coordinate 2,368 of DATAAV010000082.1, read as the reverse complement.
CGGCGCCGAGGAGTCCCCGCGCAAGGCGGAGGTGCTCGGCGCGCTGCTCGACCAGTTGGGCGCCGGTGCGCTCGAGCCGGCCGAGACGATCGACGTCAGCGCCCCGTCGGCGGTGATCCTGCGCTGAGCGTGGGGCAGGCTGCCCGCATGAGCGATCGACCGATCAGCCGGTTCCCCGTGCCGTCCCCCGATGAGCTCGCCCCCGAGCTGCGCGAGCGCTACGCCGAGGTGCAGGAACGCTCCGGCTTCCTGCCCAACGTCTTCGGCGCGCTGGCCTGGCGACCGGCCGAGGCGGACGCCTTCTTCGCCCTGCACGACGCGCTCATGGACAAGGAGACCCCCGGGCTGTCGAAGGGCGACCGGGAGGTGATCGTCGTGGCGACCAGCGCGGCCAACGACTGCCTGTACTGCGTCGTCGCCCACGGCGCCATCGCCCGCATCCGGACCCGGGACCCCTACCTCGCCGACCAGGTGGCCGTCGACTGGCGCAAGGCGCCGCTGTCTGCGCGGATGCACGCGGTCCTCGAGGTGGCGGAGCGGCTGGCGGTCCGGCCGGTCACGGTGACCGCCGCCGACCTGGCCGGTCTGCGCGAGCACGGGCTCAGCGAGGACGACGTGTGGGACGTCGGGGCGATCGTGGCCCTCTTCGCCCTGTCGAACCGGCTCGTGCACTGGGCCGCCGTCCCGCCGAACGAGGAGTTCTACCTGCTCGGGCGCGTGCCGCGGCAGTGACCGGCGTCCGCTCGGGTCCCGACACCGGGCCGCCGGGTGGGACGGGGTCCCCGTCCGGCCCGGGACCCGGGCCCCGCCGACACGCGCGGCCCCGCGACACGCCCGACACGCCCGACGACTTGAGGTCGGGCGCGTCGGAACGCGGCCGTTCCGGCCTGGACCCCGGGATGAGACGTTTCCGGCGCGGGTCGTCACACTTCGTGGTGCTGGTGTGACGAACGGGTCGCCGGGGATTGGTGGGATCCGGCCGGTCCGACACGCCGGTCCCGGCAGGGTGCTTGTAGGGGCCGACGCGGCCCACCTAACTTCGTCCGCGTCGACCCAGTTGACATAACTATAAGGCTTTACCTGAGGGTGAGGGTCGAGTTGGGGAGCGCCACATGACACCTCCGCACAACTACCTCGCGGTCATCAAGGTCGTCGGTATCGGCGGCGGCGGGGTGAACGCGGTCAACCGCATGATCGAGGTCGGCCTCAAGGGGGTCGAGTTCATCGCCATCAACACCGACGCGCAGGCGCTGTTGATGAGCGACGCCGACGTCAAGCTCGACGTCGGCCGCGAACTCACCCGCGGGCTGGGCGCCGGCGCTCAGCCCGACGTGGGCCGCCAGGCCGCCGAGGACCACCGCGAGGAGATCGAGGAGGTGCTCAAGGGCGCCGACATGGTCTTCGTGACCGCCGGCGAGGGCGGCGGCACCGGCACCGGCGGCGCGCCGGTCGTCGCCTCGATCGCCCGCAAGCTGGGGGCGCTGACCATCGGCGTGGTCACCCGGCCGTTCTCCTTCGAGGGCAAGCGCCGGGCGGTACAGGCCGAGTCGGGCATCGAGGAGCTGCGCAACGAGTGCGACACGCTCATCGTCATCCCGAACGACCGGCTGCTGCAGCTGGGTGACCGGAACGTCAGCGTCATGGACGCCTTCCGGACCGCCGACCAGGTGCTGCTCTCCGGTGTCCAGGGCATCACCGACCTGATCACCACGCCGGGCCTGATCAACCTGGACTTCGCCGACGTGAAGTCGGTGATGTCGGGGGCCGGCTCGGCGCTCATGGGCATCGGCAGCGCCCGGGGCGACAACCGGGCGCTGCTGGCCGCCGAGCAGGCGATCGCCAGCCCGCTGCTGGAGGCCTCCATGGAGGGCGCCCACGGCGTGCTGCTGTCGATCTCAGGCGGCTCGGACCTCGGGCTGTTCGAGATCAACGAGGCGGCCTCGCTGGTCTCCGACGCCGCGCACGCCGACGCCAACATCATCTTCGGCGCCGTCATCGACGACGCCCTGGGTGACGAGGTGCGGGTGACCGTCATCGCCGCCGGGTTCGACGGCGGTCGGCCGAGCAACCGGAAGAACGGCGCTGCCGGGGCCGTCGCCAACGGAGCTCCGGTCGGCGGGGTCGCCCCGGGGCTGCCGCCGCACCGGCAGCCGGTCGGCACCTCCGCGGTCGCGCCCTCGGGACGCTTCGGTGCCCCCGTGGCGCCGGTCTCGGCTCCCGTGCCGGCCGTGGACCTGGTCCATCCACACCAGCCGGTCCGCGGCCACGCCGAGCTCGCGGGCCAGCCGCTCCCGGTTGGCGGCCACGGCGACCGGGTCGTCCCCGACGTGGCTGCCGAGGTTGAACGAGTCGTAGGGAGACACGGACC
>DATAAV010000081.1:0-5976 GCA_036259935.1 Geodermatophilus sp. | reverse complement strand
ACACCGTCCGCCGCGGGTTGGCCGGCGCGCTGCTGGCCCTGCTCTGCGGCTGCTCGGGCACGGTGGCGGGTGAGGCGGCCTACGGGGGCGAGGACGCGGCCAAGCCGACCGTGCCGCCGGCCGGGCTCGGCGGCGTCGATCCGGCCGGGCCGCCGGTGGTGGGCACCTGCTACACGATCGGGGAGGGCCAGGCGCAGACGCCGTTGAACCCCCCGCCGCCGGTGGACTGCACCGGTGAGCACAACGCGGAGACGGCGGTGGCCGACGACAGCGGGCTCGGTGCCGGCGCCGCCTATCCGACCGAGGCGGAGGTCGGGGACACCGGCACCCCGATCGGCGCGGCGGTGGAGCAGGTCTGCAGCCTGACCGTGGTGACCGACTACCTCGGTGGCGACGAGCTCGACGACCCCTACGCCTACTTCGCCCCGTACCTGCCGAACGAGGAGCAGTGGGCGGCCGGCGCGCGGTGGCTGCGCTGCGACGTCTTCTACGGCTACGCCGAGCCGGAGCCGGCGCCGGGGGTGATGGCCGGCGCGCTGACCGGCGCCGAGGCGGCCGCCTACCGCGTCTGCTTCGTCGGCACGCCCACCGACTACGGCGTGGTGCCCTGCTCGAAGGAGCACGACGCCGAACCGGTCGGTGTCGAGATCGCCGACCTGCCCGAGAACGCGCCCTATCCCGACGAGGCGACCCGGCAGGGGCTGGTCGGCAGCTGCGCGGAGCCGGTCGAGGCCTACGTCGGCGGTCCGATGCCGCTGGGCTACGTCGCCGACGTGTGGATCGACTCGGCGCAGGAGTGGGAGGCATACCCGTACGCGCGCTGCGTCCTGGTCCCGGCCGGGGGCGGGCGGACGACGACCAGCGTGCGGGGCTGACCCGCCGGAGGGGAGCGGCCGGTGCGCCGTTCCGCGGCCTAGGGTTGGGGCATGAGCGTGCGGCGGGTCATGGGCACCGAGGTCGAGTACGGCATCTCGGTGCCCGGGCAGCCCTCCGCGAACCCGACGACCCTCTCCAGCCAGGTGGTCAACGCCTGGGCGGTGGCCGAGGCCCCGACGCCCCGCCGGCCGCGGTGGGACTTCGAGGAGGAGTCGCCGCTGCGCGACGCCCGCGGCTTCGACCTCTCCCCGGCGCAGGCGCTGGACCACACCGACCTGGACGAGGACTCGGGGATGGCCAACGTCATCCTCACCAACGGCGCGCGGCTCTACGTCGACCACGCCCACCCGGAGTACTCGACGCCGGAGGTCACCAACCCCCGCGACGTCGTCCTGTGGGACAAGGCGGGGGAGCAGGTGATGGCCGAGGCGTCCCGGCGGGCGGCCCGCATCCCCGGCAGCGCGCCGATCCAGCTGTACAAGAACAACACCGACGGCAAGGGCGCCTCGTACGGCGCGCACGAGAACTACCTGATGGACCGGCGGACGCCGTTCATCGACATCATCCGCGGCCTGATCCCGTTCTTCGTCACCCGGCAGGTCTTCGCCGGGTCCGGACGCGTCGGCATCGGCACCGAGGGCCGCACCCAGGGCTTCCAGCTCTCCCAGCGGGCGGACTTCTTCGAGGTCGAGGTCGGGCTGGAGACCACGCTCAAGCGGCCGATCATCAACACCCGCGACGAGCCGCACGCCGACGCGGACAAGTACCGCCGGCTGCACGTGATCATCGGCGACGCCAACCTCGCCGAGCTGTCCACCTACCTCAAGGTCGGGACGACGTCGCTGGTCCTGGCGATGATCGAGGCGCGCGCGCTGACCCGTGACCTCTCCATCGAGGAGCCGGTGGAGGCGCTGCAGGCGATCAGCCACGATCCCTCTCTCACCTACCAGGTGCGGCTGCGCGACGGCCGGCGGATGACCGCGCTCGAGATGCAGTGGGCCTACCTGGAGCAGGCGGAGAAGTTCGTCGAGCGGACCGGGGAGAACGACGCGCAGACCGCCGACGTGCTGCGCCGCTGGGCCGAGGTGCTCACCGACCTGGGCGCCGACCCGATGCGCTGCGCCGACCGGCTGGACTGGCCGGCCAAGCTGCGGCTGCTGGAGGGGTACCGCGCCCGGGACGGGCTGAGCTGGGGCGACTCCCGGTTGCACCTGGTCGACCTGCAGTACTCCGACGTCCGGCCGGAGAAGGGGCTCTACCACCGGCTGGTGGCCCGCGGGTCGATGCAGCGGCTGCTCACCGACGACGAGGTGCTTCGGGCGATGCTCAGCCCGCCCACCGACACCCGCGCCTTCTTCCGCGGCGAGTGCCTGCGCCGGTACCCGATGCAGGTGGCCGCCGCCTCCTGGGACTCGGTGGTGTTCGATCTCGGCCGGGAGAACCTGGTCCGGATCCCGACGATGGAGCCGCTGCGCGGCACCCGCGAGCACGTCGGCGCCCTGTTCGAGTCGACGTCCTCGGCGCAGGAACTCGTCGACACCATCACCGGCGGCTGACCGCCACGGCCGGCGGCTGATCCACGCCGTCGCCGGCGGAGCGCCTGATGTCACACCCGGCGGGTAACTTCAGCGGCAGCAGCACGTCGGCACGCACCACTGGAGGGCACCATGGCCACGAGGGACACGGGCGGTCAGCAGCGGGCGACCCGGACTCGGGAGGAGACCGAGGAGGTCGAGGCGTCGGTCGACACCGACGTCGCCGAGCGCCACAAGGAGATGACCGAGGACGTCGACTCCATTCTGGATGAAATTGACGAGGTCCTCGAGGAGAATGCCGAGGAGTTCGTTCGTTCGTACGTGCAGAAGGGCGGTCAGTGACGGCCTCATCACTAAGCGTTATAGCGTTCGGACATGAAGACATGTCCGTCGTGTGGCGAGACAAAGCCCCACTCGGAGTTCGGCCGTAACCGATCACTTCCAGACGGCCTGTCCTTCTACTGTCTCGGGTGCAACCGCGAACGCAATCGGGCTTGGTACCGCCGTAGCGGGAAGCGCAAGGGCGCGTCGTTCGAGATCATTCCTGGATACCCGAGGGCTATCGGTGGTGTCCCACGTGTCGTCAGGCTGTGCCGCTTGAGCAGTACGTTAAGCGGTCTACCTCATCCTCGGGTTACGGCAGCCAATGCAAGGCCTGCCACAACGGCGCGGGTAATTCAGCGTACTGGTACCGGCGATACGGGATGTCGCGCGTGGAAGTCGAAGAAATCCGCGCCAAGCAGGGGGATAGGTGCGCGCTCTGTGGTGACCCGGAACCTGAGCACCTCGACCACGACCACGAGAAAGACTTCGTGCGGGCATTGCTGTGTCAGCGGTGCAACCTCGCGCTCGGTCTTCTGCGGGACGACCCGTCGCTGATGCGGGCGGCGGCCGACTACGTCGAGATCCATCGGGCCCGTCAGGCGATCGCGGAGCGACGCGCCGCGTCGGCCGGTGCGAGCAGCGGCACGTCGGAGGTGGCCAGCCGACCGGGGGAGCCGCCGGTAGGGTCGCAGCGACGTCCTGGCAGGTCCCGCAGCACGCGGGGCACCGGGCGGATCAGCGGGTCACGCCGGCACCAAACGGCGGGAGAGGCGGATGGGTGAACGAGTCAGCTGGCCGGAGCGGGTTCCCGCCCGCCTATCTGGACCGGGTGGGTTCCTCGTTCACCGACTTCCTCGCGGCGACCGCGCCTGACCTGCTCCCCGGCCGCCGTCCGATCCCGCAGCTGCCCGTCGGCGACATCACCCCGCACGGCACCACGATCGTCGCGGTCACCTACGGGGGCGGTGTGCTCATGGGCGGCGACCGCCGTGCCACGATGGGCAACCTCATCTCCTCGCGTGACATCGAGAAGGTCTACCCGGCCGACTCGTACTCGGTGATCGGCATCGCGGGCGCGGCGGGGATCGCCATCGAGATGGTCCGGCTCTACCAGGTGGAGCTCGAGCACTACGAGAAGATCGAGGGCCTGACCCTCTCCCTCGACGGCAAGGCCAACCGGCTGGCGCAGATGATCCGCGGCAACCTCGGCGCCGCCCTGCAGGGCCTGGCCGTCGTCCCGATCTTCGCCGGGTTCGACCTCGACGCCGCCCCCGGCACCACCCCCGGGCGGATCTTCAGCTACGACGTCACCGGCGGGAACTACGAGGAGCGCGGCTACGCCGCCGTCGGCTCGGGATCGCTGTTCGCCCGCAACTCGCTGAAGAAGACCTGGCGGCCGAACCTGCCGGCCGACGAGGCCACGAGCACCATCGTCGAGGCGCTCTACGACGCCGCCGACGACGACTCCGCCACCGGCGGGCCGGACCCGGTGCGCCGGCTCTACCCGATCGTCTACCGGGTCGACGCCGAGGGCGCCGTGCGGTTGACCGACGAGGAGGTCTCCGCCGTCGCCGAGTCGATCGTCGCCGAGCGCACCGCGGCCGAGGGGCAGGGCTGAGCCATGACGATGCCGTACTACGCCTCCGCCGAGCAGGTCATGCGCGACCGCTCGGAGTACGCCCGCAAGGGCATCTCCCGCGGCCGCAGCGTCGCCGTCCTCACCTACGCCGACGGCGTCGTGTTCATCGCCGAGAACCCCAGCTCCACGCTGCACAAGGTGGGGGAGATCTACGACCGCATCGGCTTCGCCGCCGTCGGCCGGTACAGCGAGTTCGAGGCGCTGCGGGTGGCCGGTGTCCGCCTGGCCGACGTCCGCGGCTACTCCTACAACCGCCGCGACGTCACCGGCCGGGTGATCGCCAACGCCTACGCGCAGACCCTCGGCGCGATCTTCACCGAGCAGATGAAGCCCTACGAGGTGGAGCTCTGCGTCGCCGAGGTCGGCGAGACCCCGGAGGCCGACCAGCTCTACCGGCTCACCTTCGACGGCTCCGTGGTGGACGAGCCGGACTTCGTGGTCATGGGCGGTCAGGCCGACGCCGTCACCGGGCACCTGCGCCAGGAGTTCCACCGCGGCATGGCGCTCAAGGACGCGCTCATGGTCGGCGTGCGGGCCCTGTCCGCGGTGAGCCCCGCCATGGCCAACGGGGGCGACGGCCGCCGGCCCGCCCTGCTGCCCGCCACCCAGCTCGAGGTCGCCGTCCTCGACCGCCGGCGCCCCAAGCGAGCCTTCCGGCGCATCGTCGGGGCTGCGCTGCGCACCCTGCTCGGCGACCAGACCGGCGCACCCGAGCCCGAGGTCGCGGCCACCCACGCGCACGCCCCCAGCGCGCCGGCCCCGGGCACCCCGGCCGGTCTCGGCGAGCCCGCGGCCCCCGACACCGCTGGCGGCACCGAGGGCAGCGGCGAGGGCTCGGGCCCGCGGCCCGGCCCTGCCGACGGTGCCGGCGGGGGCACCGACGGCGGCGCGTCCGAGTCGTGACGCTTGCCGGGCGCCGGGAGACGGCCGGAGTCGCTCCCGGCGCCTAGGCTCGGATCGTGGACCGACGGATCTTCGGCATCGAGACCGAGTACGGCGTCACGTGCACCTTCCGCGGCCAGCGCCGGCTGTCGCCGGACGAGGTCGCCCGCTACCTGTTCCGCCGCGTGGTCTCGTGGGGGCGCAGCTCCAACGTCTTCCTGCGCAACGGCTCTCGGCTTTACCTCGACGTGGGCAGCCACCCCGAGTACGCCACCGCCGAGTGCGACGACCTGGTCGAGCTGGTCGTGCACGACAAGGCCGGCGAGCGGATCCTCGAGGGCCTGCTGGTCGACGCCGAGCAGCGGCTGGCCGAGGAGGGCGTCACCGGCGACATCTATCTGTTCAAGAACAACACCGACTCCGCCGGCAACAGCTACGGCTGCCACGAGAACTACCTGGTGGGCCGGCACGGGGAGTTCAGCCGGCTGGCCGACGTGCTGATCCCGTTCCTGGTCAGCCGGCAGATCGTGGTCGGCGCCGGCAAGGTGCTGCAGACGCCGCGCGGGGCGATCTACTGCGTCAGCCAGCGCGCCGAGCACATCTGGGAGGGCGTCTCCAGCGCCACCACCCGCTCCCGGCCGATCATCAACACCCGCGACGAGCCGCACGCCGACGCCGAGCGCTACCGGCGGCTGCACGTCATCGTCGGCGACTCGAACA
>DATAAV010000080.1:0-5002 GCA_036259935.1 Geodermatophilus sp. | reverse complement strand
CCGCCCTACGACCCCGCAGCTGAGACCTGGGGTGCGGTGAGGAGCGGATTCTCAGCCGGATGACGCCGGCCGTCGGTGGAGCGGAGTGTGCCACGGGCGCATTCCGCGCCGTGGCACTCCACTCGCATCAGGGGAGGTCGGCGACCAGCTCGGCGACGGGCTTGCGGACGCCGGTGTAGAACGGCACCTCCTCGCGCACGTGCCGCCGGGCGGTCGACGCCCGCAGCTCGCGCATGAGGTCGACGATGCGGTGCAGCTCGTCGGCCTCGAAGGCCAGCATCCACTCGTAGTCGCCGAGGGCGAACGAGGCGACGGTGTTCGCCCGCACGTCCGGGTAGCCGCGGGCCATCCGCCCGTGCTCGGCGAGCATCGCCCGGCGCTGCTCGTCGGGCAGCAGGTACCACTCGTAGGACCGCACAAACGGGTAGACACAGACGTAGCGGCGCGGCTCCTCCTCGGCGAGGAACGCCGGGATGTGGCTGCGGTTGAACTCCGCCGGCCGGTGCAGCGCCATCTGGGACCACACCGGCTCCAGGTGCCGGCCCAGCGTGGTGCGGCGCAGCCGGGTGTAGGCCTCCTGCAGCGCCTCGGCCGTCGGGGCGTGCCACCAGACCAGCAGGTCGGCGTCGGCGCGCAGCCCGGCGACGTCGTAGGTCCCGCGGACGACGACGTCCTTGCCGGCCAGCTCGTCGAACAGTGCGCCCACCTCGTCGGCGGCCGCCCTCCGCTGGTCGTCCCCGAGCGGACGGGCGAGGCGGAACACCGACCACATCGTGTAGCGGATCGTCGCGTTCAACTCGTTGGCCCGCTTGCCGATGCTGCGCTGGTCGGTGTGCTCGCTCATGGGCCCATTGTCGTCCTCCCGGGCAGGCCCCTCTGCCCGGGGATCCCGGTGCGATCGCGCACACGTCGACCCATCCGCCCACGCGGACGGGGCCCTGTCCGCGCAACGGCGGCTGCCTACCGGAGCAGGGCGTCCACGGCGTGGTGGGCGTCGCGGATGCAGGCGGGGATCCCCACCCCGCGGAACGCGGCACCGGCGATCGCGAGACCCGGCACGTCGCTCACCGCGGCGCGGACGGCGTCGACCCGCGCCTGGTGACCCACCAGGTACTGCGGCAGCCCGCCGCCCCAGCGGACCAGCCGGGTCGCCACCGGCTCTGGGCGCGCCAGGCCGAGCAGGTCGGCGACGTCGGCGACGACGGCGGCGGTGAGGTCCTCGTCGGTGCGCTGCAGCTCGGTCTCGTCGCGGAAGCGGCCGACCGAGGCGCGCACGAGCAGATGCTCCCCGGCCAGGTGCGGCCACTTGGCCGAGGACACGGTGACGCCCTTGACCAGCCGCCCGGCGACCGGCGGCACCAGCAGACCGGACCCGGCCGCCACCTCCTGCGCCGGGAACGCCATCGCCACCACGGCCATCGACGCGTACGGGATGCCCTGCAGCGGCTCGACGGCGCCGGGCGCGACCCCGGCCAGCAGCCGCGCGGCCTTCGGCGCCGGAGCGGTGACGAGGACGGCGTCCGCGGGAAGCCGCTGCGGCGCGGCGGCCGGTCCGGTCGAGAGCTCGAAGCCGCTGGCCGTCCGCCGCAGCCCGTGCGCCGGGGTGCGCAGCCGCACGTCGGCGCGCGCGGCGGCCACCAGTGCCTCGGGCAGCGCCCCGATGCCGTCCCGGACCGTGGCGAACACCGGCGCGTCCTCGTCGAACCGGCTGCGCGCCCCGGCGTCCCGCGCGGCGGCCGCGGCGCGCAGGACCGACCGCGTGGCGGGTAGCTGCGCAGCCAACGCCGGCATGGTGGCCTGCAGCGACAGCTCGTCGGCCCGGCCGGCGTAGACCCCGCCGAGCAGTGGCTCCACCAGCCGGTCGACCACCTCGTCGCCGAGCCGCTCGCGCAGCAGCCGGCCGACCGCGACGTCGCCGTCCACGGTCAGCGGCGGCAGCTCCGCCTCGGCCGCCACCCGCGCGACCCCGGCCGGGGAGAGCACCCCGTCCAACCCCTCGGCCGACGCCGGGACTCCGAGCACGGTGCCCGGGGGCAGCGGATGGCGCCCGTCGGGCAGGACGACGGAGGCCTGCGTGGTGGCGGGGGCGACCAGCCGGTCGGCCAGCCCGAGCGCCTCGACCAGCTGCACGGCCTCGGGCACGCGGGCGAGCACCGCCTCCGGCCCGGTGTCGTACCAGTGCCCGGCCAGCTGGACGCGGTGCAGCTTGCCGCCGACCCGGTCGCCGGCCTCCAGCACGACGATCTCGTCGTCGGGCCGGCGGCGGCGCCACTCGAACGCGGCCGCCAGGCCGGTGATCCCGGCGCCGACGACGACGAGCCGGCGGACCGTCATCGCAGGGTCAGCTCGTGCACCAGGTCGGCGACGTGGGTGAGCACGCCCGGGTCGGTGTCGGGCAGGACGCCGTGGCCGAGGTTGAACACGTGCCCGCGGGCGGCCCGGCCCTCCGCGACGACCCGCCGCACCTCCCGGTCCACCGTGGCCCGGTCGGCCAGCAGGACGGCGGGGTCGAGGTTGCCCTGCAGCGAGCGGCCCGGCCCGACCCGCCGCGCGGCCTCGTCGAGGGGCACCCGCCAGTCGACGCCCACGACGTCGGCGCCGGCGTCCCCGATGAGCGCGAGCAGCTCGCCGGTGCCCACCCCGAAGTGGATGCGCGGCACGTCGCGGTCGCCGAGGCCGTCGAACACCGCGCGGGAGTGCGGCAGCACGCGGGCGGCGTAGTCGGCGGCCGACAGGACCCCGGCCCAGGAGTCGAACAGCTGCACGGCGGAGGCGCCGGCGTCGACCTGGGCGCGCAGGAACGTCGCCGCCGAGACCGCCAGCCGGTCGAGCAGCCGGCTCCACGCCTCCGGCTCGGAGTACATGAACGCCTTGGTGCGGGCGTGCTCCTTCGACGGCCCGCCCTCGATCAGGTAGGTGGCCAGCGTGAACGGCGCGCCGGCAAATCCGATCAGCGGCGTGGGGCCCAGCTCGGCCACCAACTGCCGCACCGCGGTCTCCAGGAAGGCCAGCCGCTCCGGCTCCAGCGGCGGCAGGGCGTCGACGTCGGCGACCGAGCGCACCGGCGTGGCCACCACCGGGCCGACCCCGGGCTTGATCTCGATGTCCACGCCCGCGACGACCAGCGGCAGCACGATGTCGGAGAAGAGGATCGCGGCGTCCACCCCGTGCCGGCGGACCGGCTGCAGGGTGATCTCGGTGACCAGCTCCGGGTCCTGGCAGGCCTCCAGCATCGCCGTGCCGGCCCGCAGCGCGCGGTACTCCGGGAGCGAGCGGCCGGCCTGCCGCATGAACCACACCGGGGTCCGCCGCACCGGCAGGCCACGGGCGGCCCGGACGAGGTCCGAGTCGGCGGGCGAGGGAGCGGGCTCGGCTGCAGCGGTCACGACGAGCGATCCTCCCAGACGCCGTGCGGCGCGTCGGCGACACGGGGCCCCGCAGCGACCTACCCTGCGAACGTGGAGCCATCCAGTCTGTCCGGTACCGCTGCCGGCGGCAGGACGGGGGACGAACCCCCGGTGGCGTTCCGCGCCGCCCTCGAGGCGCTGGAGGGGCTCCGGATCCGACCGGAGATCATCATCGAGCACATCCCCGCCCCGCAGCGCCTGGCCCCGTGGGCGCACGCCATCGGGGCCCGGGTGATCGAGCGGGACGGCGACGAGGAGATCGAGATCGCCGTCGGCCGGTTCATCGTGCTCCACGACCCCGCCGGCCACGAGGCCTGGGACGGCACCACCCGCTGCGTGGGCTACCTGTCGGCCGCCACCGACGAGCACATGGTCGACGACGCGATGTTCTCCGAGGTGGCCTGGAGCTGGCTCACCGACGCCCTGGCCGACAGCGGCGCCGCCGCCCACGCGCTCGGCGGCACGGTCACCCGCACCGCCTCCACCCGGTTCGGCGACCTCGCCGGCCCCGAGCACTCGGTCGACGTCGAGATCCGCGCCTCCTGGACGGCGGAGGACACCGCCCTCGACCGCCACCTCAACGCCTGGCTCGAGGTGATGGGCAACGCGGCCGGCCTGCCGCCGCCCGGAGTGCGGCTGCTCGATCCCTCCGGCCCGACGGGGAGCGACACTCTCTAACATCGAGGTGCAAGACGGGCGCGTGCCCCTTGCGCCGGCGAAATCTCGTCCCTGCGGCCGTGCGGGCCGGGGAGCTGCGCGCGGTCGGCGGCGGGGGTTCCCGTGTGGAGACCGGCGAGAAGGTGGACGGCAACTGAGCACCGAGGCCAACCCTGCGCCGGAGGAGGACGGTCCTCCTCCGGCGACGCCGCTCCTGGCACCCCGTGACGGGCTGCCCCCGGTGATCGACACCTCCACCGCCCTCGTCGAGTACGCCGAGGCGCTGCGCGAGGGCACCGGGCCGGTCGCCGTCGACGCCGAACGCGCCTCGGGGTACCGCTACGGCCAGCGGGCCTACCTGGTGCAGCTGCGCCGGGAGGGCACCGGCACCGGACTGATCGACCCGATCCCCCTGCCGGACCTCTCGGTGATCCAGGCCGCGATCGCCGAGGAGGAGTGGGTGCTGCACGCGGCCAACCAGGACCTCCCCTGCCTGGCCGAGATCGGGCTGGTGCCGCGGCGGATCTTCGACACCGAACTGGCTGCGCGGCTGGCCGGGCTGCCGCGGGTGGGGCTCGGCGCCGTCGTCGAGTCGCTGCTGGGGTACTCGCTGCAGAAGGGCCACTCCGCCGCCGACTGGAGCACCCGCCCGCTGCCCGAGGAGTGGCTGGTCTACGCCGCGCTCGACGTCGAGGTGCTCGTCGACCTGCGCCACGCGCTGGCCGCGCTGCTCGAGGAGCAGGGCAAGACCGAGTGGGCCCGCCAGGAGTTCGAGGCGATCCTCGCCGCCGGACCCCCGGCGCCGAAGACCGACCCGTGGCGGCGCACCTCAGGCGTGCACGGCCTGCGCAACCGCCGGCAGCTGGGCATGCTGCGCTCGCTGTGGCAGGCCCGGGACGACCTGGCCCGCCGGCGGGACGTGGCGCCGGGCCGGGTGC
>DATAAV010000079.1:0-4378 GCA_036259935.1 Geodermatophilus sp. | reverse complement strand
GCGAGGGGCGGATCGACCTCGACGAGTTCGGGCAGCGCGCGGAGGCGGCCTACGCCGCGGCAACGCTCGCGGAACTGGACGCGCTGGTCGCCGACCTGCCGCCGGAGGCGCCCCGGACGGTCGAGATCGTCGGCACGCGGGTGCCCGAGACCGTGAGCACCGTCTTCGGCGACATCCGCCTGGAGGGCAGGAGCGTGCCCCGGCAGGTCAGCACCGTCTTCGGGGACGTGCGGCTGGACCTGCGCGGCCTGCGCACCGATGCCCACCGGCTGGAGCTCGTGGTGGGGACCGTCTTCGGCGACGTCGACGTGGTCGTCGCCGAGGGAGTGGACGCCGAGCTGCAGGGCTGGACGGTGTTCGGCGACCGGAAAGCCCAGCTCGCGCCGGTGCCGCGGCTGGCGGGGACCCCGCGGATCGTCGTCCGTGCCCGGACCGTGTTCGGCGACCTCCGGCTGCGCAGCCTGGCCCCGGGGGAGTCGGCGAGCCGATGGCGTGCCCTCCTCGACCGGCTGGCCCAGCGGTCACTGCCGCCGCCGGTGCCTCCGCCCCCGGTGCCACCGCCCCCGATCCCGCCGGCGCCGCCCTTCCCGCCGGTGCGCTGACCGCCGGGCAGGCGGAGGGGCTCAGTCCTCCGCGGCCGGGGCGGCTGCCTGCGCGGACGAGCGGTCGAAGGGCACCGCGGAGTAGGCGCGCAGCTTCTCCAGCGAGTGCAGGCTCTCGATCGACCGGATGGTGCCCGACCGCGAGCGCATCACCAGCGACTGCGTGGTGCAGCCACCGGAGCGGTACTGCACGCCGCGCAGGAGCTCGCCGTCGGTGATGCCGGTGGCGACGAAGAAGACGTCGCCGGCGACCAGGTCGTTGATGGACAGGACGCGGTCGAGGTCGTGGCCGGCGTCGATGGCCTTCTGCCGCTCGTCGTCGTCCTTGGGCCACAGCCGGCCCTGCAGCGCGCCGCCCATGCACTTGAGCGCGCAGGCCGCGATGATCCCCTCCGGCGTGCCGCCGATGCCCAGCAGCAGGTCGACGCCGGTGCCCTCCCGCGCGGCGGCGATGGCGCCGGCCACGTCGCCGTCGGTGATGAACTTGATCCGCGCGCCGGCCTCGCGTACCTCGTGCACCAGCTGGTCGTGCCGCGGCCGGTCGAGGATGCAGACGGTGACGTCCTCGGCCGAGATGCGCTTGGCCTTGGCCACCCGGCGGATGTTCTCGGCCACCGGCACGGTGATGTCGACGACGTCGGCGGCGGCCGGCCCGGTCGCGATCTTCTCCATGTAGAAGACCGCCGACGGGTCGTACATCGCGCCGCGGTCGGCGACCGCCATGACCGCGATCGCGTTGGGCATGCCCTTGGCCATGAGCGTGGTGCCGTCGATCGGGTCGACGGCGACGTCGCACTCGGGGCCCTGGCCGTCCCCGACCTGCTCGCCGTTGTAGAGCATCGGGGCCTGGTCCTTCTCGCCCTCCCCGATGACGACGACGCCCTTCATGCTGACCGTGCCGATGAGGGCGCGCATCGCGTCGACCGCCGCGCCGTCACCGCCGTTCTTGTCGCCGCGGCCCACCCAGCGGCCGGCGGCCATCGCGGCCGCCTCGGTGACGCGGACGAGCTCCAGGGCGAGGTTGCGGTCGGGAGCCGGGCGGTCGGAGCGGAAGCCGCTCCCGCGGGGGGTGGGGGTGAGCGGGCCATCGGGGAGGGGCAGGGACACGGGACCTCCTGGTTCGACCACCGCGGTGGTCCGCCACCCGCGCGGGCGCGTCTCCGGCCGGCCTGCCCGGCGGGAGCCGCACGGACGCGGGGCGGCGGGGTGGGGGAGCTGTCCTGCGATCCTAGGGGTATGACCGCCGTGGACCCCTCGAGTCAGCGACCGCAGCAGACCTCCGTGGAGATCCCGCCGTCGCCGGCGGCCGAGCGCGCCGCCCGGTTCACCGCGGCCAACATGCTCCGGTCGCTGCTGCCGCTGGTGGTCATCTGCCTGGTTCTCGTGGGATGGAACGCCTTCCGGACGACCCCGGACGACCCGGTGCGCGAGGTCGACCCGACCAGCACCGTGCAGCTGGCCGCCGCGCGGGCCGGCTACCCGGTGCTCGCCCCCAGCGGGCTGCCGGAGGGCTACCGGCCGACGAGCGCCCGCACGGACGCCGGCGGAGCGCAGCAGGGCGATCCGGTCACCCTGGAGCTGGGCTACCTCACGCCCTCGGAGGAGTTCGCCGGGTTCGTCGTCAGCGACAACGCGCGCGCCGCCGCGGTCACCTCGGTGCTCGAGGACGCCGAGGAGCAGGGGACCGTCGAGCTCGACGGCGAGGTGTGGACCCGCTCGACCACCGGGCGGGGGGAGACGGCGCTGTCGCGGCAGGTGGACGGCGTCACCGTGCTGGTGACCGGCTCGGCGCCCGACGAGGAGCTGGAGACGGTGGCGACCGCGGTGGAGCCCTACTCCGGCTGAGCCGGCGGCGCCGCGGCGGCCAGCCGCTCCCGGGCCCGGTCCAGCCAGTGCCGGCACAGCTCGGCCAGCTGCTCGCCGCGCTCCCAGAGCGCCAGTGACTCCTCCAGCGTGAGCCCGCCGGCCTCCAGCCGGCGCACCACCTCGGCGAGCTCCTCGCGGGCCTGCTCGTAGGTGGTCGTCGGCTCGGACCCGTCCGCTGAAGTGCTCACGGCTGCCCATTCTCCCGGTCCACGCGCACCGGCAGCCGGCCACCCGCCACCCGCACCGACAGCCGCTCGCCGTCGGACACCTCGGCCGGATCGCGCACCAGGGCGCCGTCGGCCCGCTGCACGACGGCGTAGCCGCGCTGCAGGGTGGCGGCCGGGGAGAGCGCGGCGACGCGCGCCCGGGCGTGCTCGAGGTCGCGCTCGGCACTCTCCAGCCGGTGGACCAGCGTGCGGCGGGCGCGGGTGCGCAGCGCCAGCACGTCGTCCTCGCGGCCGTGCAGCAGCCGTTCCGGGGCGGCGAGCACCGGCCGGCTGCGCACGCTCTCCAGCCACCGTTCCTGCTGCTCCAACCGGGTGGCGAGCAGGTGCCGGGCCCGGGCGCGCAGCCCGTCGACCAGCCGGCGCTGCTCGCCGATCTCGGGGACCACCCGGTGCGCGGCGTCGGTGGGCGTGGCCGCGCGGACGTCGGCGACGTGGTCGACCAGGGTCGTGTCGGTCTCGTGGCCGACAGCAGTGACCACCGGCGTGCGGCAGGCGGCGATCGCCCGCACCAGCCCCTCGTCGGAGAACGGCAGCAGGTCCTCCACCGAGCCGCCGCCGCGGGCCAGCACGATCACCTCGACCTCCGGGTCGGCGTCCAGCCGCCGCAGCCCGTCGATCACCGAGGCGGCGGCCGACGGGCCCTGGACCAGGCTGTGGTGGACGGCGAACCGGACCGCCGGCCAGCGGCGGCGGGCGGTGACCAGGACGTCGCGCTCGGCGGCGCTGTCGCGGCCGGTGACGAGACCGACGACGGCGGGGGCGAACGGCAGCGGCCGCTTGCGGGCGGCGTCGAACAGGCCCTCGGCGGCCAGCAGCCGGCGGATCCGCTCGATGCGGGCGAGCAGTTCGCCCAGGCCCACGGCCCGGATCTCGGTGGCGCGCAGCGAGAACGAGCCGCGGGCGATGTAGTAGTCCGGCCGGGCGCGCACGATCACGCGGGCGCCCTCGGTGAGCTCCAGCCCCGGCCGGTCGGCGACGTCGCGCGCGCAGGTGACCGGCACCGAGAGGTCGGCCGCCGGGTCGCGGAGGGTGAGGAACACCGTGCCCACGCCGCGGCGGGACAGCTGGGCCACCTGACCCTCGACCCACACCTCACCGAGCCGGCCGATCCACTCGGCGACCTTGCGGGCCACCGTGCGGACCGGCCAGGGCGCCTCGGGGGAGGACGGGGCGGTCATGCGCGACCCGGGTCAGCGGCCATGACCCGAGCGTGCCAGGCGGGTGCGACGGTCCGCCCCGGCAGGTCCGGGGCGGACCCACCGTCACATGCCGCGCGGGGTGAGCGCCGGGTCGACGTTCTCCGCCTCGAGCCGCTCCAGCCGCTCGAGCCGGTTGCGCAGCAGCCGCAGGAACGGGTCGCGGGCGCGGGTGGCCTCCTCGTAGGCGATCAGGTCCCGCACGGTCGTCACCTGGTAGCCGCGCAGCCGGCCGCGCAGCTGCGCGACCGTGAAGTTGTCGTAGCCCTCGACCGGCGCGGTGCCGGCGGCCTGGGCGCGGGGCTCCCCGCCGCCGGCCTCGGTGCCTCCGCCGCCGGCCTCGGTGTCCTCGGCGGCGCCGGTCGCCTCCTCCAGCGCCTCGTCGAGGTCGACGGCGTGGCCGGTGCCGGCCGCCACCGCGGTGCCGCCCTCGTCGACGGCCTCCGCCTCCTCCTCCGCGGCCGACACCTGGTCGGCGGACCGGGCC
>DATAAV010000078.1:0-10603 GCA_036259935.1 Geodermatophilus sp. | reverse complement strand
GGCGGGGGCCGGCCTCGCGCCGTTCCCCTTCCCTGCGGGGCAACGGGAGCGCACGCTGGGCCGATGACCGTGGACGCGCTCGTCTGCGCCCGGTGCCGGCGGTCGGGCACGGCCGCCGACGTCGCGACCGGGTGGTCGCTGAGCGTCCCGCCGCGTCCCACCGGGTCCACCGGGGAGCGCGCCCCGGAACAGCTCACCGTGCTCTGCCCGGACTGCGCCCGGGACTGCCTGCGGGACCTGGAGGCCCGGCTGGACCCGGAGCTGTAGCCCCGTCCCCCCGACGGTGGGGCGGCTCAGCCGGTGAAGCCGGGCAGCCACTCCTCCACGACCCCGCGGTAGTTCCCGGCCGCGTCCAGCTGGCACAGCACGCCGATCGATCCGATGGTCACGCGGTGGATGAGCAGGTACGCCGGTGGCAGGTTCAGCTGCCGGCCCAGCCGGCTGGCCTCGCTGCGCGGATCGGCGATGCGCGCGGCCTGCTCCTGCATCCAGGCCCGCGTGAAGTGGAAGTGCGACTTCTCCACCGGCGCGAGCAGCGGGCGCAGGTAGTCGAGCACGCCCTGGGCGTCGACGACGATGCCCGGGCGGACGAAGCCCTCCGCGCGCAGGTCGGCGAGCACCTCCTCCGCGCGGCCCTCCAAAGCCCACCGCACCAGCCGGCCGATCGGCTCGGGATGCCCGTCGGGCAGCCGCGCCGTGGCGCCGAAGTCGATGACCCCCAGCCGGCCGTCGTCGAGCAGCCGGAAGTTGCCCGGGTGCGGATCGGCGTGCAGCAGCCCGGCCCGCTGGGGGCCGGAGAAGTGCAGCACCGCCAGCAGGTGCCCGGCGCGGTCGCGCTGCTCCCGCCTGCCCTCGGCGATGACCCGGGACAGCGGCGTCCCGTCGAGCCACTCCGAGACGATCACCTTCGGCGCGCTGGCCACGACCCGGGGGACGACGATCTCGGGGTCATCCACGTAGGCGGCGGCGAACGCCCGCTGGGCGTCGGCCTCCAGCCCGTAGTCCAGCTCCTCGACCACCCGGGCCTTGAGCTCGGCGATCAGCGGCTTGACGTCCATGCCGGGGAACAGGGCCGCGAACAGCCGGGCGAAGCGGGCCAGCTGGTTGAGGTCGGCCATCAGCGCCGTCGCGGCGCCCGGGTACTGGATCTTGACCGCGACGTCCCGCCCGTCCCGCCAGGTCGCGCGGTGCACCTGGCCGATGCTGGCCGCGGCGGCCGGGGCGTCGTCGAAGTGGCGGAAGCGCTCGCGCCAGCGGCCGCCCAGCTGCTGGGCGAGCACCGCGTGCACGGTCCGCACCGGCATCGGCGGCGCCTCCTCCTGGAGCTTCACCAGCGCCTCGCGGTACGGCGCGGCGACCTCCTCGGGGACGGCGGCCTCGAACACCGACAGGGTCTGGCCGAGCTTCATCGCCCCGCCCTTGAGCTGGCCGAGGACGGCGAACAGCTGCTCGGCGGTCCGCTGCTGGAGCTCGGCGGTGACGGCCTCGGCGGGGCGACCCGACAGCCGCTTGCCGATGCCCAGCGTGGCGCGTCCGGCGGCGCCCAGCGGGAGCGAGGCCAGCCGTGCGGTCCGCGAGACCGACCCCCGTGGGATCTCACGTCCGGTCTCGGTCACGCGGCATCCTCCTCGTGGGCGCTCGTCGGCGTTGGTGCTGGTCGGCCGTGGTCGCAAGCCCGGCCCGTTCGTCGGCGGGAGCACGCCGGCCCCCTGTTCCGCGCCATTGTCCCCTGTGCCGCCGGGCAGCCGCTGCAGGTGCAGGGAGTCACGCCCCCCGGACGGGGTCGTCGGGCCCGGCGGCGGGCGCGCCCACGCAGCGGCACGCCGGATGCGGCGGCCACGGCCGCAGCCGCGGCGCCAGCTCCGGCGGGTGCAGTTCGACGGTGGCCCCCAGCGTCGCCGGCGACCCGGCCCCGTCCAGGTAGGCCAGCGCCTGCAGCGCCGCGGTGACCGCGGTGAGCAGGCAGGTGACCGTGGCGCCGCCCGGCGGCGGCTCCCCGGCGGTGAGCTGGGCGGCGAGCGCCGGCCAGTGCGGGTCGGCGTCCCGCCGGTGCAGGTCGGCGCAGCGCAGGCAGCTGGTCACCCCGGGCACCACCAGCGGCCCGACGACGCCCGTCCGGCCCCGGACGTCGGCGACCAGGTGGGGAATCCCGCTGCGCTGCAGCTCCGCGGCGAGGGGGTCGGAGGCGGCCCAGGGCCGGGCGAGGACCACCAGGTCGCTGGGGCTGCCGGCGGGCAGCGGGCGCAGGTCGGTGAGCGGATTGGCCCGCCGGACCGCGTCGGCGGCGGCGAGGGACCGCGGGCGGCCCTCGTCGTCGGCGGTGAGCCCGCCGACCACCGCGTCCCCGGCCGTGGTCACACCCGCGTCGCGGATGCTGACCCGGCCCACGCCGCTGGCGGCCAGCACGGCGGCGAGCGGGACGCCGACCCGCGTCGCCCCCTCCACGACGACGGCGGCGCGGCGCCGGGCGTGCCAGCCCGCTCCGCTGCTCGCGCCGGAGAGCGCGGCGGGCAGCTCCGCGGCGGCGCGGGCCGCGGCGGCCGGTCCGGCGTCGGCGGCGAGGAGGTCGGCGGCCTCGAGGTCGACCAGCAGGCCGGTGGCCCGCAGCCCCTCGAGCAGCGTGCCCACCGCCGCGGGATCGAGGCCGGCCCGGGTGGCGTCGGCCAGGACGGCGCGCTGGGCCCGGCGGCCGTCCAGCCCGCGCAGCAGCGCCGTCAGCTCCCCGGAACCGGGGCTGACCAGCAGCCCGTCGGTGGAGTCGACCCCGCCGATCTGGACCTCACCGGCACCGCGGTGCAGCACCGGGGTGGAGGTGGGCAGCAGCGGGTGCGCGGTGTCGCTCATGCCGGCAGCCTCGCAGCGGACCGGGCCCGTCCGCTCCCGCCGTCGGCGTGGCAGTCGGCTCAGGCCTTGCCGAGGATCCGGTTCATCTTGGTGCCGCAGACGGGGCAGGTGCCCTGCGCCATCCGGCGACCGGAGTCGCTGACCTTGACCTCACCCTCGAAATCGCGCTTCTCCTTGCACTTCACGCAGTAGCCGTTGTAGCTCTCCGCCACGGTGCCTCCTCCTTCTCGGGGCCTTGTCGCCCGGGCCTTGTCGACGTCCGCGCCGGGCGCCGTCGCCCGCACGCTACCCGGGCTCGGCGCGGCTACCCGGGCCGACGGGTGCCCACTCCCCGGCCCGCTGCCCACATCCTGTGGACGCCGCTGTGGACAGCGTGGGGACGGGTCGGCGTGTCCCTGTGCGCAAGCGGGGGACGGCCTTCCCTCGGGGGTAGCCGCACGGCCGCCGATCGTGGGTTCCACCTGCCCCGCACGGGTGATGCCGGGCTGTGGATCCGGCCACGGCGGGGCGTGTCCCTGGGGCGGGTGTGCACCGTGTACACCGTCCGTGCGGACATGTACCCGAGTGGGTGTCGTCGCATGGGCCGGAGGGCCGTCGATGGCTACGGTGCGTGTGTGCCCGGATGGACCCCCGACCCCCCGCGCAGCCCTGTCCCGGCGGACTCCCGGCTCCACCGCAGGGCGGCCCGAGCCGTGCCCGCGCGCCGCTCCGAGGGAAGCGGCTCTGCCGCGCACGGCGAGGTCGAGGTCCGCCGCAGCGCCCGGCGGCGCCGGACGGTGACCGCCTACCGGGAATCCGGGCGCACGGTGGTTCTCATCCCGGCCGCGTTCAGCCCCGCCGAGGAGCAGCGCTGGGTGGCGCAGATGGTGGCCAAGCTGCAGACGCGGGAGGAGCGCCGGCGGCGGTCCCTGGGCGGCGACGTCGAGCTGCTGGCCCGGGCCCGGGCGCTCTCGGCCGCCCACCTCGACGGCATCCCGCAGCCGCTCAGCGTCCGGTGGGTGGACAACCAGAACCGCCGCTGGGGGTCGTGCACCCCGGCCGACCGCAGCATCCGGCTCTCCAGCCGGCTGCGCTCGATGCCCGAGTACGTCGTGGAGTACGTGCTGGTCCACGAGCTGGCCCACCTCATCGAGCCCAGCCACGACGCGCGGTTCTGGGCGTTGGTCGCCCGCTACCCGCGCGCGGAGCGGGCCCGCGGGTTCCTCGAGGGCGTCGAGCTCGGCACCGCCGACCGCGAGCCGCGGGCCGCCGCCCCGGGGGAGGACCTGGTCGACTGACCGGCCGCGGTCAGCCGCGGGCGTCGTCGCCGGGGCTGCCGCCGGTCTCGTCGTCGCGGGTGTCGTCGTCGGCGCCCAGCGCCCGCAGCTCGTCGTCCATCCCGTGCCGGGCCACGAAGTCGAGCGGCTCGTCGAGATCGTCGGAGGTGGGCAGCAGGTCCGGGTGCGACCACAGCCGGTCGCGGGCGGCGTTGCCGTGCCGCTGGGCCATCGCGCCCCAGACGGTGGCCGCGTCCCGCAGCCGGCGCGGCCGCAGCTGCAGGCCGACGAGGGTGGCGAAGGTCTGCTCGGCCGGACCGCCGGAGGCCCGGCGGCGGCGCATGGTCTCGGCGAGCGCGGCGTGCCCGGGCAGCCGCTCGGCGGCCGCGGCGGCGACCACCGCGTCGACCCAGCCCTCGACCAGCGCCAGCAGCGTCTCCAGCCGGCGCAGCGCCATCTGCTGCTCCGGGGTCTCCTCGGGCTCGAGCAGCCCGCTGCCGAGCAGCTGCTGGATGCTCTCGGGGTCGCTGGGGTCGATCCCGCCCGGCATCGAGCCCATGGCCTCGGTGATGCTGCGCTCGATCGCCTCGCGGTCGACGGTGATGCCGCGGGCGTAGGCGTGCACCGAGTCGAGCAGCTGCTGGCGCAGCCACGGCACGTGCGCGAACAGCCGCTGCGAGGCCGCCTCCCGCAGGGCCAGGAAGAGCCGGACCTCCTCGGCGGGGCGGTCGAGGCCGGCGGCGAACTCGGCGAGGTTCTGCGGCAGCAGCACGCCGGCGTGCCCCGGCGCCACCGGGATGCCGACCTCCGTGCCGGTGAGCACCTCACCGGACAGGCGGCCGAGGGCCTGCCCCACCTGGGCGCCGAACATCAGCCCGCCCATCCGGCCCATGATCCCGGCCAGCGGGCCGACCATCGCCGCCGCCTCCTGCGGCAGCGCGCTGGTCATGGCCGACACCACCCGCTCGGCCAGCGGGTCGATGAGAGCACTCCACGCGGGCAGCGTCTGCTCCACCCACTCCACCCGGGACCAGGCCAGGGTGCGGTCCACGCCCGAGGGCAGCTCGGTGACCTGGTCCAGCCAGAGGTCGGCCAGTCGCAGCGCGTCGGCGACGGCCGCGCGCTCGGACTCCGAGGTGGGCTGCGAGCCGGCGGCCAGCGTGCTGATCGCGCTCTGCCGGGCGAGGTCCCAGTTCACCGGCCCGCCGGACCAGCTCATCAGCTTCTGCAACTCGGCGAACAGCGGCATCTTGCTCAGCAGGTCCTCGGGGGTGCCGGCGCCCGGGCCACCCATGCCCAGACCGCCGAACAGCGCCCCCAGACCGAAGGGGTCGTTGCCGGCGCCGGAGCCCGAGCCGGCGCCGGAGCCGGATTGGTCGCGACGCTCAGGATCGCGGTCGGGGAACCCGAAACCGAACGGCAGGTCGCTCATGCCCCCACGGTAGACGCGTGATCTTCCGGCCGTGGGCCCATCAGCGGCCGCGCGGTATGCCCGCTGAGGACACCGCCCCGACCTAGGCATCGGCGCCTCCCACCGGGGCGCCCTAAGCTCGCCGGTCGTGACACGTCGGATCGCCGTCCTCGTGGTCGGCGTCGTGCTCCTCCTGGTCTTCGGCGTGCTCGGCGCCGCCGTTCCGGTGCCGTACGTGGCGCAGGTCCCCGGGCCGACGTTCGACACGCTCGGGGAGGTCGACGGCGAGCCGATCATCAGCGTCGAGGGCCGGGAGCGGAACGACGTCGACGGCGAGCTGGCGTTGACCACCGTGGGGGTCAGCCGGGCCGGGCTGAGCCTGGTGGAGGCGGTGCAGGGCTGGTTCGACAGCAAGGTCAGCGTCGTCCCGGAGGAGGCGGTGTACCCGCCGGACCGCACCGAGGAGGAGACCCGCGAGGCCAACCGGCAGGCCTTCCTGAGCTCGGAGGAGGCCGCCGAGTCGGCGGCGCTGGGGGAGCTGGGCTACCCGGTGAAGGTGGTCGTGCAGGGCCTGGCGGAGAACTCTCCGTCGAAGGGCCGGCTGCAGGAGGGCGACGCGATCGAGTCGGTCGACGGCCGGGCCACGCCCGACGCGGTGACCCTGGACGCCGTCCTGACCTCGATCCCCGGGGGGTCGACGGTCACCGTCGAGTACACGCGGCTGGGGGAGCGCGGCACGACGACGGTCACCACCCGGCCGGCCGAGGACCGCGAGGGCTCGCTGCTCGGTGTGCTGATCCGGGAGCAGCCGTCGGCGCCGTTCCTGATCGACATCCAGGTGGAGGACGTCGGCGGCCCGTCGGCCGGGCTGATGCTCAGCCTCGGCATCCTGGCCCTCGTCGGTGAGGAGGACCTGACCGGCGGCTCGGTCGTGGCCGGCAGCGGCACGATGCAGCCCGACGGCTCGGTCGGCCCGATCGGCGGCATCCAGCTGAAGATGGTCGCGGCCGCCGAGGCGGGGGCGGAGCTGTTCCTCGTGCCGGCCGACAACTGCGCCGACGCGCTCGCCGCGCCCCAGCCGGGGCTCACCGTGGCCCGGGTCGCGACGCTGGACGACGCCCTGAAGGCCCTCGCCGACCACCGGGCAGGGCGGACGCCGGACCCGTGCTGACCCGCCCCGGCGCCGTCGCCCGAGATCCGTGGAGGAAGCTGGCGCCCGGACGCGGAAACGGGGAACCCGGCGCGGCGCCGAGCGTTGTCCTGGGTTGACCGGTCCGCGCCGGAGGAGCCGACCGCGTGCCGACGCCGAACCGACCCGCCCGTGGTCGACGAAGCCGTGGCTGCCCGCCACACCTGCAACTGAAGGAGACCGCTCGTGGCCATGCGGCCCCCCGTGTCCGTGCCGGCGCTGTCGCGGCGCGCCAAGGTGGTCATCGGGTTCATCGCCGTCCTGCTGGTGCTGTTCACCACCATCGGGACGCTGACCAACGTCTACGTCGACTACCTGTGGTTCGACGAGACCGGGTACACCGAGGTCTTCTGGACCGAGCTGCAGACGCGTGCGCTGCTGTTCGCCGTCGCCGGGGTGGCCACCGGCGGCCTCGTCGCGCTCGCGATCTACCTGGCCTACCGGTTCCGGCCGACCTTCCGGCCGATGTCGCTGGAGCAGCAGAACCTCGAGCGCTACCGGCAGTCCCTCGAGCCGCGCCGCACCCTGGTGCTCACCTCCGTGGCGGTCGTGCTCGGACTGTTCGCCGGGTTCACCGCCCAGGGGAACTGGGAGACGTGGCTGACCTTCCGCAACGCCACCGACTTCGGCCGGACCGATCCGGAGTTCGGCCTGGACCTGTCGTTCTTCGTCTTCGACTACCCCTTCTACAAGCTGCTGCTCGGCTTCGGGTTCGCGATCGTGCTGCTCGCGCTCATCGGCTCGCTGCTGACCCACTACGTCTTCGGCGGGCTGCGGCTGCAGACGCCGGGGGAGAAGCTGACCCCCGCCGCGATGGTGCAGCTGTCGGTGCTGCTGGGTCTGTTCGTGGCACTCAAGGCGATCGCCTACTGGCTGGACCGGTACGGGCTGGTCTACTCCGACCGCGGTGAGCTGTTCAGCGGGGCCAGCTACACCGACGTCAACGCGCTCCTGCCGGCCAAGACGATCCTGGTGTTCGCCGCTGCGGTCTGCGCGGTCGCGTTCTTCGCCAACATCGTCGTCCGCAACTTCCGGCTGCCGGCCGCGGCGCTGGTCCTGCTCCTGCTGTCGAGCCTGGTCATCGGCGTCGCCTACCCGGCGATCGTGCAGCAGTTCGTCGTGCGGCCCAGCGCGGACCAGCGGGAGGCCGCGTACATCGAGCGGGCCATCGCCGCGACCCGGGACGCCTACGACCTCTCCGACGTCGAGTACGTCGACTACGCCCAGGAGACCACCGGCGAGGAGGCCGACCCCGCCGCGGCGCTGGCCGAGCTGCGCAACGACACCGAGACGATCCCCAACGCGCGGCTGCTGGACCCCAACGTCCTGTCCGACACGTTCACCGCGCGCCAGCAGATCCGCAACGTCTACGGCTTCCCGGAGAAGCTCGACATCGACCGCTACACGATCGACGGGGAGACCCGGGACTACGTCGTCGCCGTCCGTGAGCTCAACAGCGCAGGGCTGTCGGAGAACCAGGACACCTGGATCAACCGGCACACCGTCTACACCCACGGCAACGGCTTCGTGGCGGCGCCGGCCAACGAGGTGGTGGCCGGCCAGGAGGGCGGCGAGCCGAACTTCACCACCCGCGACCTGCCCACCATCGGCAACATCGAGGTCACCCAGCCGCGGATCTACTACGGCGAGCTGATCGACGACTACTCGGTGGTCGGCGCGCCGGAGGGCGCCACGCCGCGGGAGTTCGACCAGCCCGAGGACGGCTCGGACGAGGGCCAGATCAACAACACCTACGACGGCCAGGGCGGCGTCGCCATCGGCAGCTTCTTCCGCCAGCTGACCTTCGCCATCTACTACCGGGAGCGGAACTTCCTGCTCTCCAGCGCGGTCAACGACGCGTCGAAGGTCCTCTACGTGCGCAACCCGCGCGACCGGGTGGAGAAGACCGCGCCGTTCCTCGAGGTGGACGGCGACCCGTACCCCGCGGTGATCGACGGCCGGGTGACCTGGATCCTCGACGGCTACACGACGTCGGACTCCTACCCGTACGCCGAGCAGATGCAGCTCGGGGAGGCCGCCGCCGACGCGCTCACCGGCACCGGGACCACCGCCCTGCCGAACGAGACGTTCAACTACATCCGCAACTCGGTGAAGGCCACCGTCGACGCCTACGACGGCACCGTGACGCTGTACGCCTGGGACGAGGAGGACCCGGTCCTGCAGACGTTCATGAAGTCCTTCCCGGGTGTAGTGCAGCCGCGCAGTGAGATCAGCGCGGAACTGGAGAGCCACGTGCGCTACCCCGAGGACCTGTTCAAGGTCCAGCGGGACATCCTCACCCGCTACCACGTCAGCGACCCGGTCGACTTCTACAACCAGAACGACCGCTGGCAGGTGCCGGCCGACCCGACGCAGGACACCCAGGAGGCACAGCCGCCGTATTACATCCTGGCCCAGCGCCCCGGTGACCCTCAGGCGAGCTTCCAGCTGACCAGCGCGCTCAACGCCTTCCGGCGGGAGAACCTGTCGTCGTTCATCTCGGCGAACAGCGATCCGGACAACTACGGCGAGATCCAGGTGCTGCGGCTGCCGGGCAACACCCCGTTCCGCGGGCCACAGCAGGTGCAGCAGTCGTTCATCACGAACAACCAGGTGCGGCCGGACCTGACGCTGTTCAACAGCGAGGAGTCGCGGGCCGTGTTCGGGAACCTGCTCACCCTGCCCATCGGCGGCAACGGGCTGCTCTACGTCGAGCCGCTGTACGTGGAGGGGACGGGGGAGAACTCCTTCCCGCTGCTGCAGAAGGTGCTGGTCAACTACGGCGAC
The DNA here is from genome assembly GCA_036259935.1 of Geodermatophilus sp. Classification (GTDB taxonomy): domain Bacteria; phylum Actinomycetota; class Actinomycetes; order Mycobacteriales; family Geodermatophilaceae; genus Geodermatophilus. The sequence goes on along the minus strand of DATAAV010000078.1, from coordinate 1,116 downwards.
CGGGTCGGGTACGCCAACACGCTCTCCGAGGCGCTCGACCAGGTGTTCGGCGCCGGGGCCGGGGAGGCGGCCACCGACAGCGGCGAGGCGCCGACCACTCCGGAGCAGCCGGAGACGCCGGAACCCGCGCCGGACACCGGGGCGCCGACGCCACCGCCCCCGCCGGCCGACGGCGGCGGGACCTCGGGCAACCCGGCGCTGGACCAGGCTGTGGCCGACATCAACGCCGCGCTGCAGGCGCTGGCCGACGCCCAGCGCAACGGCGACTTCGAGGGGATCGGCCGGGCCCAGGCCGACCTGCAGGCGGCGGTCGAGGCCTACCAGGCCGCGCAGGCCGCCGCGGGGGAGCAACCCACCGGCTGACCGGCGGGGCGGAGGGCGCGGGAACGCGCCCCCCGCCCCCGTCGGCCGGTGTGGCGACGGCCACCCCGGAGCCGCGTGCAATCCGGGCCGGATGAGGGGTAGGGTAGTTCTTGCAACGCGGGGTGGAGCAGCTCGGTAGCTCGCTGGGCTCATAACCCAGAGGTCGCAGGTTCGAATCCTGCCCCCGCTACTACGCGGACTTGCGATTCCGCTGTTTCGGACCGGCCCCTACCGCTTGGCGGAGGGGCCGGTGCCGTCTCCGGCCCCGGTGCGGTGCAGCCGGTGGGTAGGCGATGCCGACATGTCCGACGAGGACTACGACACCCTGGTCGCCCGCCGCAACACGGCCTTCGCGGCCGAGGAGCGCCGCGTGGACCGGGCGCCGCCTACCCGCTTCGCGCCTCCGGCCGTCAGCCCCGACCGGGCTCGGCAGCAGCTGTTGCTGGCCGGTTCCCAAATCACCGGACGCGGCCACCGTCGTGGGCGCACGGCTCGGCGTGCACGCGGGCCCAGACGGTCGCGGCCATCTCCGCGGTGGGCAGGTTCTCCTCGGCGGGCGGCGTCGCGGCCTTGCAGGCCGCTTTCGCGGCCGGCGTCGCCGCCTACCGAGCGGGGGCCGTCACGCGGTGATGCCGATGCTCGGAGTGTCGTTCAGCGGAGCTCCTCGACCAGCCCGATGATGATGCCGTCGGGGCCGCGGACGTAGCAGTACCGGTAGATGTCCCCGTACTGCGCCACCTCGCCCACGAGTTC
>DATAAV010000077.1:0-9070 GCA_036259935.1 Geodermatophilus sp. | reverse complement strand
GTCGACTCCTACGTGGTCTCCCGGCTGACCGGCGGCGCCGTGCACGTCACCGACCCGAGCAACGCCAGCCGCACGCTGCTCTACGACCTGGAGAAGGGCGACTGGTCCGACGAGCTGTGCGAGCTGTTCGACGTGCCCCGGGCGGCGCTGCCGGAGGTCGTGCCGAGCTCCGGCGTCGTCGGCACCACCGACCCCGACGCGTTCCTGGGCCTGGCGCTGCCGGTCGCCGGCATCGCCGGGGACCAGCAGGCGGCGCTGTTCGGCCAGGCTTGCTTCTCCCCCGGCGACAGCAAGTGCACCTACGGCACGGGCTCCTTCGTGCTCACCAACACCGGACCGACCCCGGTGCGCTCGGAGGCGGGGCTGCTCAGCACCGTCGCCTGGGACATCGGCCAGGGCCTGGTCTACGCGCTGGAGGGCTCGATCTTCGTCACCGGAGCCGCGGTGCAGTGGCTGCGCGACGGGCTGGGCCTGATCGACTCGGCCGCGGAGATCGAGGGGCTGGCCCGCACGGTGCCCGACAGCGGCGACGTGGTCTTCGTCCCGGCGCTCACCGGCCTGGGCGCGCCACACTGGGACCCGCACGCCCGCGGCGCCGTCGTCGGCATCACCCGCGGCACCACCCGCGCGCACCTGGCCCGCGCCACGCTGGAGGCTATCGCCTTCGAGGTGCGCGACGTCGTCGACGTCATGGTGTCCGAGGCGGGCCTGTCGGTGCCCGAGCTGTCCGCCGACGGCGGGGCCAGCGCCAACGACCTGCTGCTGCAGCTGCAGGCCGACCAGCTGGGGGTGCCGGTCCGCCGTCCGGTGGTCACCGAGACCACGGCGCTGGGCGCGGCGTTCCTCGCCGGGCTCGGCACCGGCGTGTGGGGCAGCTGCGCGGAGCTGGCCCGCACCTGGTCGCTGGACCGCCGGTTCGAGCCCGAGCCCGGCCGCCGCGACGACGGCCGCCACGACCGGTGGCGCGACGCCGTCCGCCGCGCCGGTGGCTGGGCGCAGTGACCGCGCCCGACCCCGACCTGCCGGCCGCCATCCGGCACGAGGACCTCGTCGACTTCCTGCTGGCCCGCTTCGACGAGGACGAGGAGGCGGCCCGCTTCGTCGCGCTCGGCGCGGGACGCACCAACGCCGCGCTCGTCGACCACGTCCTGCGCGACGTCGCCGCCAAACGGCAGCTGGTCCAGTACTTCCGGGAGCTGGAGAGGCAGGGACCCCGGGGCGCGACCATGGATCGCGCGCTACGCCTGATCGCGCAGACCTACGCCGACCACCCGCACTACCGGGAGCACTGGCGGCCCTGACGCGGGTGAGGCCCGTGCCCCCGGTGGCCGGCGCCGGTCAGGGAGTGCGGCTGCCGAGGGAGTGGGTGCCGAACTCCCGGCCCTGCAGGGCGGCGATGTCGGCCTCGAGCTGCGGCACCCGCCCGGCTGCGGCCTTGAGCATCACCTTCTCGGCCGGCGCGCCGGTGACCACCTGGCGCAGCGCGGAGACGACGCCGAGCGAGCGGGGCACGAACACCCGGCGTCCCCGGGTCTCCAGGTTCTCGACCAGGGCCTGGGCGCAGTCCTCGACCGAGGTGTAGGCGCCCAGCGGGCCCGGGAGCCGGCGGCGGGTCCGCGCGAAGGTGGGCAGCGCCGCCTCGGTGTCGCGGACCAGGTCGGTGTCGATCCAGGTCGGGTGCGCGCTGGCCACGGTGACGCCGCGGTGGGCGACCTCCAGCCGCAGCGCGTCGCCGAACCGCTCCAGGCCGGCCTTGGCCGCGCAGTAGGCGCTCATGCCGGGCAGCACGGTGAACGCCGCGGCCGAGCTGATCAGCAGCACGTGACCGCGGCGCTCGATGATCTCCGGCAGCGCCGCGTGCGCGGTGAGCATCGCGCCGGTGAGGTTGACCTCGATGGTGCGCGCCAGCGCGTGCGCCGAGCTGGTGGCCACCGTGGTGAGCGGGGCGATGCCGGCGTTGGCCACGACGACGTCGAGCCCGCCGAAGGTCTCCACCGTCCGCCGCACCGCGGCCCGGAGCGCGTCGGGGTCGGTGACGTCGGCCTCCACCCACAGGTGCTCGGGGCCAAGCTCGTCGGCGACCGTCGCCAGCAGCTCCGGCTCCAGCCCGACCAGCGCCACGCGGGCGCCGCGAGCCGCCGCCTTGCGGGCCAGCGCGGCGCCGATGCCGCGGGCAGCCCCGGTGATCAGGACCGACCGGTCGGCCAGGGACGTGCGGGGCCGCCGCGGGCGGAGGCGTGGCGCCATGGGTGCTCCTCGATGTGAACGGGTGCGCAGGCCCACTTGTTGAGCACTGCTCAATGGAGTTGTAGCTTGTTGAACGTTGCTCAGCAAGCCGCGATGTACGAAGGAGCCGATCGGTGACCAGCACGCTCGAGAGCCGGCCCGCACCCGCCACGGCACCGTCCGGCGCCGTCCGGGAGGTCAGGGTGGCGATCATCGGCTCGGGCTTCGCCGGCCTGGGCATGGCGATCACGTTGCGCCGGCGCGGTGAGCGCGACTTCGTGGTCCTGGAACGGGCCGACGACGTGGGCGGCACGTGGCGGGACAACCACTACCCGGGCGCGGCCTGCGACGTGCAGTCCCACCTCTACTCCTTCTCCTTCGCGCCGAACCCCGACTGGCCGCGCTCCTACTCCGAGCAGCCGGAGATCCAGGCCTACCTGCAGGCGACCGCCGACCGGTACGGCGTGCGCGAGCACTGCGTGTTCGGCGCCGAGGTCACCGCCGCCCGGTGGGCCGACGCCACGCGGCGCTGGCACATCACCACCACCGCCGGCGAGTTCCGCGCCCGCGTCCTCGTCTCGGCCGCCGGGGCGCTGGCCGACCCCACCTATCCCGACATCCCCGGCCTGCGCTCCTTCGCCGGGACGGTGATGCACTCGGCCCGCTGGGACGACGAGCACGACCTCACCGGCGAGCGGGTCGCCGTCATCGGCACCGGTGCCTCGGCCATTCAGATCGTCCCGGCCGTCCAGCCCCGGGTCGCCAGCATCGCGGTCTACCAGCGGACGCCGCCGTGGATCGTGCCGCGCACCGACCGTCCGGTGCGGGCGTGGCAGCGGCGGCTCTACCGCTACCTGCCGTGGCTGCAGAGGGCCGTCCGCGGCCTGCTCTACGTGCTCCGCGAACTCCTCGTCGTGGGCATGGCCAAGAACCGGCGCTTCCTGAAGCCGGTCGGCAAGCTCGCCCGCGCTCACCTGCACCGCCAGGTGCGCGACCCCAGGCTGCGGGCGGCCCTGACCCCGGACTACACGATCGGCTGCAAGCGCATCCTCATCAGCAACGACTACTACCCCGCGGTGGCGGCACCGAATGCCGAGCTGGTCACCGCCGGCATCGCCGAGATCCGGCCGCACTCGATCGTCACCCGGGACGGCGTCGAGCGGCCGACCGACACGATCGTGCTGGCCACCGGCTTCCATGTGACCGACCTGCCGATCGCCGAGCGGATCGCCGGCCGCGACGGGCGCACCCTCGCGCAGGTGTGGGAGGACGGGATGGCGAGCAACCGCAGCACCACCGTGGCCGGCTTCCCCAACCTGTTCCTGCTGGTCGGCCCCAACGTGGGCGTCGGCCACACCTCGATGGTCTACATGATCGAGTCGCAGCTGGCCTACGTCGACGACGCGCTGCGCACCATGGACGCCGAGGGTCTGGAGGTCCTGGAGACCACGCCGCAGGCGCAGGAGGCCTACCGGACGCTCATCGCCCGCAAGTCGCGGGGCACCGTCTGGCTGGCCGGCGGCTGCGCCAGCTGGTACCTGGACGGGCACGGGCACAACACCACGCTGTGGCCGGACTTCACCTTCCGGTTCCGGAAGCTGACCCGACGACTCGACCGGGAGAACTACGTGGGCGTCCCCGCCGCCGCCGGCAACCGGACCGCGGAGGTGGCCGCGTGAGCGCCGCGGCCCGCACCGTGCAGCGCCGCACGGCCGCCGTCCCCACCCCGGACGGCGCCCTGCTGCACGCGACCGTCGACGGTTCCGACGACGCCCCGGTCACCCTCGTCCTCGCCCACGGCTGGACCCTGGCCCAGGCTTCCTGGGACGACCCGGCCGCCCTGCTCACCCCCCGGGTGGCCGCCGGCGAGCTGCGGCTGGTGCGCTACGACCAGCGCGGCCACGGTCGCTCGACGTGGGGATCTCCCGAGACGGCCGTCTCGATCGACCAGCTGGGCAGCGACCTGGCCTGCGTGCTCGACGAGCTGGCCCCCGCCGGACCGGTGGTCCTCGGCGGTCACTCGATGGGCGGCATGACGATCATGTGCCTGGCAGCGGCCCGCCCCGAGCTGTTCGGCGACCGGGTGCGCGGGGTGCTGCTGGTCTCCACCTCCGCCGGGAACCTGCAGCGACCGCCGCGCACCCGCGCGGAGCGGCTGCGCCAGCGGCTGATCCCGGCCGCGCTGACCGCCGCGCTGGCCGCCGCCGGGGTGGTCGAGCGGCTGCGCCGGCTGGTGCCGCCGAGCCATCCGCGGCACCAGGCGATCGTCCGCGACCTGCTCTACGGCGCCGACGCCACCGAGGAGATGGTGCGGGCGGGGGCGGAGATCATGCACGCCTCGACGGTGCGGGCCTTCACGGCCTTCCTGCCCGCGCTCGGCGAGCACGACAAGCGCACCGAGCTGACCGCGCTCACCGGCGTGCCGGTGGAGATCCTCGTCGGCGACAGCGACAAGCTCACCCCGCTGCGGCACAGCCGGCAGCTGGCCGAGGCGCTGCCCGACGCCGTCCTGCACGTCGTCCACCGGACGGGCCACATGCTCCCCCAGGAGCGCCCGCAGCTCGTCGTCGCGGCGATCGACCGGCTGCTGCGGACGGCCGTCGACGACCGAGCCGCCGCCTGACCCCGCCGCCATGACCGCGAGCCCGCGGGGCGAGGGCCCCTCCCGGACGCGCCGTTCGGCCGGCGACCGGCGGGCGCAGCTGGTGGAGATCGGGCTGGAGCTGCTGCCCACCACCCCGGTGCAGGAACTGACCATCGACGAGGTGGCCCGGCGGGCCGGCATCAGCCGCAGCCTGCTGTTCCACTACTTCGCCAGCAAGCGGGACTACTACACCGCGGTCACCCGCGCGGCCGCCGACCTGCTGCGCGCCCACCTCACCCCGCGCCCGGACGTCCCGCCCGGGGAACGGGTCGCCTGGATGCTCGACCGCTACGTGGGCTGGGTCGAGGCCTACCGGGAGACCCACCTCGCGTTCGTGCGCGGCGCGGCCGGCGGGGACCCGTGGGTGGCCGAGGTCTACGAGGACACCCGCGAGCAGTTGGTGGACCTGGCCGTCAGCGCGCTCGGGCTGCCCGACGACGCCCTCCGCCGCCAGCTGGTCCGGGCCTGGTTCTCCTTCACCGAGGAGCTGGTCCACCAGTGGGTGCGCGAGCCGACGACCACCCGCCCGGAGCTGCTGCGGCTGCTCACCGACGTCCTCGACCGGCTCCTGACCCGCTGAGGAAGGACCCCGTCCTCCCCACCCTTCGCAAGCTCAGGGCGGTACCCGGGACCGGGCCTAGCCGGCGAGGGAGGACGGCGCGCGGTCGGCGGCCTCGTCGGCGGGCGGCTGCAGCCGGCTCACGACTTCCGACGCGCTGGCGCCGGTGGCGTCCATCGACTTCTTCACCGTGGCGCCGTAGACGTCGACGTACTCCTGACCCGACAGGGTCATGATCTCGTACATGATCTCGTCGGTGATCGACCGCTCGACGAACCGGTCGCCGGACAGACCCTCGTAGCGGGAGAAGTCCAGCGGCTCCCCGAAGCGCACGCACACCTTCGGCAGGTGGCGGCCGACCAGCGGCAGCCGGCGCGGCCGGTACAGCATCGCGATCGGGACGACGGGGGCGCCGGTCTCCAGCGCCATCCGGGCGACGCCGGTCTTGCCGCGGTAGAGGCGGCCGTCGGGCGACCGGGTGCCCTCCGGGTAGATCCCCAGCAGCTTGCCCTCGCGCAGCACCCGGATGCCGGTGCGGATGGCGTTCTCGGCCGCGGAGGCGTTGGTCCGGTCGATCGGCACCTGGCCGGCACCGGAGAAGAACGCCCGCTGCAGGAAGCCCTTCACGCCGGTGCCGGTGAAGTACTCGGCCTTGGCCAGGAACGTGACCCGCCGGCGCAGCTGCAGCGGCATGAAGATCCAGTCCGCGGCCGAGAGGTGGTTGCACGCGAGGATGGCCGCGCCGGCGCGCGGGACGCTGTCCACGCCCTCCGCCCGGGGACGGAACACCAGCTTCACGACCGGGCCGATCGCCACGAACTTGAGGAACCAGTAGAACAACACGCCTCCCTGTGGGGCTGCCAGACTAAGGAGCCCGGTGGCCGATGGACAATCGATCACCGGGCGACGTGACCGTGCGATTCGCCACGCCCGATCGGGGGACCCCGCGGGTTCCGAGGAGGACTTCCGTGCCCACTGTCGACCTCGTACCCGGCGCCGAGCCCTTCGCCTTCCCGGGGTCCGAGGCCGGAAGCGGCACCGGCGTCCTGCTCGTCCACGGCTTCACCGGCTCGCCGTTCAGCATGCGCCCGTGGGGGGAGCACCTGGCCGCCGAGGGGTTCGCCGTGCGCGCGCCGCTGCTGCCGGGTCACGGGACGAGCTGGCAGAAGTGCAACCTGACCACCGAGGACGACTGGCTGCACGCGGTCTCCGGCGCCTTCGGCGAGCTGACCGCCGAGTGCGACCGGGTCGTCGTGGCCGGGCTGTCCATGGGCGGCACCCTCGCCGTCCGGCTGGCCGAGCTGCGGCCCGACGACGTCGCCGGCCTGGTGCTGGTCAACCCCTCGCTGCTGACCCAGCGGCCGGACGCCAAGCTGCTGCCGCTGCTGGCCCGGCTGACCCCCAGCTGGGCGCCGATCGCCAACGACATCAAGAAGCCCGGCGTCACCGAGCTGGCCTATCCCAAGCTGCCCACCCGGGCGGTGCTCGGGCTGCGCCGGCTGTGGACGGCGACCCGCGCCGACCTGGCGAAGGTGACCGCCCCCCTGCTGGTCTTCCGGAGCGTCACCGACCACGTGGTCGAACCCGCCTCGGTGCAGGTGCTGCTGGCCGGGGTGTCCAGCAGCGACGTCACCGAGGTGCTGCTCGAGGACAGCTACCACGTGGCCACGCTGGACAACGACGCCCCGCGGATCTTCGCCGGCTCGGTCGACTGGATCCGGGCGCGGACACCCGCCCTCGAGGCCGACGCATGAGCGGCCGGGGCCGGCGGGACAACGGGCTGCACGCCGCCCTCTGGGCCCCGGTGCGCGACGTCGACCCGCGCGTCGGCGAGCACCTGCTGGACCTGCTGCGGGAGGCCGGCATCGCGGCCTACCTGGAGCCGTCCTCCGACGTCGAGCCCTACACGCGCACGGTCTCACTGCCCAGCCCGCCGACCGACCGGCTGTTCGTCGACCGGACCCGAACCGCCGACGGTCGTGCCCTGGTCGAGCAGCACGTCGACGAGCACCGCAGGGAGCCGACCCGCCGGTCCCGGGCGACCCGCCGTGACCTCGACGAGGACGCCGAGTGGGCGCGGATCGTCGCCGCCTTCGAGGCCGAGGACGGCCGGACCCCGGTGGACGCCGAGCCGTCCGACGCGCCGCCGCCGGCGCCCGCCGAGCCCTCGGTGCTCGACCGTCCCGAGGAGCACTACGAGCCGCCACCCCCGCCGCCGCTGCCGGCGCCCTCCCCCACGTCGCTGTACGCGGTGCTGCTGATCGCCGCCGGTGTGCTCCTGGTGGGCGCGCCCGGGGTGCTCGGGCTGTCCATCGACGTCGGGCTGGTGCTGGGCGTCGCCGCGATCGCCAGTGGGGCCTACCTGCTGGTCTCGCGGATGCGCGAGCGGTCGATCGAGGACGGCGACGACGGCGCCGTGGTCTAGCGGCCCCCTGCCGGGTCCCGCCCCGAGCGGGCGAGGGGCGGGGAGGAGGGGGTCCTTTCGCTAGCGTGCGACGGGTGAGCACCGCCGCGCACTCCACCACGGTCGCCATCACCGGCCACCTCATGGACACCGGCATCCTCGCCCGGCTCCTCGACGACGTCCTCGAGTACGGCGGCGACTACCGCATCGAGAGCCTGGACCTGGGCCGGGAGCACGAGGACGAGTCCCGCGCGGTGGTGCAGATCAGCGCCGACGACGCCGAGCGCCTCGACCGCATCCTCATGCGGGCGCAGGTCCACGGCGCGAACGCCGTCGACCCCGGGACCGCGACCACCCGCCCGGCGCCGGCCGACGGCGTCTTCCCCGACGACTTCTACTCCACGACCAACCTGGAGACCCTCGTCCGCCTGGACCGGGAGTGGCTGCGCGTGGAGCGGCCGGAGATGGACTGCGGCCTGGTGGTGACCGAGGAGAACGGCCGGCGGGTGGTCCGCACCGTGCCGGTGAGCGACGTGAAGGCCGGGGACGCCGTCGTCTGCGGCCCGCAGGGGGTCCGCGTCGAGCTGCCGCGCCAGCCGCCCCGCGGCGAGGAGGAGGTCTTCGGGTTCATGTCGTCGGCCGCCTCCAGCGAGAAGCCGCAGGCGGTGCTGGTGCGCCAGATCGCCGACCGGATGCGGGAGGTCAAGGCCGCCGGCCGGCGGATCCTGTGGGTCGGGGGCCCGGCGGTCGTGCACACCGGCGCCTCCCCGGCGATGGTGCGGCTGGTGGACGCCGGCTTCGTCGACGTCCTGTTCGCCGGCAACGCGCTGGCCACCCACGACATCGAGGCGGCGCTGTTCGGGACGTCGCTGGGCGTCGATCTCGCCCACGGGTCGGGGGTGCCGCACGGGCACGAGCACCACATCCGCGCGATCAACACCATCCGCCGGGCCGGCTCGATCGCGAAGGCGGTCGAGGGCGGCGTGCTCACCGGCGGGGTGATGCACGCGATGGTCCGGGCCGGCAAGCCGTTCGTGCTGGTCGGCTCCGTCCGCGACGACGGCCCGCTGCCCGACGTCTACACCGACGTGATCGAGGGTCAGCGCGCGATGCGGGCCCAGCTCGACGGCGTCGGCTTCGCGATCATGGTGGCGACCATGCTGCACTCGATCGCGACCGGCAACATCCTCCCGGCGTCGATCCCGCTGGTCTGCGTGGACATCAACCCGGCGACCGT
>DATAAV010000076.1:0-8129 GCA_036259935.1 Geodermatophilus sp. | reverse complement strand
CAGCCTACGTGCCGGGCCCGGGCGCCAATCCGCGCTCCACGGAGCACCCTGTCCGGCCGCGAGGAGGCCGTCGAGGCACGTGACCGGTCACCGTCCGGGATCGCCGTCCCTGTCGGGGACGGGCGGCGAGCCTGAGGACGCCGTCCGGTCCGGGACGGCGAGGTGCGCGCCGACGTACCGGGGTCTGCGACCGGGCAGCGAGAACCCGCCCCCCGAGCCGCGGCGGGCCCGGAGCCACAAGAGGACCGAGAGCAGCGCCACGACGGCGACGACGAGCAGCGTCCACACCCACCATGGCCACCCGCCGGAGCCCTCCCCGGCCGACGTGCTCCCGCCGGAATCCGCCCGCGCGCCGGCCACCTGCGCGTGCTCCTCAGCGATGGCGGAGTCGAAGTACTCGCCGGCCTGCTCCAGCTCCCTGGCAGCCTCGCGGTACTGACCGTCGCCGAGCAGGTCGAGCCCGCGGGCGAAGGCGAGGTCGAACGGCGACCGCTCGACGGGAATCCCCGCCTGGTCGAGCGCCGCACGGATCCCGGCGGCGCTGACGGCCGTCACCTGCCCGGTGCCCCGGTCCCGGTCGGCCAGCCCGGTGACCTCGCCGGTCGCCGGTTCCAGGAGCGGTGCGCCGCTGAGCCCCCGATCCATCCGGCCCGGCAGGTCCTCGGCCGCCTCCGCCGTGACCGCCGACCCGTCCACCTGCACGGGCACGAACGCCGGACGCCACTCCCCGGTCGAGCCGTCGTCCGGCGGATCGGCGTCGAAACCGGCGAGCACCGCCTCGGCGGGCACCGTCCCGGTGTCGGAGAGGACCGCCGTCGGTGTCGCCGAGCCTCCCACCCGCAGGAGGGCGACGTCGGTCGGCGCGGACGGGGAGTTCACCAGCTGGGCGGGAAGCCGGCGGGGCTCGGTGGTGAGCAGGACGACGTCGTACTGCGGCTCGGCCACGACGGTGCAGTCCTCGGCCTGCTGGTAGCAGTGCTGCAGATGCACGTCGAGCGCCGGATCTGTGGCGTGCGTGGCCACGGTCGAGTCGTTGCCGTCCTGCAGCTGCGCGCCGAGTTGTTCGACGAACAGCCGGTTGGCCGCCGGCACTGCCACCCGGCCCAGGTCCACGGCCAGCTCCCGCCACAGCGTGGCGACGACTCCCTCCGCGCTCAGCACTCCCGTGGCCTGCCCCTGGCGGACCGGGTACGAGCCCTGGCGGATGTCCACCGCCCCGGTGCTGTGGTCGACGTGCACGACGGTCGTCTGCGCCCGGACCTCGATCCGAACCAGCGCCGCAGCGGTGCTGTCCCTCCCGGCGTCCACTGCCGGCGGATCGTCCGACGCCGGGGCGGCCGCGGCCGGCGGTGCGACCCCGATCGCGGCCGCGGTGGCCAGCACGGCCAGCGCCACCGGGATGCAGCGGCGTGCAGGTGCGGTCGCCATGGGCGCCCCCTGTGGTCCGGGCTCCTGCGCGGGCAGTGGTCCCACCGACAGCCCGGGCCGGATGGGCCTGCGCGGGGCATCAACGCATCTTCCCGACCGCACGCCCACCCCGCTCCGGCCACCCGCGCAGGCCCGGACGGCGTGTCGCCACGGCCTCGGTCGGCTCCCGTACGGCGCGGCGCCGGATGCCGGCGTGCGGAGTCGTCCGGACAGCGGAGCGAGCCGTCCGAAAACCGCCAGTCAGCGGCTCGGCCTGCTGCCATGCTCGACGCCATGACCCCGCCGCTGGACCCCGAGCGCTGCTACCGCGCGGTCGCCAGCCGCGACGCCCGCTTCGACGGCTGGTTCTTCACCGCGGTGCACACGACCGGGATCTACTGCCGCCCGTCCTGCCCGGCCCGCACGCCGCTGGCCCGCAACGTCAGCTTCTTCGCCACCGCCGCCGGCGCCCAGACCGCCGGCTTCCGCGCGTGCCGGCGCTGCCGGCCCGACGCCGTCCCAGGCTCTCCGGAGTGGGACGCGCGGGCCGACGTCGTCGCCCGCGCCATGCGGCTGATCGCCGACGGCGAGGTGGAACGCTCCGGCGTCCCCGGTCTGGCTGCCCGGCTGGGCTACTCCGACCGGCAGCTGCACCGGCTGCTCGTGGGTGAGCTCGGCGTCGGCCCGCTCGCCCTCGCCCGCGCCCAGCGCGCCCAGACCGCCCGGCTGCTCATCGAGACCACCGACCTGCCGATGGCCGACGTCGCCTTCGCCGCCGGCTTCGCCAGCATCCGGCAGTTCAACGACACCGTCCGCGAGGTCTTCGCGACGACGCCCACCGAGCTCCGGCGCGGCCGAGCGAGCGCCGACGGCGGCACCCCCGGCTGGCTCACCCTGCGGCTGGCCGCCCGTGCCCCCTTCGACGCCGCGGAGGTGCTGTTCTTCCTCGGCGCGCACGCCGTCCCCGGCCTGGAGGAGTGGGACGGCACGACGTTCTCCCGCGTCCTCGACCTGCCCCACGGGCCGGCGGTGGTCCGCCTGTCCCCCGCGGCCGACGGCGGCCCGGCGGTCACCGCCCGCCTGCTGCTGACCGAGCTGCGCGACCTCGGTGCCGCCGTCACCCGGTGCCGGCGGATGCTCGACCTGGACGCCGACCCCGCCGCCGTCGACGACGTCCTCGGCGCCGACCCCGCGCTGGCCGCCCTGGTCGCCGGCGCTCCCGGACGGCGGGTGCCCGCCTCCCCCGACGCCACCGAGCTCGCCGTGCGCGCGGTGCTGGGCCAGCAGGTGTCGGTGGCGGGAGGCCGGACGCTCACCGCCCGCCTGCTCGCCGTCGCCGGCACGCCGCTGGCCGCGCCGGTCGGCGGCCTGACCGCCGCCTTCCCCCGTCCCGAGGCGCTGGCCGAGGCCGACCTCTCCACGGTCGGGCTCACCGGGGCCCGGCGGCGCACGGTGGCCGCCCTCGCCGCCGGCCTCGCCGCGGGATCGATCGCGCTCGACCCCGGCGCCGACCGTGACGAGGCCGCCCGCGGGCTCCTGGCCGTGCCCGGCGTGGGCCCCTGGACGGCGGCGCTGGTGGCGCTGCGCGGGCTCGCCGACCCCGATGTGTGGTTGCCCGGCGACCTGGCGTTGCGACGCTCGCTGGCCGCGCTCGGCAGCTCCGACCGCGACGCGGCGACCCGCTGGCGCCCCTGGCGGTCCTACGCCGTGATTCATCTCTGGGCGCTCGCGGTGCCCAGCCTGTTCACCCGCACCCCGCTTCCCGAACGGAGCGCCTCATGACTCCCCCACCCGCCCGCTACGCCACCGTGGCCACCCCGCCCGGGCCGTTCACGGTCGTGGTGGCCCGCGATCCCGACGTCGGCGAGGTCGTCCTGGCCAGCGGCTGGACCGACGACGTCACCGACCTGCTGCCCGTGGTGCACCGGTCGCTGCGACCCACCTGGCTCGAGCACGAGGAGGACCTCTCGGCGCTCGACGCCGTCACCGCCTTCTGCGAGGGCGAGGTGACCGCGATCGACAAGGTGCCGGTGCGGCAGCGCTCCGGTCCGTTCCTCGAGGAGGCGTGGGAGGTGCTGCGCACCGTGCCGCCGGGCCTGCCGGACAGCTACGCGGCGTTCGCCGCCCGCTGCGGCCGGCCGAGCGCGGTCCGCGCCGCCGCCAACGCCTGCGCCCGCAACGCGGCGGCGCTGTTCATCCCTTGCCACCGGGTGCTCGGCTCCGACGGCGGACTCGGCGGCTTCCGCTGGGGGACGCCGGTGAAGCGCTGGCTGCTCGACCACGAGGCGGCGCACGCGACGGTCGCCGCGTGAGGCACAGGGACACCGCCGCGTGAGGCACAGGGACACCGCCGCGTGAGGATGCCGACCGCCTGACACGGACCGTGCCCTCCCGGGAACTGTCGGTCCCCTCCGGCACCCTCCCGGGCATGGACGCCGCCTCGCTGCTCGTCGGGCTCCTCGTCGGTGCGCTGCTGGCCACCGCCGTCACCCTCGGCACGGTCGCCCTGGTCGCCCGCCGCCGCCCGGCCGACGGCGGCCTGGAGCCGGTGCACGAGTCGCTGGACCACCTGCACCGGCTGCTGGCCGGCATGGAGCGGGCCCGTGCGACGGCGCATGGCGAGCTCCGCGAGCAGATGGGCACGGTCGGCCAGGCATCTTCGCTGCTGCGGCAGGAGACCGCCGCGCTGGTCACGGCGCTGCGGACGCCGCACGTCCGTGGCCGCTGGGGTGAGGTGCAGCTGCGCCGGGTGGTCGAGGTCGCCGGCCTGCTCGAGCACTGCGACTTCGTGGAGCAGCCGCCCGCCACCAACGACCAGGACGCCGGCGTCCGGCCCGACCTGGTGGTCACCCTCGCCGACGGCCGGCAGGTGATCGTCGACGCGAAGGTGCCCTTCACCGGCTACATCGAGGCGGTGCAGGCCTCCGACGAGACGGTCCGCGCCCAGCGGGTCGCCGCGCACGCCCGCCAGCTGCGCGCCCACGTCGACACCCTCTCCGCGCGCCGCTATCCGACCGCCTTCCGGCCCGCGGCGCCGTTCACCGTGCTGTTCGTCCCGTCCGACGGATTCCTGACCACCGCCCTGGAGGCCGAGCCCGGCCTGCTCGAGTACGGCTTCGCCCGCGACGTCGTCCTCGCCACCCCGAGCACGCTGCTGGCCCTGCTGCGCACCGTCGCCTACTCCTGGCGGCAGGAGCGGCTGGCCCGCGATGCCGATCAGGTGATCGAGGTCGGCCGCCGGCTGCACGCCCGGCTGAGCACGCTGTCGAGCCACTTGACCCGGCTGGGCTCGGCCCTGGGCTCGGCGGTGGCCCGCTACAACGACACGGTGGGTTCCTACGAGCGCACCGTGCTCCCGGCCGCGCGCCGGTTCGACGACCTGGGCGTCGCCGAGACGCCGGTGCCGGCGCCGGCATCGATCGAGGCGACCGTCCGCGCGCTGCACCCGGCCACCGCCGAGGAAGACACCGACGACCTGGAGGCCGCCCGCGACGGCACTCGCGGCTGACGAAGCAGTTCCGCCCCATCCGCCACGCCCTTCACGCACCGTGGTGTAACGGCACCTTTGCGTGTCGCGAGTCGCCCTCGACCTCCCTGGCAGTTGCGCTCCGTCTCGCTACCGTGACCCTCCGGTTGGGAGCCCTCCGGGGGCTCACCGCGAGCGGACGGGAGGTGCGCCATGGCGACGGTGGGTACTGCCGATCCGTGGCAGGAGACCGGAGCGCGCTCCGAGCGACCGTCCGCTCCCCGGCGCCCCCGCCCGGATCTGCCCCAGCCCGGTGAGCGCCCCGTCCCGCTGGCCCGGCCGCCGGTCCCGCCGCCGGTGCGGTCCGCGGGGCGGCCCCGCCCGGCCGCCCGGCCCCCGTTCCCCGAGCGCGCCGTCGCCGAGCCCGGGCGACCCCCCGCCGCTCCACCGCGGCCGGAGATGCCGCGTGCCGCCGACCGGAGCCGACCCATGGCCCCCCGGGCGGCCGACCCGCGCCGCTCTGCCGGCAGGGACGAGGTCGCGCAGCGGCCCGCAAGCGCCCGCCCGGCGGAGGCCCGCGGCGACTCTCGCCGCACCGTGAACCGCCCCGCCCCGGTCCGCAACGACGGCGGGCTGCGCGGCGTCTACGCCGTCCTCGGGATCTTCGTCGTCACCCTCGCCGGGGCGGCCGTCGACTCCTTCCTCGGCGTCGGCCTCGGCCTGCTCACCCTGATCACCCTGGCTGCGAGCACCGGCGTGGCCACCCTGCTCGTCCGCCGACGCGATCTCGCCTCCACGGTCGTCGCGCCACCGCTGGTCTTCGTGGCCGTCGCCGCGGTCAACATCGGGTTGGCCCCGTCGGCGAGCTTCAGCCCGACCACGGTCGGCACCCTGCTCATCCGCGGCTTCCCCACCATGGCGGTGGCCACCGGCGTCGGCCTGGTCCTGGCCCTCCTCCGCTGGGCCGCCCGCCGCTGAGCCCAGCGGCGCCCCGCACGACGGCAGCGGCCCTCTTTCCACACCGGGAGAGGGCCGCTGCCGTTCGCGGGTAGGCGCTCAGTGCGGGTCGGCGGGCGCCGTCTCGGTGCGGCGGGTGCGCAGCTCGTGCGGAAGGGCGAACACCAGCCGCTCCTCGGCGGCCTTCACGGTCTCGACGTCGGGATAGCCGCGGGCGGCCAGCCAGTCGAGCACCTCGCTGACCAGCACTTCCGGCACCGACGCGCCGCTGGTCACCCCCACGGTGCCGACCCCCTCGAGCCACGCGGGGTCGATCTCGGCGGCGTAGTCGACCAGGTAGGCGGCGCGCGCCCCGGCCTCCAGGGCGACCTCGACCAGGCGCACGGAGTTCGAGGAGTTGGTGGAGCCCACCACGAGCACCAGGTCGCAGGCGGCGGCCATCTGCTTGACCGCCTGCTGGCGGTTCTGCGTGGCGTAGCAGATGTCGTCGCTGGGCGGCGAGTGCAGAGCGGGGAAGCGCTCCTTGAGCCGGTCCACGGTGGCCAGCGTCTCGTCGACGGAGAGGGTGGTCTGCGACAGCCAGACGACCTTCTCCGGGTCGCGGACCTGCACGCGGTCGACGTCGTCGGCGCCGTCCACCAGCTGGATGTGCTCGGGGGCCTCGCCGGAGGTGCCCTCGACCTCCTCATGGCCGCGGTGGCCGATCAGGAGGATGTCGTAGTCCTCCTTGGCGAAGCGCTTGGCCTCCTGGTGGACCTTGCTGACCAGGGGACAGGTGGCGTCGATGGTGCGCAGCTGCCGCTGAGCGGCCTCCTGGTGCACGGCTGGGGAGACGCCGTGGGCGCTGAAGACGACGACCGAGCCCTCCGGGACCTCCTCGGTCTCGTCGACGAAGACCGCTCCGCGCCGCTCGAGCGTGGCCACGACGTGCTTGTTGTGGACGATCTGCTTGCGGACGTAGACCGGGGCGCCGTGGATCTCCAGTGCCCGTTCCACCGCCACCACCGCCCGGTCCACGCCGGCGCAGTAGCCCCGGGGATCGGCCAGCAGGACGCGTCCGCGCTGATCAGCCATGGCCCCCATGGTAGGTGGGGACGGACGCCGGACCGGCGCGTCGAGAGGGACGCCACATCCGGAACGGCCGGGAGGACGGTGGGGCTGCCATCCGCCGTCGTCTGCGGCAGGCTGGGCGCATGTCCCGCAAGATCCCCGAGCCCATTCGCGCCGTCGCCGGGCTGGCCGTCACCTTCCTGGACGAGGCCCGCCGGCTGCCCTCGACGATCCCGGGGTTGCCGGTCCGCTTCCTGAGCCTGGCGATGCAGGCCACCATGAAGATGCAGCAGCAGTATGCCGGGCTGGTCGCCCGCGGTGACGAGCTGTTCACCGGCCTGCGCGGCCGGCACGAACCCGGTCTGGCCACGTTCGACGAGGACCTCCCCGTCGAGGAACCGGTCCGGAGCGTGCGCTCCTCCGCGTTCGACCGCGCCACCGTGCCCGACGAGTCCCGCGACGCGCAGATCGCCGAGAAGGCGGCCGACGACGAGCTCCTCGGGCTGCCGCCGGAGGTGGCGCCGGAGGAGGTGGTCGCCTCCGTCCACGACATCACCGAGCAGGTCCGTGAGGCCACCGTGGAGGTGACCGCCGCGCCGAGCACCGCCGACCTCGGGCTCAGCACCGAGGACGCCCTGGAGAGCGCGCTGCTGGAGGCGGAGTCCGCGCCGTCGGACGGCGGCCTCGTCGACCGCGACCTGCTGGCCGAGAGCCTCCCTGGTGAGGACGTCACCGCCGACGTGAGCACCGAGGTCGACGTGCTCACCCCCGCGGGCGAGGTGGCCACCGTCGAAGGCACGGTCACCGACGAGGGCGTCGCGGCCCCCGAGGCCCCGGCCCAGGAGACCGGGCGCCGCCGCGCCGCGGCCGCCCGGGCGGGGGCGGTCACCGCGCAGGAGGCGGCGGTCGACGAGGCGCTGGGCAGCGGCGACGAGGTGCGCGCCGGCTCCCGGGGCGCGGCGCCCGCGCCGACCGCCACCGTGAGCGACGACCACGAGCACACCGGCGAGGGCGACGAGGTCGTCACTCGCGGTGGGGCCGCGGTGGACGACGCCCTCGGCAGCGATGACGGGAGCCCGGCCGCCGGCCGCGAGGTCGTCACCGAGCCGGAAGCCGCCGTGGAGGAGGCCCTCGGCGCGCAGGCCGGCGAGGAGCAGCGCGCCGCGGCGTCCCCCACCCCGGGCCGAGCGGCGGCCGCCGACGATCACGAGGCCACCGGCCAGGGGGCCGAGGTCGTCACCGGCGCGGC
>DATAAV010000075.1:0-7659 GCA_036259935.1 Geodermatophilus sp. | reverse complement strand
AGTGCTGGGGTGATGGTCAGCGGGCGCTGTCGACGGTGACGCGGTCCACGGTCCAGGCGCGCGCCTGCTCGCTGAGGGTGATGCCCAGCCCCGGCCGGTCGGAGATGTACATCCGCCCGCCGCGGGTCTCCAGGCGCTCGTTGAACAGCGGGTACAGCCAGTCGAAGTGCTCCACCCACGGCTCGTGCGGGTAGGCCGCCGCCAGGTGGGCGTGGATCTCCATCGCGAAGTGCGGCGCCAACTGCAGGTTGCTGTGGTCGGCGAGGGTGGCGAGCTTGAGGAACTGGGTGATGCCACCGATGCGGGGGGCGTCGGGCTGCAGGATGTCCACCGCGCCGGCGCGGATCAGCTCGTAGTGCTCGGCGACGCTGGTCAGCATCTCGCCGGTGGCGATCGCGGTGTCCAGCGACCGGGCGAGCTGCGCGTGCCCCTCGGCGTCGTAGGCGTCGAGGGGCTCCTCGATCCACACCAAGTCGAACTCCTCGAGCCTGCGGCTCACCCGCATGGCCGTCGGCCGGTCCCACTGCTGGTTGGCGTCGACCATGAGCGGCACGGCGTCGCCGATGTGCTCGCGGACGGCGCGCACCCGGCGCAGGTCCTCGGCCCAGTCGGGCTGCCCGACCTTGATCTTGATGCCGCCGACGCCGGACTCCAGGGTGCGGGTGGCGTTCTCCTTGACCTGCTCGATCGACTCGTGCAGGAAGCCGCCGGAGGTGTTGTAGCAGCGCACCGAGTCGCGGTGCGCGCCCAGCAGCTTGGCCAGCGGCAGGCCGGCCCGCTTGGCCTTGAGGTCCCACAGCGCGACGTCGATCGCGGCCAGCGCCTGTGTGGCCGCGCCGCTGCGCCCGACCGAGGCGCCCGACCAGACCAGCCTGGTCCACAGCCGGCCGATGTCGCTGGGGTCCTCCCCGATCAGGTCGGGGGCGACCTCGCGGGCGTGCGCGAACTGCGCCGGGCCGCCGGCCCGCTTGGAGTAGCTGAAGCCCACCCCCTCGAGGCCGGCCTCGGTGCGGATCTCGGCGAAGAGGAACGCGACCTCGGTCATCGGCCGCTGCCGACCGGTGAGGACCTTGGCGTCGCTGATGCCGGTGGCCAGGGGCAGGGTCACCGAGGAGAGGCTGACCGACTCGATGCGGTCGAGGACGGCCGGGGCGCGGTCGGGGCGCACGGCGGTGGCGGAGGTCATGTCGCTCCTTGCAGCAGGGGGGATCAGCGGACGAGGCAGGGGCGCTTGGGGTCGAACGCCCAGCCGGGGACGAGGTACTGCATCGCCACCGCGTCGTCGCGGGCGCCCAGCCCGTGCTCGAGGTAAAGCTCGTGGGCGGCGGCGAGGGCGTCCCGGTCCAGCTCGACGCCGAGCCCGGGGGTGGTGGGGACGGCGATCCGCCCGTCCCGGATCTGCAGCGGCTTGCGGGTCAGCGCCTGCCCGTCCTGCCAGATCCAGTGCGTGTCCAGTGCGGTGATCTGCCCGGGGGCCGCCGCGCCGACGTGGGTGAACATCGCCAGCGAGACGTCGAAGTGGTTGTTGGAGTGCGAGCCCCAGGTCAGCCCGAAGTCATGACACAGCTGGGCGACGCGGACCGAGCCGCGCATGGTCCAGAAGTGCGGGTCGGCCAGCGGGATGTCGACGGCGTTGGACCGGACCGCGTGGGCCATCTGCCGCCAGTCGGTGGCGATCATGTTCGTCGCCGTGGGCAGGCCGGTGGCGCGGCGGAACTCCGCCATGACCTCCCGGCCGGAGAAGCCGCCCTCGGCGCCGACGGGGTCCTCGGCGTAGGCGAGCACGCCGTGCAGGTCGCGGCACAGCTCGACCGCGTCGGCCAGCAGCCAGCCGCCGTTGGGGTCCAGGGTGATCCGGGCGTCGGGGAACCGCTCGGCCAGCGCCCGCACCGCGGCAACCTCCTGCTCGCCGGCCAGCACGCCGCCCTTGAGCTTGAAGTCGGAGAACCCGTAGCGGGCCCGGGCCGCCTCGGCCAGGGCGACGACCGCCTCGGGGGTGAGCGCCGGCTCCCGCCGCAGCCGCTCCCAGTCGTCGGCGGGGTCGGGCTCGGCCAGGTAGGGCAGGTCGGTGGCCCGCCGGTCGCCGACGTAGAAGAGGTAGCCGAGCATCGGGACGGCGTCGCGCTGCTGGCCCTCGCCGAGCAGCTCGGCGACCGGGACGCCGAGGTGCTGGCCCATCAGGTCCAGCAGCGCGGACTCCAGCGCGGTGACCGCGTGGATCGTGGTGCGCAGGTCGAAGGTCTGCAGCCCGCGGCCGCCGGCGTCGCGGTCGGCGAAGGTGGCGGCGACCGAGCGCAGCAGCCGGCCGTACTGGGCCACCGGCTGCCCGACGAGCAGTTCGCCGGCGTCCTCGACGGTGCGCCGGATGGCCTCGCCGCCGGGCACCTCCCCGACGCCGACGTTGCCGGCGCTGTCGGTGACGATCGCGATGTTGCGGGTGAAGAAGGGCCCGTGGGCGCCGCTGAGGTTCAGCAGCATGCTGTCGTGCCCGGCGACGGGCACCGCCTCGACGCGAGCCACGGTGGGCGTGCGGCCGGTCATGCCGTCCTCCAGGGAAGCGATGGTCAGGAGACCTTGTCGGATGGTCAGGAGACCTTGTCGATCAGGGCGGTGAGGTCGGCGAGCTCCGACTCGGTCAGGTTGGTCAGCGGCGGGCGCACCGGGCCGCCGTCGCGGCCGACGGCGGTCAGCCCGGCCTTGACGATGGAGACCGCGTACCCCTTGGCCCGGTCGCGGATGTCGAGGTACGGGAGGACGAAGTCGTTGAGCATCCCGTAGACGGCGACCCGGTCCTGGGCGCGCACGGCGGCGTAGAACCGCAGCGCGAACTCCGGCAGAAAGTTGTACAGGGCCGAGGAGTAGGTGCTCACGCCGAGCTGCAGCAGCGGCAGCGCGAAGGTCTCCGCGGTGGGCAGGCCGCCGACGTAGATGAGCCGGTCGCCGACCTTGGCGTAGGTGCGGGTCATCTGCTCGATGTCGCCGACGCCGTCCTTGAGCCCGATCAGCGTCGCGTTGCGGTCGGCGGCCGCGGCCACGGTGACGTCGGCCAGCACCGCGTTGGCCCGGCTGTAGACGATCACGCCGA
The DNA here is from genome assembly GCA_036259935.1 of Geodermatophilus sp. Classification (GTDB taxonomy): domain Bacteria; phylum Actinomycetota; class Actinomycetes; order Mycobacteriales; family Geodermatophilaceae; genus Geodermatophilus. Next base: position 4,574 of record DATAAV010000075.1, on the reverse strand, counting down.
GGTCGCTGGCGGAGCAGACCGCGCTGATGTGGTCGAGCAGCCCCTGCTGGCTGGCCTCGGTGAGGTACGGGGGCATGAGCAGGAGGCCGTCGGCGCCGGCGTCGGCGGCCGCCCGCGCCTGGGCGACGGCCTGCGCGGTGCCGCCCGTGGCCGGGGCCAGGACGGGCAGCTTGTCGCCGATCTCGTCGACGGCGACGCGGACGACGCGGTCCATCTCCTCCGACGTCAGCGAGAAGCCCTCACCGGTGCCGCCGGCGGCGAAGAGCCCGGCGACGTCGAAACCGGCCTGCCAGGCCAGGTGCTCCCGGTAGCGCGCCTCGTCGAACTGCAGGTCGGCATCGAAGTGGGTCACCGGGAAGGAGAGCAGGCCCGACTTCAGGCGGGTCGCGAGCTCGGCGGGAGACATGCGGGTCACGGGGCGTCCTTGGGTCCGACAGGTCCGACAGCGCTGCGCGGCAGCGGTCCGGAGAGGTGGTCGGCGCCACCGTAGGAAGCACGAACGATGCCTGTCCAAGAGCGCTTTCGCATCGCGCCATACCGTGGGGGCATCACCGCTCGGGCGGAAGCCCGTCCTCGAGGACGTCCAGGACACGCCAGAGCGCCGGGTTGCGCGACTCCCGGGCCCACAGCAGGTGCAGCTCGACCGGCTCGGCGACCGGGGTCTCCAGCGTCGCGAACTCCACGCCGGCGATGCCCAGCTGGGCCGCCGACTCCGGCACGAAGGCGATCCCGCGCCGGGCGGCGACCAGCCAGAGCATCGTCAGCACCTGGCTGACGGTGTGCACCACGTTCTCGTGCGCCACCGGCACCAGGCTCACGACCAGGTCGTAGAAGTAGCGCGCCCGGGTGGGCGAGTGCATGACCACCGGCTCGTTCGCCAGGTCCCCGGCGGCGACGCGCTCCCGCCCGGCCAGCCGGTGACCGCTCGGCACGGCGACGAGCATCGCCTCCCGGTGCAGCAGCCGGGACCCGAAGGTCGCCGCGTCGAACGGCGGCCGGGCCAGCCCGAGGTCCACCTCGCCGGTCTGGAGCGCCGCGACCTGCTCGCGGGTGACCATCTCGTACAGGTCCAGGTCCACCTCCGGGAGCGCGTCGGCCAGCTGGTTGAGCAGCCGGCCGAGGACGCCGTAGGTGGACGCGGCGGTGAAGCCGATCCGCACCAGCCCGCTCGACCCCGAGGACACCCGGCGGGCCAGGTCCGGGGCGGCGTCGGCGAGGGTCAGGAGCCGGCGGGCCTCGGCGAGGAAGACCTCCCCGGCGGCGGTGAGGGTGACCCGGCGGTTGTCCCGCTCGAGCAGCTGCGCCCCCACGGCACGCTCCAGCTTCTGGATCTGCCGGCTCAGCGGCGGCTGGGTCATCTGCAGCCGCTCGGCGGCCCGCCCGAAGTGCAGCTCGTCGGCGACGGCGACGAAGCCGCGTAGCTGCTCGAGCGTGAATGCCATACCGGTACGGTATCAGTCGATGCCTTAGTGGTTTTGGACAGGCATGAATGGGGCTGCCTACGCTCCCCGGCGACCTCCCGTGATGGCGCTCACAACGTCGATCTTGGGCTTCCAGGTTCCTCGAACAGGAGAAACGCACAATGAACAAGAACCTGCGGATCCGTCGCGGGCTGACCGTCGGCGTCGGGCTCCTGACGGCCCTGTCCCTCACCGCCTGCGGTGGCAACCTCGGGGGCGGGGGCAGCGCCGACGCCGCCGAGTCCTTCCCGGACGGCCCGATCACCCTGCTCGTCGGGCAGGACGCCGGCGGCAGCACCGACCTCATCGCCCGCGCGCTCGCCGACACCGTCTCCGAGGAGCTCGGCGTGCCGGTCACCGTGGAGAACCGCCCCGGGGCCAACGGCGCCGTCGCGGCCCAGGAGCTGGCCGGCGCCGAGCCGGACGGCCAGACCCTGATGACCTTCGTCGGCAGCCTGGCCTACATCACGCCGCTGGCCGTGTCCGAGGACGAGGCCGTCGACATCAACGACTACGAGGTCGTCACCGGCATCTCGCGGGACGACTACGTGCTCGTGACCAACCCCGGCACCGGTTTCACCACCGTCGAGGACCTGGTCAACGCGGGCCGGCCGATCACCTTCGGCACGACCGGCGTGGGCACCGGCAGCCAGCTGTCCCAGGAGCTGCTCTTCGCCCAGGCCGGCGTGGACGCCACGGCCGTGCCCTTCGATGGCGGCTCCCCCACGCTGACCGCGGTCCTGGGCGGCCAGGTCGACGTCGGCTCGGTCCAGCTCGGTGAGGCCTTCGAGCAGATCGAGGCCGGCGAGCTCGTGCCCCTGGTGACCTTCGCCGAGGAGCGGCCGTCCTACCTCCCCGACACCCCGACCGCCGTCGAGGCCGGGTACGACGTGCCGGTGCAGCAGTCCCGGGCCATCGCGGCTCCCGAGGGCACCCCGCAGGAGGTCCTCGACCGGCTGCAGGAGGCCTTCCAGGTGGCCTTCGCGACCGAGGAGTACCAGCAGTTCAACCAGGACCGGCTGCTCACGCCCCACGAGATCGACGGCGAGGAGCTGAAGGCGGAGTGGACCGAGAACCTCGAGAAGTACCGCGCCAAGGTCGAGGAGCACGACATCGCCCTCGGCGAGGACCAGTGAGTTCTGCTCACGGCAGGGCCTCGCGCCCGGCGGTCCCCGGCGGCCCCCCGGCCGCCGGGGCCGCCCCCGCCGGGGACCCGCAGGCGCCGGGGACCATCCACGAGCTGGAGGAGGTCCTCCACCATCTCGAGGAGGAGGACCGGCCGCCGCACGCCGGCCCGCTGAGCAACGTCGTCATCGCGCTCGCGGTCGTCGCCCTCGGGGTGGCCGCGCTCGTCGGCTCCTGGGGACTCGACGTCGGCAGCCCCGCTGAGCCGGAGGCCGGGACGTGGCCGTTCCTGGTGAGCGTCGTCCTGCTCGTCCTCGGGCTGGCGCTGCTCCCCCTGGCCCGCCGGATCACCGACGCCGAGCGCTTCACCGCCGCGAGCTGGCTGGTCCTGGCCGGGCTGGCCAGCATGGTCGTCTTCGCCGCCGTGATCGGCTACATCGGCTTCGAGATCCCGGCCGCCCTGCTGACCTTCGCGTGGCTGCGCTTCCTCGGGCGCGAGGGCTGGCGGCTGTCCGTGATCACGAGCCTGGCGGTGGTGGTCGCGTTCTACCTGATCTTCGTCGTGGCCCTGTCGGTCCCGATCCCCCACCTGTTCTAGGAGGGTCCCCATGGACCTCGCCCCGGTGCTGAACGGCTTCGCGGTCGTTCTGGAGCCGACGAATCTCCTCTACTGCCTCATCGGCGTGGTCATCGGCATGCTGATCGGCGTCCTGCCCGGGCTCGGCCCGGCTGCGACGATCGCGATCCTGCTGCCGCTGACCTTCGGCATCGAGCCGGTGACGGCGATCATCATGCTGGCCGGCATCTTCTACGGCGCCCAGTACGGCGGAACGATCACCTCGGTCCTGCTGCGCCTGCCCGGGGAGGCCTCCTCGGTCGTCACAGTCTTCGACGGCCACGCGCTGGCCGCGCAGGGCAAGGCGGGCACCGCGCTCGGCATCGCCGCCATCGGCTCCTTCGTCGGCGGCACCGTCTCCGTCGTCGCCCTCTCGCTCGTCGCCCCGCTGGTCGCGGGCTTCGCCCTGGACTTCGGCCCGCCCGAGTACACCGCGCTGGCGCTGCTGGGCATCCTGCTGGTGTCCACGGTCAGCAGCGGCGACCGGCTCAAGGCCGTCATCGCCGCCTGCGTGGGGCTGCTGCTGGCCGTGGTGGGGCGGGACGGCTTCACCGGCGCCGAGCGGTTCACCTTCGGCAACCTCGACCTCGCCACGGGCTGGACTTCGTCCCGATCGCCATGGGGCTCTTCGGTCTCGGCGAGATCCTCTACAACCTCGAGGAGCGGCACCGGGCGGTTCAGGCCCCGTCCAGGGTGGCCAACGTCTGGCCGTCGCGGCGGGACCTCCGGCAGTGCTCGGGAGCCATCGGGCGCGGCTCGGTGCTCGGCTTCATCCTGGGGCTGCTCCCGGGCGGCGGGGCCGTGCTCTCCTCGCTGGCCGCCTACGCGATCGAGAAGCGCCGGTCCAAGACCCCGGAGCGGTTCGGCAAGGGCGCGGTGGAAGGCGTGGCCGGCCCGGAGACGGCGAACAACGCCGCCGCGACGTCGTCCTTCATCCCGCTGCTCACCCTCGGCATCCCGGCCAACGCCACCATGGCCGTGATCTTCGGCGCGCTGCTCATCCAGGGGGTCACGCCTGGCCCGCAGCTGGTCAGCCAGGAGCCGGACCTCTTCTGGGGCGTGGTCAACTCGATGTACATCGGCAACTTCCTGTTGCTGATCATGAGCATTCCGCTGGTGGGCGTCTTCGTGCGGATCCTGCGGGTCCGGGCCACCGTCCTCGCGCCGATCACCGTGCTGATCACGCTCGTCGGCGTCTACACCGTCCGCAACAGCATCTTCGGCATCTTCCTCGTCATCGTCTTCGGTGCCGTGGGCTACCTGATGAAGAAGCTCGGCTCCGACCCGGGGCCGCTGGTGCTCGCCTTCGTGCTCGGCGGGATCCTGGAAAGCGCACTGCGGCGCTCGCTGCTCATCTTCGACGGCGACCCGAC
>DATAAV010000074.1:0-2294 GCA_036259935.1 Geodermatophilus sp. | reverse complement strand
GTGGCCGCGGCCGGGTCCGCCGAGCTGTCGGTCACCGCGCCGCCGCCCGTGCAGCCGCTGGTCGCGGCCGCGCTCGCCGCCGGCGACGGGGGCGCCGGGGTGCCGGTCCTGGTGGTGACGGCGGGGGAGCGGGACGCCGATCAGGTCGCCGACCAGCTGCGCTGCTTCCTGCCCGACCGGCGCACCGAGGTCTTCCCCGCCTGGGAGACGCTGCCGCACGAGCGGCTGTCCCCGCGGGCGGACACCGTCGGCCGCCGGCTGGCCGTGCTCCGCGACCTCACCTCCCCCGGGGACAACGGCGCGATCGACGTGCTCGTCGCGCCGGTGCGCAGCGTGCTGCAGCCGCTGGCCCCCGGGCTGGGCGACCTGGTGCCGGTCGAACTGAGGCCCGGTGACACCGCCGACCTCGACGACGTCGCCCGCGCGCTGGCCGACGCCGCCTACACCCGGGTGGAGCTGGTCGAGAAGCGCGGCGAGTTCGCCGTCCGCGGCGGGCTGGTCGACGTCTTCCCGCCCACCGAGCCGCACCCGGTCCGCGTGGAGTTCTGGGGCGACGAGGTCGACGAGCTGCGCTACTTCTCCGCGGCCGACCAGCGCTCCCTCGACGAGCGCCCCGAGCGGCTGTGGGCCCCGCCCTGCCGGGAGCTGCTGCTCACCCCCGAGGTGCGGGAGCGGGCCGCGGCGCTGGCCGTGGAACACCCGGGCCTGGCCGAGATCCTCGGCAAGCTCGCCGAGGGCATCGCCGTCGAGGGCATGGAGTCGCTCACCCCGGCGCTGATCAGTGGGGGCGGTGGGGCGGGCGGAGACACAGCCGACCTGCCGCTGCTCACCGACCTGGTGCCGCGCGGCACACACGTGCTGGTCTGCGACCCCGAGCGGGTGCGCAGCCGCGCCGCGGACCTGGTGCGCACCGCCGAGGAGTTCCTCGCCGCCTCCTGGGCCACCGCTGCCGAGGCCGGGGAGGCCCCGCTGGACCTCGGCGCGTCATCCTTCCGCGACCTCGCCGACGTCGAGACAGCCGCCCGCGGCCGCGGCCTGCCGTGGTGGACGACCGGCGCGTTCACCCTGAGCAGCGAGGACGACGACCGGCACGTCACCCTGGACGCCACGACCGTCGAGCGCTTCCACGGTGACCAGATCAAAGTCATGGCCCAGCTGCGCAACTGGCACCGGTCGGGCTGGCGCACCGTCCTGACCTTCCCCGGCCACGGCCCGGCGGAGCGGGCGGCCGACCGGCTCACCGAGTCGGACCTGGGCGTCCGGCTGGTGCCTGACATCGCCCGTGCGCCGGAGCCCGGCCCGGTGCACGTCACCCAGGCCACGCTGGAGGCCGGGTTCGCCTTCCCCGGCGTCGGCCTGGCGCTGCTCACCGAGCACGACATCACCGGACAGCGCGGCACCACGATGCGCGACGCGGTGAAGATGCCGGCCCGCCGGCGCAACGCCGTCGACCTGGTGCAGCTGCAGCCCGGCGACCTGGTGGTGCACGAGCAGCACGGCATCGGCCGCTACATCGAGATGGTCAGCCGCACCATCAACGGCGGGCAGCGCGACTACCTCATCGTCGAGTACGCGCCGTCGAAGCGGAACCAGCCGCCGGACCGGCTGTTCGTCCCCACCGACGCCCTCGACCAGCTCACCCGCTACGTCGGCGGGGAGGCCCCGGCGCTGTCCAAGCTCGGCGGCGCCGACTGGCAGAAGACCAAGGGCCAGGCCCGCAAGGCGGTCAAGCAGATCGCCGCCGAGCTCATCCGGCTCTACTCGGCGCGGATGGCCACCACGGGCCACGCCTACGGCCCGGACACCGTCTGGCAGCGCGAGCTAGAGGACGCCTTCCCGTTCCACGAAACCCCCGACCAGCTGGCCGCGATCGACGAGGTCAAGGCCGACATGCAGCAGCCGGTGCCGATGGACCGGATCATCTGCGGCGACGTCGGCTACGGGAAGACCGAGATCGCGGTGCGGGCGGCGTTCAAGGCCGTGCAGGACGGCAAGCAGGTCGCCGTCCTGGTGCCGACGACGCTGCTGGCCAACCAGCACTACAAGACCTTCTCCGAGCGGGTCGCCCAGTTCCCGGTGAAGGTGCGGGTGCTCTCCCGGTTCCAGTCCGACGCCGAGACGACGCAGATCCTGCGCGAGCTGGCCGACGGCGAGGTCGACATCCTGGTCGGCACCCACCGGCTGCTGCAGCCCACCACCCGGTTCAAGGACCTCGGCCTGGTCATCGTCGACGAGGAGCAGCGCTTCGGCGTCGAGCACAAGGAGTACCTGAAGACCATGCGGACGGCGGTCGA
>DATAAV010000073.1:0-3683 GCA_036259935.1 Geodermatophilus sp. | reverse complement strand
GCGGATGGAGGAGTGCGTCGACGGGGAGTACCAGGACTTCAAGTCCAAGAACGGCGCCTACGTCCGCGAGCACTTCTTCGGCAAGTACCCGGAGCTGCTCGAGCTGGTCGCCGACATGACCGACGACGAGATCTGGGCCCTCACCCGCGGCGGCCACGACCCCAGCAAGGTCTACGCCGCCTACAGCGCCGCGGTGAAGACCGTCGGCCGGCCCACGGTCATCCTGGCCAAGACGGTCAAGGGGTACGGGATGGGCGAGGCCGGCGAGGGCCAGAACATCACGCACCAGCAGAAGAAGGTGGCGGGTGCGGCGCTGGCACGGTTCCGCGACCGCTTCGACATCCCCGTCTCCGACGAGCAGATCGACGAAGTGCCGTTCATCCGGTTCCCGGAGGACAGCGTCGAGATGCGCTACCTCCGCGAGCGCCGGGCCGCACTGGGCGGTCCCATGCCGGTGCGACGGCGGCGGTCCAGCGAGACCCTGCAGGTGCCCGACCTCAGCGCGTTCGGCGGGCAGCTGGTGCCGACCGAGGGCCGCCAGATCTCCACCACCATGGCCTTCGTCCGCGTCCTCAACACGCTGCTGCGCGACAAGGCGATCGGGAAGCGGGTGGTCCCGATCGTGCCCGACGAGTCGCGCACCTTCGGGATGGAGGGCATGTTCCGGCAGTTCGGCATCTTCAGCCAGGTCGGCCAGCTCTACCGGCCCGAGGACGCCGACCAGCTCATGTACTACCGGGAGGCCCCCGACGGCCAGATGCTCCAGGAGGGCATCAACGAGGCCGGGGCGATGTCCTCGTGGATCGCCGCGGCGACGGCCTACAGCCTCAGCGACACCCCGATGATCCCCTTCTACATCTACTACTCGATGTTCGGCTTCCAGCGGGTCATGGACCTGGCCTGGGCGGCCGGGGACTCCCGGGCGCGCGGCTTCCTGCTCGGCGCCACCGCCGGGCGGACCACGCTCAACGGCGAGGGCCTGCAGCACGAGGACGGCCACAGCCACCTGCTGTCCGCGGCGATCCCGAACTGCGTCTCCTACGACCCGACCTTCCACTACGAGGTCGCGGTCATCGTCCAGGACGGTCTCCGGCGGATGTTCGCCGAGCAGGAGGACGTCTTCTACTACATCACCCTGATGAACGAGAACTACGAGCACCCGGGGATGCCCGAGGGCTCGCAGGAGGGGATCCTGCGCGGGCTGTACCTGCTGCGCGAGGGGCCGCCCAAGCCGTCCGGTCGCAAGGCCGCGCCCCCGCGGGTGCAGCTGCTGGGCAGCGGCACCATCCTGCGCGAGGTGCTGGCCGCCGCCGACCTGCTCGCCGCCGACTTCGGGGTGGACGCCGACGTGTGGAGCGCGCCCAGCTTCACCGAGCTGCGGCGCGACGGCATGGAGGTCGAGCGGTGGAACCTGCTGCACCCGACCGAGCCACCGCGGCGCAGCTGGGTCGAGCAGTCCCTGGCCGGCCGGCAGGGCCCGGTCGTCGCGGCGAGTGACTACATGCGGTCCTTCGCCGACCAGATCCGGCCGTTCGTCCCGGGCAGCTACCGGGTGCTGGGCACCGACGGCTACGGGCGCTCGGACTACCGCCGCAACCTGCGCCGGTTCTTCGAGGTCGACCGGCACGCGGTGACCGTGGCGGCGCTGGCGTCTCTGGCCGCGCAGGGCGCCGTCCCGGCGACGACGGTGGCCGACGCTATCCGTCGCTACGGCATCGACACCGAGGCGCCGCCGCCGTGGACCCTCTGACCGCATCCCCTCGCCCGGAAGGCTCGACATGACCTCCCCCGCCGAAGTAACCGTTCCGGACATCGGTGACTTCTCCGACGTGCCGGTCATCGAGATCCACGTCCGGCCCGGTGACGCGGTCGCGCCGGAAGACCCGCTGATCACGCTGGAGTCCGACAAGGCCACGATGGACGTCCCGTCGCCGAGTGCCGGCACCGTCCGCGAGCTGCGGATCTCCGTCGGCGACCGGGTCCGGGTCGGGCAGCCGATCCTGCTGCTCGACCAGTCCGACGGGGCCGCGCCGGTCGAGCAGCTGGCCGCGACGACGGTCGACCAGACAGAGCCGCCTACCGAGGTGCCCTCCGCGCCGGCGGCGACCGTCACCGAGTCGGCCCGCCGCTCGGCCGAGGCCGCGTCCCCGCCGACCGCGCCCGGTGGCCCCCCGGTGAGCGCCACCGCGGCGCCGCCGGACTTCACCGGCGTGCACGCCGGGCCGAGCGTGCGCCGGCTGGCCCGCGAGCTCGAGATCGACCTGGCCGGCGTGACCGGGAGCGGGCCGAAGGGGCGGATCACCAAGGACGACCTGCTGCAGAAGGTCCGGGGACCCCAGGAGGCGGCCCCCGCCCCCGCTGCCGCCGGCGCGGGCATCCCGGAGATCCCGCCGCAGGACTTCTCCAAGTTCGGCCCGGTCGAGACCCAGCCGCTGACCCGGATCCAGCGGGTGTCCGGGCCGCACCTGCACCGCTCCTGGCTCAACGTCCCGCACGTCACCCACGACGACGAGGCCGACATCACCGAGCTCGACGCCTACCGCAAGGAGCTCGACACCGGGGCCCGGGCCGACGGCTACCGGGTGACGCTGCTGTCCTTCCTGCTCAAGGCCTCGGTGTCGGCGCTGCGCGAGTTCCCGCGGTTCAACAGCAGCTTGACGCCGGAGAAGGACGCGCTGGTCCTCAAGCGGTACTTCCACATCGGCGTCGCCGTCGACACCCCCGAGGGTCTGGTCGTCCCCGTGATCCGCGACGTCGACCGCAAGGGCATCACGGAGCTCAGCCGTGAGCTCGGCGAGGTGTCCGCACGGGCCCGCGACGGCAAGCTGACCGCCACGGACCTGCAGGGCGGTTGCTTCACCATCTCCAGCCTCGGCGGCATCGGCGGGACGTCGTTCACCCCGCTGGTCAACGCCCCCGAGGTCGCCATCCTGGGTGTCGTCCGGTCGAAGACGGCCCCGGTATGGGACGGCGCCGCGTTCGTGCCGCGGCTGATGCTGCCGCTGTCGCTCTCCTACGACCACCGGGTGATCGACGGCGCGCTCGCGGCGCGCTTCACCCGGCACCTGTGCCACGTGCTCGAAGACGTCCGCCGCCTCCTGCTCTAGCCCCGCCAGACCGGCCCGTCCCCTCGCAGCCCTGGAGCCTCCCGTGGACATGCGCATCCCCGACATCGGTGACTTCGCGGACGTGCCCGTCATCGAGGTGCACGTCGCCCCCGGCGACGTGGTCGCCGCCGAGGACCCCGTCCTGACCCTGGAGTCGGACAAGGCGACGATGGACATCCCCGCGCCGGCCGACGGGACCGTCGACGAGGTGCTGGTCGAGGTCGGCAGCCGGGTGTCGCCCGGGGACCTGGTCCTGCGCATGACCGAGAGCGGCGCCGGGGCCCCGCCGGCCACCCATCCGGTCACCCACGAGGACGCGGTCCCCGCGCCCGTGGACCGTCCCGGCTACGGCTCGGACGCCGGCGTCTACGAGCGGATCGAGGTCACCGTGCCCCACCTCGGCGACTTCGCCGATGTGCCCGTCGTCGAGGTGCACGTCGCGCCGGGCGACGTGGTCGCCGCCGAGGACCCCGTCCTGACCCTCGAGTCGGACAAGGCGACGATGGACATCCCCGCCCCCGCCTCCGGGACCGTCGAGGAGGTGCTGGTCCAGGTCGGCAGCCGGGTGTCGACCGG
>DATAAV010000072.1:0-9954 GCA_036259935.1 Geodermatophilus sp. | reverse complement strand
CGATCGACTGGTCGCCCTGCCGAGCGACCGCGATCACGTCGCGCCGGAATTCCTTGGGGAACGGCTTGGGCACGGTGCTGATCCTTCCAGCGAGGCCGCAGCCTCACAGGCAAGGAGTCAACCGAACCCTGGGCAGTCCCCATCCATGAGCGCAGGCGCCATGCGGTCTCTCGCGGCCTCGGCGGTCTGCGCGAGCTGCCACGGTTGTCGCGGACCGCTCTTCCGCGCGATCGGCTCCCAGCAGCCTGCCTGATGGCCGCTTCCAGCCCAGCCGGCAGCTTGCGCAACGCCCTTGATGACCGTGCCACCAGCGCAGTGTGCCGTTCAGTCCGGCACGAGCCTCCGAGCCGGCGAGGTGGACGCGGTGTCCCTGAGTGGGCCGCTACGGGGCAGCGGTGAACCATCCATGAGCGCAGGCGCCATGCGGTCTCTCGCGGCCTCGGCAGTCTGCGCGAGCTGCCACGGTTGTCGCGGACCGCTCTTCCGCACGATCGGCTCCCAGCAGCCTGCCTGATGGCCGCTTCCAGCCCAGCCGGCAGCTTGCGCTACGCCCTTGATGACCGTGCCACCAGCGCAGTGTGCCGTTCAGTCCAGCACGAGCCTCCGAGCCGGCGAGGTGGACGCGGTGTCCCTGAGTGGGCCGCTCCGGGACACAGAGGCGGCTTCGGATACCTCAACCTCATCGCTACCGTCCCCGACGTGACCGGATAGGAGACCAGCCGCTTCGCGGTCGAGTTGCGCCTCAGCTCCCTCATCCCCATCGGGCCCACCGGCCGCCCTCTGGGGCGACCGGACTGGCCCGGCGCTGCCTCGGTCAAGCCCTCGGTCGACCGCCGGCACCCGACAGCGTCGACGACGGCGACTCAATGGGCGCCCGCAGACGCAGGGTGACCAGTAAGGCAAGCAGCGGCAGCGGCACGAGCGTGGCCACTGCCCACACCAGCCCGTGGACGTCGGCGAGCACGCCGAGTGTGGGCGTGACCGCCCCTCCTGCGGAGACTGCGAGGCCGAGGGTGACGCCCGAGGCCGTGCCGATCCGGTTCGGCAGGTACTCCTGCCCGAGGGTGGTCTGCACGGAGAACGGCAGGTAGAGCCCGACGCCGAGCAGGACGGCGGCGGCCAGGGCGACCGGCCAGGACGGTGCGAGCAGCAGCAGGACCAGCCCTGGGACGGCGACCGCATAGCCGAGCCGGATGGCCGGCACCCGGCCCCGGCGGTCGGCCAGCCAGCCTCCGGCCAGGGTGCCGACCGCCCCGACGGCGAGGAACGTGACCAGGGCCGCCGAGCCGGTTGACGTCGGCACGCCGAAGCGGGAGATCACGTACAGCGCGACCAGAGACGACACGCCGAAGTAGAGAATCGAGCGGATCACCACCAGCCCGGTGAGCCAACCGAACGACCGCCAGTCATCGGCCCGCCGCGGTGCACTGCCAGGTGCCGCCGTCGTGCCGCGTTGCCGTCGCGCTCCCGTCCGCCGACGGAGAACGAGGAGGAGGACGGACATGGCCAGGGCAGGGATGGCCAGCAGCGGCGTCCCCGCGATGCCGTGGGTCAGCAGCACCGGCGTGACCACGACCGGGCCCAGGGCGAGACCGGCGTTCCCCCCGACGGCGAACCAGCTCATCCCCTGCGCCGAGGCGCCCGCGGCCGCCCGAGCCGCCCGCGCGGCGGCCGGGTGGTAGGCGGCCACACCGAGGCCGGAGAGCGCCACCGCCGCCCAGGTCCACCAGTAGGCATGGCCGAGACCGGCCAGCCCGATCCCGAGTCCGGCGACCAGCAGCCCGGCCGGCGTCAGCCATGGCAGCGGCCGGCGGTCGACCAGGACACCGAAGACCGGTTGCACCACCGAGGACAGCACCGTCGCAGCCAGCGTGATGCCCGTTGCGGCGGCGTAGGAGTACCCGCGCTCGAGCACCAGGAAGGGCAGCAGCGCGGGCACCGCGCCCTGATAGAGGTCGTCGACGACGTGGCTGGCCGTCAGCATGCTCAGGCCGCGGCGGTCGACTACCGCCCGGCCGGTCCCGCGCGGTCGGGCTCCGGGGCGGTGGCGGGCACTCATCCGCGGTCCCGGATCAGCCAGGACCCTGCCGCCCGGTGGCGACGACCCACCCCGCGATCTCGTCGGGGTACTCCTCGTGGACCCGATGCCGCTCCCGCCGTGTCCCGACGGCGAGCATCGCAGCCACCGGCAGGACCACCGCGCCCGCGGAGACGCGCCACACCTGCAGGGGCCCGGGCCACGCATCCATCGTCTTGTCCGCCCTGTATCGCCGCTGGATGGAATCAAGATGGTCAGGCCTGATCCCCGGGGACCTGGGCCACCGTGGGCATCAGGGCACCACCCTCAACAGGGACGCGGCCGGAGCGGCGCCCGCGGCCTAACGGAGGTCGGTCATCTCCGGTCGGCTTTCCACGGCACGCCCGCGAGTATGCAGCCGGGTAGGTGTCCCTAGTGGGCCGCTATGGGACAGAGAGCTGTCTGTAGAACAGCCAGACTCACCCCTCTCAGGATTGAGCCGAGCGCCGTTCGGCAGGACCTGTCCCTGAGCAGGACCGCTCACGGACACAGGGCGGCTTCCGGGACAGCACGCGGTCGACGCCACCACGCCTTTCCCGACGCCACTCGACCGGCCACTGGGCCGAAGTACGTTCTCGGTCATGGCGACCCCCAGCAGCGAAAGGGCGACCCTCACCTGGGAGGAGGTGAGGACGCTCTACCCGGGCGCGGCAGACGTGGCGTACCTCGACTCGGCGGCCGTCGGCCTGATCTCGTCCCGCGTACGGGACGCCATGACCGCGGTGCTGACAGAACATCAGCAGCACGGCATCGCGGCCGCGCCGAGCTGGCGCGGGCACGCCCGCTCCGTGCGTGTCTCCGTTGCCCGTCTGGTGGGTGGCCGAGCCGACCAGGTCGCGTTCACCCAGAACACCAGCACGGGGCTGGCGACCGTGACCAACGGGCTGGACTGGCGCGACGGTGACAACGTGGTCGTGCCCGCCGGGGAGTTCCCCAGCAACTTCTACCCGTGGTTGCACCTGAGGCGGCGCGGTGTCCAGGTGCGCGAGGTAGCGATGGTTGACGGGCAGGCCCGGGTGGACGACGTTCTGGCCGCACTGGACCACCGCACACGGGTCCTGGCGGTCAGTGCCGTGCAGTACTCCTCCGGCCACCGCTACGACCTCGGCGAGTTCGGGGCTGCCTGCCAGAACAGCGACGTGCTGCTGGTCGTCGACGGCACGCAGGCGGTCGGGGCCGTCACCGTGGACGCCGAGCTTCTCGGTATCGACGTGCTCGCGGTCAGCGCGCACAAGTGGATGCTGGGCCCCTTCGGCATCGGCTTCACGCATCTGTCGCAGCGGGCCATGCAGCGGCTGACCCCGTCGACCGTCGGGTGGCTCAGCGTCGAGGACCCGTTCACCTTCGACCACGAACCGCGGCTCGCCGAGGACGGCCGCCGGTTCGAGTCCGGCACCGAGAACAGCGCCGGCATCGCCGGGCTGGGCGCCACCGTCGACCTCGTGCACGGACTCGACCGGCAGCGGGTCGAGGACCGGGTCCTCGATCGTGCCGCGGAGCTCGCGACGCTGCTCGAGGAGGTCGGGATGGACGTGCACCTGCCCGCCCGGCGTGACCGGCGCTCGGGCATCGTGATCGCCAGCCGCCCCGGCACGCCGCCCCAGGTTCTGCATGACCGTCTGCTGTCGCAAGGCGTCCGCTGCTCACTGCGCGGCAACGGCCTACGGTTCGCGCCCCACTACTTCACCAGCGACTCGGATCTGCACCGCGCCGCGGACACCCTTCGACACCCCGCGTAGCCGCAGCGAGTCGACCTGGAGTGGGCCGTCTAGGGACGCACCGGGCGCTGGACGGCCGGAGACGGCGGTGCGCGCGACGGGCGCGGGCTTTCGGCTTCTCGACCGGGCGCCGGGCCGCGCCCAGGCTCGCAGTCGTGACGATCCGGTGGTTCACCGATCAGGATCGGGAAGACATGCGCCTGGCGAAAGAGGCGCGCCGGGTCCTCGATGAGCTGGGGTTCAAGTACGCGCGAGAGGGCGGGGTCCCCGTCACTCCGGCGGCGCTCCGAATGGAGCGCTTGCAGATCGACCCGTCCCGGCGCCGGAAGTAGGCAGTCAGACAGTCTCGTCGGTTCCGCAGCCGACGACGGCAGGGGGCTCGGCGGCGCCGGTGCGGGAGGCCGCCTCGAAGGCCTCGTCCCCGAGCAGCGCGCGGGCGCGGCGCTCCGCCCGGTCGGCGTCGAGCCCCTCGAGCCGGGTCCGCGAGCGGTGCCGCCGGTCGCGCTCCGCGGCCGCCGCGCCCAGCAGGCGGGCCGCTCGCAGGCCCTCCCCGCGGGCGGCGGCGACGCAGGCCAGCCCCTCCAGCGCGGCGGCCTGCCCGGGGGCGGCCCGCCACGCCTGGCGGTGGAGGAGTTCGGCGCTGTCGAGGTCCCCGGAGAGCTCCGCCACGGATCCCAGCCCGACCAGGGCCGCCGCCCTCCACTCGGGCTCGTTCTGCCCGGCCAGCATCCGGTGCGCCCGGGTGAGCAGGTCCCGGGCCTCGGCGAGATCGCCGCGCTCCCGGGCCAGCAGGCCCTCGCCGATCAGCGCGCGCGGATTGCCCTCGGCCCCGAGCCGCCGGGCGACGGCATGCGACTCGGCGAACAGCCGGGCCGCGCGGACCGGGTCACCCAGCTGGAGCGTCACGTGCCCGGCGCCGGCGAGCGCGTACTGGATGGTGTTGGCCGGGCCGACCTCGCGCCCGCTGCTCAGCGCTCCCTCGTACATGGCCAGCGCATCCTCCAGGTGCCCGGCGCGGTGCAGGGCGATGCCGAGGTGGAACTGGATCGCCGAGACGCCCCACTGGTCACCGAGCGCCCGGAACGCCGCCAGCGCCCGGTTGCCGACGCGGGTGGCCTCGGCCATCGCTCCGCTGCCGGCGTGCAGCTCCATCCGCACGAACTGCACCAGCGCCGAGCACCAGGCGTCGCCGGACCGCCGGAACTCGTCGTCGGCCGCGGCGAGCAGCGCGAACGCCTCCGCCGGGTCGCCGCCGCCGATGGCCTCCACCGCGAGCAGCGTGGCGGAGAGCGCCGCCCGGTGGTCGTCGCCCAGGCCGGCGAACAGGTCGCGGCTCTCCGCGGCCGCCGCGGCGCAGGCGGGCGCGGGATGGACGATGCAGGCGCCCGGCCGCGCCGCCACGGCGAGGGCCTGCAGCGCCCGCGCCCGCGCCGCCGGTGACCCGGCCGGGGCGGCCGCCAGCATCGCGGCGACCCGCTGCCCGCCGTCGGGGCGCGTCGCGAAGTACCAGTACCAGCCCAGGGCGCCCACCAGCCGCAGTCCGGCGTCCGGCTCGTCCGCCGCGTGCTCGGTGCACCAGGCGAGGGCGGCCTCGACGTCGTCCCGCTCGAGCGCCAGCCGGCGCAGCCACCGGGCCTGCCCGTCGCCCCGCAGGTCCCGCTCGGCACGCTCGGCGAGGTCGATCAGGTACCCGACGTGCGCCCGGGCCACCCGGTCGGCCTCGCCGGACTCGGCCAGGCGCTCGCGTGCGTACTCCCGGATGGTCTCCAGCAGGTGGTAGCGCGGGCCGGCCTCGCGGTCGACGACGACCAGCGAGCGGTCGACCAGCCGGGCGAGGGTGTCCACGACGGCCGCGGGGGCCGGCCCCTCGCCGCAGGCCACGGCCTCGACCGCCTCCAGCGTCCAGGTCCCGCGGAACACCGACAGCCGGCGGAGGAGCACCCGCTCCGGCCCGGTGAGGAGGTCGTGGCTCCAGTCGACGGTGGCCCGCAGGGTGCGCTGGCGCGCCTCGGCGGTCCGCGGGCCGGCGGTCAGCAGCGCGAAGCGGTCCTCCATCCGGTCGGCCAGCTCCCCGACGGGGAGGGCGGCCACCCGGGCGGCGGCCAGCTCCAGCGCGAGCGGGATCCCGTCGAGCCGCCGGCAGATCTCGGCGACGGCGGGCAGCTCGTCGTCCCCCAGGGCGAGGTCGGGCAGGGCGCTGCGGGCCCGCTCGACGAACAGCTGGACGGCGGTGCTGGCCGCCAGATCGGCGGCGACGGCGTCCTCGCCGGGCACGCGAAGCGGCTCGATCGCGCACTGGACCTCCCCGCGGGCGGCCAGCGGTTCGCGGCTGGTCGCCAGCAGGCGCAGCCGCGGGCAGGACTCCAGGAGCCGCTCGGCGAGGACCGCGCAGGCGTCGACGAGGTGCTCGCAGTTGTCCAGCACCAGCAGGACGGCGCGGTCGCGGAGGTGACCCAGCAGTTGGTCCTCCGCGGTCGCCGTGGGGACGTCGCGCACGTCGAGCGCGGCCAGGACGGCGTGCGGAACCTGCGCCGGGTCGGCGACGCCGGAGAGCCGGACGAACCCCACGCCGTCCGGGAAGTCCGCGGCCGCCGCGCGGGCCGCCTCGACGGCGAGGCTGGTCTTCCCCACGCCGCCGGGACCGGTGACGGTGACCAGCCGGGCGGTGCGCAGCAGCCGGTCCACCCGCTGCAGGTCCTCCTCCCGGCCCAGGAAGGAGGTGAGCCGGGGCGGCAGCCGGTGCGCCGGCACCGGGGCGGGCCGCGCCGGAGCGACCCGGTCGGGCGCGCGCAGCTCGGGCCGCTGCCGCAGGATCGCCTCCTGCAGGCCACGCAGCTCGGCGCCGGGGGCCAGGCCCAGCTCGGCGTCGAGGATCTCGCGGGCCCGCTGGTAGGCCGCGAGCGCGTCGGCCTGCCGCCCCGAGCGGTACAGCGCCAGCATCAGCCGGCCGTGCAGCCGCTCGCGGAGCGGATGGGCGGCGGTGAGCGACTCCAGCTCGGCCAGCACGTCGGTGTGCCGCCCGGCCGCCAGCTCCAGGTCGACGAGCTCCTCGCGCGCGGCCAGCTGCAGCTCGGTCAGGCGGGCGGCCTCCGCCCCGGCCCAGCGCGCCTCCGGGAACTCCGACAGGGCGGGGCCGCGCCACAGGGCCAGGGCCTCCCGGTAGAGCCCGGCGGCGGCCGCCGGGTCGGCGTCGGCGACGGCGCGGGCCTCGGCGAGGAGCTCGGCGAAGCGCAGCGCATCCACCCGGCGGGGGTCGACGTCGAGCAGGTACCCGGGGGGACGGGTGACCAGCGCCTCCGGACACCCCGCCGCGGCGAGGGTGCGGCGGAGCTTGGACACCCGCAGCTGGAGGGCGTTGCCCGGATTGGCCGGTAGCTCCTCGCCCCATAGGGCGTCCACCAGGGTCGGGACGGCGACCACGCGCCCCGCGGAGAGCGCAAGCAGGGCCAGCAGCTCCCGCTCGCCGCCGCCCTGGACCGGCCGGGCGCCGTGCTCGGTGACCAGCTCGACCGGCCCGAGGACGCGGATCTCCATGCCTCGCCCTCTCCGGTCGGGTGGATCCGAGGGCGCCGATTGTCGACCGTGCCGGTACCGGAGACAACGAGTCCGCCGCCGGGCCCCGCGACCCGGGCCGGTGGTCAGCGACCGGACAGCGGACGGACAGCACGCACCGGCAGCGTCGGCCCCGACCGACCGGGGAAGGAAGCGCGATGATCTCACTCCGCGTGCCGGCGATGAGCTCCCGGCAGTCCGTGCGCACGATCAGCGCCCGGGTGTGCGACGTCCCCGGCGTCCAGACCCTCGAGGTGGACCTCGCCGCCAGAACCGTCCGGGTGACCGGCCCGGTGGAGGCCGCCGCGGTGAGCGCCGCCGTCGCCGCCGCCGGATACGCCGTCGAGAACCTTCCACTCCCCGCAGCAGCACCGACAGGAGGAACGACCGTGGACACGTTCGCCACCGACACCGCCGGCCTGCCGGAGGCCACCCGGCCCGAGATCGTCGAACTCGCCGACGGCGCGGTGCTGGACCTCCGGCTCGGACCGGTCGCCAAGCGGCTGGGCGGGACGACGGTGCGCATGCTGACCTACAACGGCTCGGTCCCCGGGCCCACGCTGAGGGTGCGGCAGGGCTCCGAGATCGTCGTCCGCGTCACCAACGACGCCGACGTCGACACGACCGTGCACTGGCACGGGCTGCGCCTGGAGAACCGGTACGACGGGGTGCCGCACGAGACGCAGGCGCCGATCCCGGTGGGCGGCAGCTTCACGTACCGGATCTCGTTCCCCGACCCGGGGCTGTACTGGTACCACCCGCACATCCGGGAGGACTACACGCAGGAGATGGGCCTCTACGGCACCATCCTCGTCGCCCCGGCCGAGCCGGACTACTGGCCGCCGGCACACCGCGACGTCGTCCTGACCCTCGACGACGTGCTGATCGAGGACGGCGCGATCGAGCCGTTCTCCCGGACGACGACGACGCACGCGGCGATGGGCCGGTTCGGCAACGTCCTGCTGGTGGACGGCGAGCCCGGGCCGGAGCTCACCGCGCGGGCGGGCGAGGTCGTGCGGCTGTGGCTGGTCAACACGGCCAACGCCCGCGTCTTCGACGTCCGGCTGCCCGGGGCGCGGATGAAGCTCGTCGGCGGGGACAGCGGGCGGACCGAGCACGAGGAGTTCGTCCCCGGCGTGCTCCTGGGTCCCTCCGAGCGGGCCGTGGTCGACGTGCTGTTCGACCGGCCGGGGCCGCTGGCGCTCGAGCACCGCACCCCGGACCGGACCTACCGCCTGGCGACGGTCACGGTGACCGACGAGCCGGTCGAGCCGCCGCTTCGGGAGGCGTTCGAGGTGCTGCGCCGCGCTCCGGAGCTCGAGGGCGAGCGGCAGCAGCTGGACAGGTGGCTGGCCGCGCCCCCGGACAAGATCCTGGCCGCGGTCGCGGAGATGGATGACACGGACTCCGACATGGGCCACCACATGGACCTCGACATGCACCACGCGATGGGCTCCGACATGGGCTCCGCGATGGTGCACGGCGGCTCCCACCAGAACGCCGCCGACCCGGGTTCCGGTGCCGGCGACGGCATCGAGTGGGAGGACGACATGGTCGAGATGAACCGGGCCACGACGCCGGCGACCGTGCGCTGGAAGCTGCTCGACCGGACCGCCGGTGGGGACGGCCCCCCGGTCGGCTGGCGGTTCACCGCCGGGGAGCGGGTCAAGATCCGGCTGGTCAACGAGATGGACTCCGACCACCCGATGCACCACCCGATCCACCTGCACGGCGCCGGCCGGTTCCTCGTGCTCGCCCGCGACGGGGCACCCGAGCCGAACCTCGTGTGGAAGGACACCGTGCTGCTCCGCAGGGGGGAGACGGTCGACATCCTGTTCGACGTCACCAACCCGGGGACGTGGATGGCGCACTGCCACATCCCCGAGCACATGCACAGCGGGATGATGTTCGGCTTCACCGTGGACCCCGGGGTGCCGGCATGACCGCCCGGCCCCGGCGCCGCGAGAAGCAGTACCTCGCCTTCGCGGTGTATCCGGGCGTGACGCCGCTGGACCTGGTGGGTCCGCTCACCGTCCTGCGCAACCTGGCGCTCGGATCGCCCTACCGGACCGTCGTCGTGGGGGAGCGGGTCGAGGAGTTGCCGACCGACACGACGCTGCGGCTGCTCCCCGCCGCGACCTTCGCCGACGTGCCCGCTCCCTTCGCCGTCGTCGTGCCCGGCGGGGGAGCGGCCACGGTCGCGGCGACGGAGGACGCGGCCCTGCTGGGCTACGTCCGCTCCGCCGCGCGGACCGCGACGGTGGTCGGCTCGACCGGCAACGGCGCGCTCGTCCTCGCCGCGGCCGGTCTCCTGGCCGGCCGGCGGGCGGCGGCCCACTGGGCCTGGCGCGATGAACTGGAGGCGCTCGGCGCCACCTGGGCGCCCGAGCGCTGGGTCGAGGACGGCCCGTTCCTGACGGCCGCCGGCGGAGCGGCCGGGATCGACATGATGCTGGCCCTCCTCGCTCGGCTGACCAGCGAGTCCGGCGCCCGGCTGGCGCAGCTGTTCATGGAGTACGACCCCGAGCCGCCGTTCGGCCGCATCGAGCCCAGCAGCACCGACGCCGACCTCGCCGGGCTGTTGCGGACCCCGCGGCGCCGTGCCGG
>DATAAV010000071.1:0-17465 GCA_036259935.1 Geodermatophilus sp. | reverse complement strand
GTCGCCCGGCCCACGGGGAGGATGCAGGGTCAGGCGCTCACACGCCGGGCCGACCGGCGGCCGAGGATCAGGTGGTCGACGCTGAAGCGCCCCGCGCCGATGGCGGCGAACAGCAGGGCGGCCGCGCCGAGCACCAGGACCAGCTCGTAACCGCCCTGCTCGACGAAGAGGCCGGCGCCGGCGTGGACGAAGGCGAAGGCGCCGATCATGTCGACGAGCAGCAGCAGCCCGGCGACGGGGACGGCGAGTCCGAGGATGAGGGCGGCGCCACCGGCGAGCTCGACGATCGCGGCGAACGCAGATCGGGGGTGGGCAGGCGTGGGGGCGGCGGAGGCTTGCCGCCGGAGGCTTGCCGCCCCCACGCCATGCCGGTCGTGGGACGAGGCGGTCAGGCGACGACGGCGAACCCGCCGGTCCAGGCGATCTTCTCGCCGGCGGCCAGGGTGATCTGCTGGAAGCCGAGTGCCTCCAGTTCGCGGGCGCGGCGCAGGGGGCCGGCGTCGATGGCGCGCAGGCCGGCGGCGCTGACGATCCCGGCCAGCAGCGCCTTGGCGTCGGCGTCGTCGCCGGCGATGAGCACGGTGGTGGGCTGCCCGCCGACGGTGCCGGCGGCCAGGGTGGCGGCGAAGGTGGTGTTGAACGCCTTGACCACCCGGGACTGGGGCAGCGCGCCGGCGATCTCGGCGGCGGCCGAGCCGTCCGCCGGGACGACCAGGGAGTCGAAGGTCTCGAAGTTCACCGGGTTGGTGATGTCGACCACGACCTTGCCGGCCAGCTGGTCCCCGCGCTGGGCGAGGACGTCGGCGACCGCGCCGTAGGGGACGGCGAGGACGACGACCTCGCCGGTGACCGGCTTGTCGGCGTCACTTTCGCCGAGCAGCTCGACGGTGTTGCCGCCCCTGCTGACGACGCCGGCGATGGCCTGGCCCATGTTGCCGGTGCCGATGATGCTCACGTGTGCCATGACGGTGCTCCTGTCGGGTGGTGCTTGGTTGTTGCTACAACTGACACCGTGCAGAAGGGACTTGTAGCTTCAATCATTCCCGTGAGGAGGTGACGGTGGACACTCCCTGGCTGGACCGGACCCAGCTGCGCGCGTGGATCCGCCTGGTCGCGGTGCTCGAGCTGCTGCCCGGCGTGCTCGACGCCCAGCTGCGCCGGGACGCCGAGGTGACCCATTTCGACTACTACGTGCTGGCGATGCTGTCCGAGGCGCCCGGCCGGACGCTGCGGATGACCGAGCTGGCCCGGCAGACCAACGCCACCCTGCCCCGGCTCTCGCACGTGGTGACCCGGCTGGAGGGCCGCGGCCTGGTGGAGCGCTTCCCCTGCCCGGAGGACGGCCGGGCGACCAACGCCCGCCTCACCGAGGCGGGATGGGCGAAGGTGCAGGAAGCCGCCCCCGGCCACATCGCCACCGTGCGCCACCACGTCATCGACGCGCTGAGCCCCGGGCAGATCGATCAGCTCGCCGAGATCGGCGACGCCATCCTGGCCCGGCTGGACCCGACGGGGTCGATGGCGACGACCTACACCCGCTACGACGAGCCGCCCGAGCCCCGGACCGGGGAGCAGGCCGCCGCTGGATGACGGCGACATCCGCGGTCCGGCACGCCCGCCCGCACCAGGCGATTCAGGGCGGGCTCAGGCGGTGGGGTCGACGAGCAGCTTCATCTTGCGACCGGCGCGAAGTTCCTCGAACCCCTGCTCGACGACGCCACTGAGGGCGATGGTGTCCACCCAGCCCGTGGTGTCGTAGTGGCCCCGCGCCATGAGGTCGATGACGGCCCGGTAGTCCTCGGCGGTGTAGCAGATCGTCCCCTGGATGCGACGCTCGCGGAGGACGAGGTTGATCAGCGGGGTCGGCAGCGGCTTGTCGTAGATCGCCACGCTGACCAGCGGGCGGCGTTCTCCGATGCACTCCAGGGCCGACTCGACCGCCGGGGTGACACCGGCGGCGTCGAACGCGGCGTCGACGCCGTTGCCGTTGGTCCGGTCCGCGATGAGGACCGGCACGTCCTGGCTGGTCGGGTCGAGCGTCCGCGCCGAGCGCCTCGATCGACGTGCGGCGCGTCTCCGAGGGCTCGATCACGTCGATCTCGGTCATCCCCATGCCACGCAGGGCGAACCAGAGGCCGATGCCGATCGGGCCGGCGCCGTAGATCAGCGCACTGCTCTGGTCGCCGACGTCCCCGAGGACGGCCGCGTGGTAGGCCACCGACATGGGCTCCACCAGCGCGCCGATCTCCACCGGCACGCTGTCGGGCAGCGTGTGCACCTGGTTGCGGGGGACCGTCGTGTACTCCGCCATGCCCCCTGACGGTTGCGTACTTCGTCATTCCTCGTCCTTCGGGTAGGGGAAGTTCCACGGCATGACCCCGAGGAGCGGCCCGATCGGCGCCGTGCGCACCACAGCCGCCCGGCGCCGGCGATGTCGAGCACCTCGTGCCTACCGGTCCTGGCGCGACGCCGATCTGACGGAACGAGCGGCAGAGTTCCCGACTGGTCCGCTGGGCGGCGATCGAGGCGGTGCAACGCGCTCCTGTGAGCAGCCCGATGCGGCGCACCTACGACCGCATCGTCGCCCGGCGCGGGGGCACCGGGAAGAACCTGGCCAAGGTGGCGGACGCCCGCAAGTTGCTCACCCTCGTCTACTACGGGCTGCGAGACGGTGAGATCCGCTGCCTGAGCGCGGCCACGGCATGAGCTCGGATCGGGTCTTCGGGTCGCGCAAGGCCGCTGGGGGTCTGACCGCCGTGCCGCGGTCGCAAAACTGAGGCCCCGCGATCCGAACCGCGCAGTGCTCCATGCCGGCCCGCCGCGGCGAAGGGATGACCGCAGCCGACCGGCCTGCCCCGACCACGATCTTGTTGGAGCGCGACTCATAACCGGCTGCCCCGTCGGCGGCCGCACGGCCTGCACCGAGGCGGACCGGCGTCAACGCCCTCCGGCCGCTTCGCGGTCGGGCCACGGGCACGAGCCTTGACCCCGGCCCGCCGCCTCGGCGCGCCCACATACCGGCCGACGGCCAAGAAAGTGCAGCTCACCGAGCCTTGACCGAGTCCGGCCCTTCAGGGATGACCCCCTGTCGGCAGGCGGGGTTACAACGCGAGGGAGTCATCAGTTTTCGGCCGCCGTTGACACGCCTGCCTGGGGGCGGGGCCGGCCGCGCGGGCGTCCCGTGTGCGGGACAGATGCCGGGCGCTGTTCACCAAGCCCACGTGGCTGATGGATTCGAACTCGCGGTGGTCGGAGCCGAGGAGTCGACGACATCGCGCTGGGTCTCGGTCACGGGTGGCTCCCTGCGGTGCAGGCACAGGTGCGACGGTCTCGACGGGGCGCTCCTTCCCCACCGGGACCCGTCGCCGCACCACCGGGCTCAGGGCCGCAGCCGGTAGAACCGCCAGAATCCGAAGTCCTCGATCGGCAGGACGTCGACCGTCGTGAAGCCGGCCCGCTCGGCGTGGTCCCGCACGGTCGACCAGCGGATGACGGTGCCGGTAGCCGCCGACGGCTGGTGCGACATCGCGTCGGGCAAGCAGACCAGCGTGCTGTACCCGTAGAGCAGGCGCTCCACGTCGCCGGCGGGTGCGGTGAACTCCTCCTGCGCGGCCTCGTCCATGACGATGACCGCGCCGCTGGGCCGGAGCGCGCGGCGGGCCGCGGCGAGGACCTCGACCGGGTGCGGCAGGTCGTGCAGGCACTCGAAGGCGAAGACCGCGTCGAACGATCCCTCGGGCAGCGCCGTGGCGGCGTCGTCGGTGACGAACCGGACGCGGTCGGCCAGGCCCTCGGCCGCGGCGTGCTCCGCGGCCGCTGCCGTGGACGGCGCGTCGGGGTCGTATCCGTGCACCGTCGCTCCGGGGTAGGTGCGGGCCAGCGCTAGGGACGACCAGCCCTCCCCGCAGCCGATGTCGGCGATCCGCGCACCGGGCCGGTCGAGCAGGTCGTGCACTTCCGGCACCCCGCGCAGCGCACCGGGCAGTGCCTTCTCGTACCAGGGTCGGTTCATGTCCGCCTGGCCGGTCCGCGCGTCCGCGCCGAACTGCGCCCAACTGACCCCGCCGCCCGAGCGGTACGCCTCGACGAGCGCCGACATGCGTTCCGCGGGGGCGACGACGAATCTGGTGAGCGGCGCGAGGTAGTTCAGGCTCTCCCGGTCGGTGAAGACCTCGGCGGCCCCCGGCGGCAGCTCGAACCGGCGCGGATCCCCGTCCATCGCGGTGAGATACCCGCTCGCCGCCTGGGCCTCCAGCCATTCGCGCGCGTAGCGCTCGTTGGTGCCGGTGCGGCCGGCCAGCTCCGCCGCCGTCAGCGGACCTGCGCCGGCCATCGCGTCGTACCACCCCAGCCGGTCGCCGAGGTAGATCGCCAGTGTGTCGAACGCGCCGATCGCGGCGGACAGCACCCGGTCCGCGATCTCCTCGGGGGAGGCGGTACCGGCCGGTGGGGCGGTGGGCTCACCGATCGTTGTCATGGCGGTGATGTCCCTTCCGATGCGGGGTCATGCGGTGGTGCAGACGAGACCGACGGAGGCGGTGACGAAGGCGGCGACAGCGTCGTGGACGCAGTCACGGTCGGACTCGTTGAGGACGTCGTGCAGGTCGCCGGGGAAGGTGGCCATGGCGGCTCGCGGCAGCTGTGCGGCGTTGGCCTGCGCGTCGGCCAGCGGGACGATCTGGTCGGCCTCGCCGTGGACGAACAGCACCGGCAGGTCCGGTCGACCTGCCGCGAGCCCGTCGGCCACCTCCGGCCACGCGGAGATGATGGCTCGCAGCGTCTCCCGCCGGAACCCACCGTGGTACGTGAGCGGATCGTGCAGCAGCGCGTGCAGGTACTCCGGGTGGGTGCTGAACATCTCGCCCGGGTCCACCGCGACCGCTTCCGCAGCGTCGTCTTCGTCCAGCATCTCCTGCACCCACGGCACGGCGCGCAGAGGAGCGCCGGAGAGCACCAGCGCGGCAGCGACCTCCGGGAACCGCAGCGCCAGCAGGTAGGCGGCGAGGCCGCCGGCGGAGTGCCCGGCGAGCACGAGCGGGCGGCCCGGGTGCGCGTCCCGCGCCAGGCCGACCAGCTGGCGAGCGTCGTCGACGAAGACGTCCCACGACGGGATGACGCCGCGCTCGCCGTCGCTGCGGCCGTGGCCGACGGCGTCCATGGCGTGGACGGCGATCCCGTCGCGCACGAGACGACGAGCGAACGCCTCGTAGAGGCCCAGGTGCTCGCCGTAGCCGTGCAGGAGGACGACGACCGCCGCGGCGTCGTCCTCGGGGAGCCAGGCGTGGTGGAAGATGCGGCCCCGGGAGCCGGAGGAGAAGGACATGGTCGCGGTTCCGTTCCGTTCGGAGGGGGCGGGCCGGGGCGGCCCGGTGGCTCCGAACGGTGGCGACCAGAGGTGTTGCCGTGCTGTCAGCGCGGTGTTGCGGCGGAGTCGCTCCCGTCGTCGGCCAGTGCCGCGCCGGCGCGTTCGATCGACCGCCGGGCATGGGCCACTGCCGCCGGGAACGGCAGCGCGGCACCCTCGGCCAGTGCCTCCTCCGTCGCCTCCTCGCCAAGGGTCTGGCGGATGCCGGCCAGCCCGTCCTCGAGCCGCTTGCGGTCGCGGGCGAACGCCGGGTGCTCGTCCTGCTTCGCGATGATCGCGCCGGCGAGCACGGCGGCGTCCCGGGGGGCGCCGATCCGGGAGAGCAGGATCACCACGTTGAGCAGCACCCACCAGTGGGCGGCCGCGTTGCCGAGCTGCTCCCACTGGTCCATGACGTGGCGGAGCTCCTGCAGCCCGGCCTCCGGGGCTCCCCGATCCGCCGCCAGGGCGACCGCGGAACTGCGGGCCAGCATGACGTCGAGCCGGTTGTCCGCCTTCGACGAGTGCTCGACGCAGGCCGCGTACGCGGCCAGCGCGCCTTCGGGGTCGGCGTCGGCCAGCGACTCGCCGAGGACGTAGTAGGCCCAGCCGATCGCGCTGGGGTTTCCGCTGGCCCGCGCCCGCTCCAGCAGCGGCCCCATCGCGGCGGTCGCCTCGGCCGCTCCGCCGGCGTAGGTCAGCGCTTGGTTGACCGAGATCTCCCCCTGCAGAGCCAGGATCTCCTCCCCGGCGACGCGGTGGAGAGCCCCGTTCTGCCGGAAGAGCGGGACGGCGTCATCCCGGCTGTGGAACATGGCCAGGCAGGCGCACTGGTTCACCGAGCGGGCCGCGGCGGGGACGCCGAAACCTCCGGCGGCAGCCACGCCACGCCGCGCCAGCCGCTCCGACTCGTCCAGGCGTCCCGCGGCCCAGGCGGCCGCCGCCGCGGCGGCCAGCGCGTCCGGCAGGCGCGGGTGCTCGACGTCCCATCCCGCAACCGTCAGGCCCCACTCCAAGAGGTCGAGGCGTTGCCGCTCGTAGGCGTAGTCCATGACGTCGGCGGCCAGCCGGACCGCGAGCGGGCGGTCGTGCTCGGCGGCATACGCCCAGGCAGCGTGCAGATCGGCGCTGAGGGCCGCGATCGCGGCCACGGCCTCGGGCATCTCCGGGGACCACAGCCGCTGGTTCAGGGCCACCAGGCGATCGGCGGTGTCGGCTGCGTGTCGGGCCCTCAGCGCAGCCTGCTCGGCGGGGTCGAGCCGGGAGCGGGCGTAGGCGCGCAGGGTCTCGAGCAGCCGGAACCGGCCTCCACCGCCCTGGACCAGTGACTGCTCGACCAGGCGGGCCAGCAGCGCGGCCACGCCGGACCGCGGCAGGCGGTCGTCGGCGCAGACGCTCTCGACCTGGTCGAGGTCGAAGGAGCCGGGGAACACGCCGAGACGGAGGAACAGCAGCGCCTCGTCCTCGGTGAGCAACCGGTACGACCAGTCCACCACGGCACGTACCGACCGGTGCCGCTCCGCCGCCGTGCGCCGGCCGCCGGCGAGCAGGTCGAGTCCGGAGTGGAGCCGGGCGGCGAAGTCCCGGAGGCCGAAGGTGGCCGCCCGGGCGGCACCCAGTTCGATGGCCAGCGGCAGCCCGTCCAGCTGCTGGCAGGTGGCCGCGATCACCGCGACGTCGTCGTCCGACAGCCGGTCCGGCTCGAGGCCGGGGGCCCGCTCGACGAAGAGCCGGACGGCGGCGTTCTCGCGGCCTGCGCCGGACGGCACCGGCAGGGGGGGCAGGGGGTGGACGTGCTCCTGCGCGGCCGACAGCCGCTCTCGGCTGGTAGCCAGGACGGCGACCTCGGGAGCGGAGGCCACGAGCCGCTCGACCACCGGCGCGAGCGCGTCCAGGACGGTCTCGGCGTTGTCGAGGCACAGCACGCCCCGGTGCGCGCCGAGCGCGGCGGCGAGCCCGCCGGCCGGATCGGCGCCCCGCTGGATCTCCACCGCCGTTGCCTCGGCGACCGCATCGACGACCCGCGACGGGGACACGGCGGAGAGGTCCGCCCACCAGACCGGGCTGTCCGAGCCGGCGAGGACGTGCGCCGCCTCCAGCGCCAGCCGCGTCTTGCCCACTCCGCCCGGGCCGACGAGCGTGACCAGCCGGTGTGTGCGCAGGCACCCGAGCAGCAGGTCGAGCTCCATCTCGCGGCCGAGGATCGGGCCCGGCCGCCACGGCAGGCTCTGGACGGGCGGGGCAGGGGCACGCCAGGCCCTGGGCGGGTTGCGGTCGGCCCGCGCCAGGCCCGGCGGCCCGGCTTCTCCGCGCAGGATCCGCGACTCCAGGTCGCGCAGCGTCTCCGGTGGGTCCAGGCCCAGCTCGTCGGCGAGCAGCTCCCGGTGACGGCGGTAGACCTCCAGCGCCTCGGCCGACCGGTCCTCCGCGGACAGGGCGCGCATGAGGATCTCCACCGGCCGGGGGCGCAACGGTTCGCTGCCGGCGAGGTCCCGCGCGGCTGCGACGGCGTCGGTTGCCGCGCCGCAGGCGAGGAGCAGCTCGGCACGGTCCTCGAGCGCAGCGAGCCGGAGCTCCTCGAGCCGGGTGGCCGGCGCGCGGGCGAACCCGTCGGCGAACTCGCCGAAGGGCCGGCCCCGCCACAGGGTCAGCGCCTCCTCCAGCATGGCGAGCGCGGCCGCCGGATCGGTCGAGGCTCGGCGGCGGGCCTCCCGGCAGCCGGCTTCGAAACGCTCCGCGTCGATCGACGACCGGTCGGTCGCCAGCGCGTAGCCGGAGCCCCGGGTGACCACCGCCGCGCCGGCCGGACCGAGCCGGGCCCGCAGCCGGCGCACCACCTGGTGCAGCGCGTTCGACGGGTCCTCCGGCGGGTCGTCGCCCCACAGCAGGTCGACGAGGCGGTCCGTGGGCACCGCGGTGTTCGGCTGGAGCAGGAGTGCGACCAGGAGTGCACCCGGCCGCTGCCCGGGGAGCGCGATCCGCTCGCTGCCGACCTCGACCTCGAGCGGACCGAGGACGCGGAACATCATGGCGGGCCACCTCGTCGGTCGACGCGGAGTCTGGCATGCGGCGGAGGGTCCGGGCCACGCTCCTCGGCAGCCCGATGACATCGCCGTGACAGGCGAGCGCACCATGCTCGGCCATGCCGGACCGGACCCGCCGGTCCTCCGCCGAGAAGGGACCTGCCGTGTACGACGCCGTCGTCGTCGGCGCGCGGTGCGCCGGCGCCACCACCGCCCTGCTGCTCGCCCGCCGGGGCCACCGGGTGCTGCTGGTCGATCGGGACAGCTTCCCCAGCGACCTCCGCCTGTCCACCCACCTCGTCTGGCCGCCGGGCATCGCCCACCTGCAGCGCTGGGGCCTGCTCGACGAGCTCGTCGCCTCCGGGTGCCCGCCCCTGCCGACCGGGACGATGGACCTCGGCGACTTCACGATCACCGGCCGCTTCCCCGCGGTCGACGGGATCCGGGACGCCTACGCGCCGCGCCGCGCCGTCCTCGACGGCATCCTCGTCCGCGCCGCGACCGCGGCCGGCGTGGAGCTGTGGGAGAGGTGCACCGTCGACGGCCTGCTCTCCGACGACGGGTCTACCGACATCCGCGTCGGCGGGATCGAAGGGCGGATCGACGGCGGCCGGCGGGTCACCGCGCGCGCCCGGATCGTCATCGGGGCCGACGGCCGGCGGTCGGCGGTGGCGCGTCTCGCCGGGGCACCGACCTACGACGAGCGTCCCCGCCGGCAGGGGACCTACTTCACCTACTGGAGCGGCCTGTCGGTGCCGGGGAACACGCTGTACGTGCGGCCGTACCGGTCCGTCGTCGCCTATCCCACCAACGACGACCTGACCCTCGTCGCGGTCAACTGGCCGATCGACGACTACGCCGCGGTGCGCGACGACATCGCGGGCAACTACGCGCGGACGATCGCCGAGGTCACCCCCGACCTGGCCGACCTGCTCGCCTCGGCCCGGCGCGAGGAACGCTGGATCGGTGCGGCGATCCCTGCCTTCTTCCGCCGTCCCCACGGGCCGGGCTGGGCGTTGGTCGGAGACGCGGGCTACGTCCTGGACCCGTGCACCGCCCAAGGGATCACCGACGCCTTCGCCCACGCCGAACTCGTCGCCGACGCGGTGGACGCCGGGCTCACCGGCCGAGCCGACCTCCAGGCGGCGCTCGCCGGCTACGAGCAGCGGCGCAACGAGGCCGTGCGCCCCATGTACGAGTTCACCTTCGAGCAGGCCGGGCTGGAGCCGCCCCCACCAGAGATGGCGCAGCTGTTCGCCGCGATGCAGCACGACCCCGACCTGGCGGAAACGTTCCTCGGCGTGTTCGCCGGCAGCATTCCCGTCCAGGACTTCATCGGTACGGCCACGCGTCACTGACCGCCGTCCTTTCGCGGACCCAGTGAGCCACCGAAGCCCACCCGCAGTCAGTGACGCCAAGATCAAATCGCACGGTTTCCCGTGCGAGTCGCATGGCTTGTGAACCCCGGCCTGCGGCGTCGTGGATCCCGACGCCCCCCAAAGGTCCGGGCGGGCCCGGGCCTCAGCCGTTGGCCTGTCCCTCCGGCACCGATGACGTCGTTCTCGACCCTTCCGGGACGTGACGCGTATGCGTGCACCGGCACCAAGCTCGGGGCAGCGCAAATTTTGCCTCGCCCTGTTCGTGGTCCACGCTGGACGGGACCGATCCGGTTCGTGTGGGAGGCGCCATGGCCTCGCGACCGAGCATCCGCAGCGCAGCGTCCGCCGACGTGCTCTGTCGGCGGACCCTGCTCATCGCCTGGGTCACGGTCGGGGTGGCCACGCTGCACTTCCTCGACCATGTGATCCGGGGCTACTACGTGATCGACCGCGGACTGGATCCCTCCTGGAACCACAGCGGCTGGCCGTTCCTGCCCCAGTTCACTCCGTTCACCGCCAGCCTGATCGGGGTCTACGGGGTGCTGGGGGTGGGGATCTGGCTGACCTCCCGGAGCCGGGTCGGAGCCCGCTACTGGCTGGTGACGGCGCTGCTGCTGGGCGCGCTGGTGGTGTGGGTGCATTTTCTCGGTGCCCGGGCCGAGACCCCCGCGGTGATCTATCGCAGTTGGGGCAATCCCGTGGCCGGCGTCGTGGCCGTCGTGAACACCGTCGCGGTCATCGCCGCGGTGCTCGCCATGGGCCTCAACGCCGTCGTGGCGGGGGCTCGATCGGGCTGGCGGGCCGGCGGCTTCCGCGTTCCCGCAGAGGGGCGGTCGTGAAGCCTCGGCGCGGCCATCCCAGCAGCCGGCGGGAACGGCCGACGGTGAGCAGTCGGCCCGCTTCGCCTACCTCATGCTCGCGGGTCGCCCGCGCTGACACCGCGCCCATACAAGGGCGATCAGTGCCTCTGACGGCCATCGACGGTCAGCGATATCTGCCTGGTCGAAGCACCGATGCGGTCTCCCGACGCAGGTCAGCCGGGCACTTCCGGGGACTTCCGGTTGCCGGCTCACCAGCCCTCGCTCGGGTACGAACGGGCGCGGGGCGGCTGCCACCGGCCAGAACCCTGACTCAGTCACCTGATGGGGAAGCAGGCGCCGGCACGCGGACGCCGTCCGGCTGCTCCCGATACTGCGCACCGTGGATCCGGAGGCTCGGCAGGCCCGATGAGGGTGAAGGCCCGCCCACTTCGACACCTCGCCACCCGCGGCGGTCATCATCCACGGCAGATCCCGGTGG
Organism: Geodermatophilus sp.; assembly: GCA_036259935.1. Lineage (GTDB taxonomy): Bacteria > Actinomycetota > Actinomycetes > Mycobacteriales > Geodermatophilaceae > Geodermatophilus. Next base: position 6,420 of record DATAAV010000071.1, on the reverse strand, counting down.
CGGGGGAGGCGAGCCGAGCAACCTCCGCGTGCCTCCACCGCGTCACCTTTTGCCTGTGACGCAATAGTCCGATGGGCCGTGACGTGTCGCCCGACCGCCACCTGTGGGCAGTTGACCCACGGGCGGCGGCGGAATGGCTGGTGCTGACTGCGCTGCTCGAGGCGGTCGGCACCGTGCCGTGCCAGACCTCCGACGTGGAGGCGTGGTGGCCGGATGGCAAGCAGGCCGAGGGGCCGCTCGCCCGCATGGCCATCGCCGCGTGTCGGGAGTGCCCGGCCGCGGCTGCCTGCCTGAGCTACGCCCTGGCGGCGGACGAGCGCTTCGGCATCTGGGGCGGCACCCTGCCGCACCAGCGGCGGGCGATGCGGTGGGAGACGAGCTGACCCACGCCACGTACCGACCTCAGCTTTACGGGTTGGGGACCATCCGCGGCCTGGCTTGGCCGGCCACGACCCGCGGCGCCCGCGTCCCGGATCAACGATTGGGACGCGAGGTGCCAGGCACGCAGCAGGTGCAGACTCTTCGCCCCGGGGGGTAGGTCCGGCGTCCCTGTGGGCAATGGCGGTCGAGCGGGGCTTGAGTGCGCCACGGTGGGTGGCGCACCCCGCCAGCTCGGCCATTGCGCCGCGCGGCGGGTGCTGAGGAACGGAGAAGGCCGTGTCGGATGTGAGGGTCGAGCAGAAGCAGGCGCTGAGCCGGCAGGAGGCCGCGCGCTTCATCGCGGAGTTGGCCCAGGGGCTGGGCGACGACGGAAAGGTCACCGTCCGGCTGGGCAGCAGCACGCTGGAGCTGTCGGTGGCCGACCAGCTCCGCTGCGAGCTGGAGGTGGCGGTCGACGGCGACGGGATCGAGCTGGAGCTGGAGCTGAAGTGGTCCACCTCGGCCCGCGCGACCGCCTAATCGACGGAGGAGGAGTCCGCCGAGAACGAGTCCGACGAAGAGCCGGACGAGTCCGTGGCGGACGAGCCCGACGAGGACGCGTCGGTGCCCGACGCGTCTGCGGAGGATGGATCCGAGGAGGGCGAGTCGGACGAGGCCGCCGGCGGACTCGGTGAGGCCGACTCCGAGCAGGAGGCCGCGCCGGACCAGTCCGCGGAGCCGGCCCGCCGTCCTAAAGCCTCTGCGCAGGCCGTCAAACCCGCCTTCAACGGCGTCGACACTGCCGCTGTGCGCGCGTGGGCCGCGGCCAACGGCCTGACCGTCTCGCCGCGGGGCCGCATCAAGGACGAGGTGCTCAAGGCCTACCGCGCCGCTGGCAACTGATCCACGGCCGACAACGGACCGAGATCCCCGCCCCCGGATCTTCCGCTCATGCCCGGTCGTGCGTCGACGTGAGGGGCAGCCATCAGCGGTGCGGGTCCTACTGAGCCCACCGTCCTGGTCATGATGCTGGGTTCAGAACGTCGATCAGGCGGCCTCCGGGGTGGTGCCCTGTTTCGGCGTCGCCGACCAGCGCGCTCCGTGCTCAGGAGTCCGAGGAAGAGGCCGACGAGGCTCAGGACCAGACTCCCGCGCGGCCCTCCTGGTGGTCGCGGGCTGGCCCGGTCAGTCGTTGGGTTCCACCGGCTCGTCTCGGGCCGCATCCTGATGGCGGCGGAAGCGCAACGACTCGACCAGCACGTAGCCGAACAGAACGCTCCAGGCGAAGCTGAGGAACGCCTGCCCCCACGCGGCGTCCAAGAACTGCTCCACCAGCTGTACGAGGTTGTACGCGAGCGCCCCGGCGGCGAGTACCTGCACCCCTCTGTTGCCGAACCAGGGCGGACGGAGAGAAGCGGTGGCCACGGCGCAACGCTAGCCCGGCAGCCGGCCCGCACCACGGCCGATCGGGATGGCCGCGCAGACGCCCTCGTTCGCGGCCGCTGGTGCGCGGCTCTGCGTCCAAGGGTGCGGACCTGGACTTCCGGCCCCGGCGGAACGGACGGCCCGATGACCGCGACGTCGCCGGCCTGCTCGAGGCCGCGGTCCACTGCGGCCCGGTGGGGCCGCAGCGCGCGGACATCACCGTGGTCTCGCACCGGTCGGGCGGACGCTGGAGATCGGGCTCGGGCCGGCGAGCATGTACCAGATCGAGCTGGTGCTTCCGATCCGCACCGCGGAGACCTCCCGCGAGCTGGTGACGCGCCTCAGCGACGACCCCACCCGGGCCTTCTTGGCGGCTCTGACCCGGTGACCGCGACCGGCCACCTCGTGCACGATCAGACTCCCCGCACGAGCACGGCCCGGACTTCCAGCACGACCACGGCAGGGGACACTCCGGTGGACGTCCGTAGCGAGGCGACCGACCTGTCGGACGCCGAGCGGGACCGGTTCCTCCAGGCGGTGATCCGCCTCAAGCACCAGCCGGCACCGGGTGGTTCTACGGCCGCCGTTGGCTCGACGAGGTCTTGTGGGGGGGGTGAAGCACCCACCGGATTCGTCGGCCAGCTGCTCGTCTTTCAGGAGGTACTGTTTTGGCGCAGACCCCGGACTGTGAGCGCGTTCGTGACCACGGCATAGCTCAACCGGTCAACACGCTGACCAGCGCGGCATACGGGGTGGCCAGCCTGCCCGTCCTGATTGCGGCTCGGCGCTCGACCGGCCTGCTGCGGATCGAGCTTGATGCGTATGCCGGCGCGCTTCTCGCTGTCATGGCAGGGAGCGCGCAGTTTCACGCCTGGGGGCCCGGGCCATCCCACCGCTGGCATGATGGGTCGCTGTACGCGGCAGTCTCGTTGGGATCGCTCCTCCTGTTGCCAGCTGCCGGAACTCTGGCGGATACGCGGGCAGGGCGTCGATTCCTCTTCGCGGCCGCGACGGCAGGAGCGGCCTATGCCTGCGGACGTTCGAGTTCTCGATTCTGCCGACCTGACGGCCTGTGGCAGTTCCATGGCCTATGGCATGTCCTCAGCGCGGGCGCCGCCGCTCTGGTCGCCTTCGTGGCGACGGACGCCATGAGCAGCGGCACAGCGGGGCCACCACGCTCGGTGATCGGTCATGACGGGAGCCCGAACGTCACAATTGGTGGCCGCCGCCAGCACTGAGGAGGTCGCTGCATCGCCACGGGTCCCCGGCTTGGACGGCCGGTAGGTGCTGCTCTGCTCGGGCCGCAGCGCCAATTCTTAGCTGTCCCTGATGGGGCCGCATCCGCTCGGTTGTGCAGCAGGATCGGGTGAGCACTCCGTGTCCCGGGTGCCGTCCCAGTCGTCTTTGGCACGCGGGCGCCGGGCCGAGCTCTCGGTTCCGCAGCCCTGTTGGAAGGGGACGCTTCCGGGGGCACCTCAGCGCATCTCACAGGCCGAACTCGAATCGATGCCTTGCCCGAGCGCCGGGGGAAGTACAGCAACCGGTACAGCAATGCCCTCCGAACGGCCGCGAATCGGGACGAAAGGCAACGGACACCACGAGCAGCTGACCTGCGGCTATAGCACCTTCGCGAGCCCCCGCGAATGCCCCGAATGCGACTGGGGGCTCGGGGTCGTCAGGGATCTCAGCGCTGTTCGGACCGACTCAGCGCGCATTGGATACTGCGGTGCGGCTGTCGTTGTGCCATGCCGAGTGGACGGTCCGAGGGCCTTCAGGGGCCACCGGAGGACAACTGGAGGAATGGCTGTTGCCGGGCGGGCAATCATCGGACTCCTGAGGGTGTGCTCAGACCCCGACGGCGGTGCCGCAGACCCCGCAGACCTCGAGCTGATGGCGTCCCCACCGAGCGATCGGCACGAAGAACACCGTGAGCTGCTTGACCTGCCGGACCCGCGCCCACTGTGTGGTGTTGCCGCAGCGCGGGCAGGTACGGACCTCCGCGGGGCCCAGGTCCTGCTGCTTGGTACCGAAGCCGAAGAGGAAGAACACGCCGCCACCCTAGGCAGCGGACCCCAAACGCCGTCCGGCGCGTGCCACCTGGCCCGGCGCGCTCCGGCACACGCCTCGGCTGCTCTCGGAGAGTGTCCTGGAGGTTCAGTGCTTGTGGACGCCGGCAAGCCGACTATGACCCGACGCCTCCGGCGAGGACTCTCAACGACTTGGAGGGGCGTCGATCCGGGGAGCGAGTCGGCTCATCGGGGCAGGTCGCGAGGACCGTTTCTGACCACCATTTTGGCCACCATTGCACCGGATTCGCCCTCGTTCCCTGCGGTGCGCCGTCGTTCCGTATGCCGCTCGACCTGCGCAGACGGACTTCGGTGAACCATCGCGAACACGCTGCCGACGCCTGGGGGTCAAGGGTCGCAGCTTCAAATCCTGTCAGCCCGACAGCGAAACCGCAGGTCGGAGGCGGGTTGGCCGAGGAGGCCGGCCCGCCTTTCGCATGAGTACAGCAACGCCGCCGGGGTACAGCAACGGTCACCACCGGAGGGTGGCGTCGAGCCGGTCCGCGGCCTTGCGCTGCAGGGCGGGGCCGACGTAGCCGTAGATGTCGGCGGTGATCGCGTACGACGAGTGACCCAGGTGCTCCTGGACGACCTTCGTGTGGGTGCCGACGGTCGACCGGGAACTCGCTGCTGAGTGGCGGAGGGTGTGCAGGTGCACCCCCGATCAGGCCGGCGCGCTGCGCGGGCTGCTCACAGCGCCGCAGCACGTTCCGCGGCTCGAGCGGCGTCCCGATCTCCGTGGTGAAGACGAGTCGGTGCTCTCGCCACGTGTCTGAGGCCGCGCGTCGTTCGTCCTCCTGCCGGGCCCGGTGAGCCTTCAGTGTCTCGACGGCGGAGCGGGGGACCGGCACGGTCCGGCGGGACCCGTCCGTCTTGGGCTCGCCCAGCTGCGGTCTTCGTGGCGTGCGGGTCAAACGTCCAGCGGACCCGCGCATCCCGGCATGGAGGTGGACGTCCCGCCGGCGGAGGGCAAGGGCCTCGCCGCGGCGCTGCCCGGTTGCCGGCATCAGGCGGAACCGCGGCTCGAGCCGGTCGCCGGGCATCTCTTCGCGGAGAAGGTGCGCGTCCTCGACGGTGGTTCGACGCGATCTTGAGCACTGCCGGCGACCAACGGCAGCACCAACCGGCAGAGGGGTGGTCCGGGCGACCGGGCTCGTCACGAGTGCGGCACGGACAGTGTCCGCCGAGGTCTCACTGTGCGGAAAATCACCTCGGACCCTTGATCCGCAGTGCAGCCTCTGGTTCCCTCTTCCGAAACGGGTCTCAGCAGACGCAACACAATAGGGGACTGTCATGGAGCCATCGCGTCGCGAGCAAGCCTCTACCTCCCGCCCGCTGAGCGGCCGACCTGATGAGGTCGCTGCCGAGCCGACGGCTGTCATCGGGGCACATCGGCACGGGGAGGAGGGGTCCGCGGTCCCTGTCACCGATGTGACCGTGACCGGGATCCACCCCGCGATCGCGAAACCACCCCCCTGCGTGGCCGACCGGCATTGGGCCGTGGACAGGGTTCTGTTCGCCGTCGCTGCGGTCATGGCACTGGGCTTCGTGATCTGGGGCTTCGCCAGTCCCACGGGTCTGGGCACCGCGAGCGGTTCGGTTCTCGGCTGGATCACCGGCAACCTCGGCTGGCTGTTCGTGCTGCTCGCGTCGGCCTTCGTGGTGTACGTCATCTGGCTTGCGGCGAGCAAGTACGGGCGGATCCCGCTGGGGCGTGACGACGAGCGGCCGGAGTTCCGCACCGTCTCGTGGATCGCGATGATGTTCAGCGCCGGCATGGGCATCGGGCTGATGTTCTTCGGGGTTGCCGAACCGCTTTCGCACTATGCCTCACCGCCGCCGCTCACGACCGAGGCCGAGTCGTCCGAGGCTATTCAGACGGCGATGGCCACCACGCTGTTCCACTGGACGCTGCACCCGTGGGCCCTGTACGCCGTCGTCGGATTGGCCATTGCCTATGGCACCTTCCGGCGGGGCCGCCGTCAGCTGATCAGCTCTGCGTTCATCCCGCTGCTCGGCGAGCGGCGGGCTACCGGTCCGGCCGGCCGGGTCATCGACGTCCTGGCCATCTTCGCCACGCTGTTCGGGTCGGCGGCCTCCCTCGGCCTGGGCGCTCTGCAGATCGGCAGCGGGGTCGAGATCCTCGGGTGGGCCGGCAACGTCGGCAACGGCGTACTGGTCGCGATCATCGCGGTGCTGACCGCAGCATTCGTCGCCTCGGCCGTCTCCGGCATCGCCCGCGGGATCCAGTGGCTGTCCAACACCAATATGGTCCTGGCCCTGCTCCTTGCGCTGTTCGTCTTCGTCGTCGGCCCGACGATCTTCATCCTCAACCTGATCCCCGACGCGGTCGGCAGCTACTTCTCCGACCTCGGCGAGATGGCCGCGCGCACGGAGGCCACCGGCGGTGATGCGATGGCTGCCTGGCTGCGCGGCTGGACGGTCTTCTACTGGGCCTGGTGGATCAGCTGGACGCCGTTCGTCGGGTTGTTCATCGCCCGCATCAGCCGCGGCCGAACCATCCGTCAGTTCGTCACGGGTGTGCTCCTGGTGCCCAGCCTGGTCAGTC
>DATAAV010000070.1:0-12005 GCA_036259935.1 Geodermatophilus sp. | reverse complement strand
CGCGCCGCCTGCGCGCTGACCGCCGCCGCGGGCCGGTCGGTGGACGCCGCCGGCCTCACTCGGAGGCGGCCGCCCCGGTGTCCCCCTCCGCCTGCTCGCTGCTGCGCGGGCCGATCCACACCGTCTTGGTGTTCATGAACTCGCGCATGCCCAGCTCGGTCAGCTCCCGGCCGTAGCCGCTCTGCTTGACCCCGCCGAACGGCAGCTCGGGATAGCTGGTCACCATGCCGTTGACGAAGGCCATGCCGGCCTGGACGTCGCGGATGAACTGCAGCCGCTCCCCCTGGTCCTCGCTCCACAGGTTGGCGCCCAGCCCGTACGGGTGGCTGTTAGCGATGGCGATGGCCTCCTCGAGGCTGTCGACGGTGTAGAGCGCCGCCACCGGCCCGAACACCTCCTCGGCGTGCATCGCCATCTCGGGGGTGACCCCGGTGACCAGGGTGGGCTCGTAGAACCAGCCGGGCCGGTCGGGCCGCTTGCCGCCGACGACGACGGTGGCGCCCTTGCCGACGGCGTCCTGCACGTAGCGCTCGCAGTCCTCGACGCCGGACTCGGTGGCCAGCGGGCCGACCTTGGTGTCCGGGTCCATGGGGTCGCCGACCGTCAGCGCGGCGAGCTTCTCGGCGAACAGCCGGGTGAACTCCTCGGCGACGTCGCGGTGGACGAAGAACCGCTTGGCCGCGATGCAGCTCTGGCCGTTGTTCTGGCAGCGGGCGGTGACGGCGACCTCCGCGGCCCGGTCCAGGTGCGCCGACGGCATCACGATGTACGGGTCGCTGCCGCCGAGCTCCAGCACGGTCTTCTTCAGCGCGTCCCCCGCGATGGAGGCCACCGACTGCCCGGCCGGGGCGCTGCCGGTGAGGGTCGCGGCGATCACGCGGTCGTCGCGCAGGACGCGCTCGACCGCGCCCGAGCCGATCAGCAGGGTCTGGAAGACGTCGGCGGGGAAGCCGGCCTTGCGGATCAGCTCCTCCAGGTACAGCGCGGTCTGCGGCACGTTGCTGGCGTGCTTGAGCAGGGCGACGTTGCCCGCCATGAGCGCCGGGGCGGCGAAGCGGATGGCCTGCCACAGCGGGAAGTTCCACGGCATGACCGCCAGGACCACGCCCAGCGGCTGGTACACGACGTAGGCCTCCTGGGCACCGACCGCGGCCGCGTCGGCCGGCTGCGGCCGCAGGAACTCCGGCCCGTGCTCGGCGTAGTAGCGCAGCCCCTTGGCGCACTTGGCAACCTCGGCCTTCGCCGCGGCCAGGGTCTTGCCCATCTCGGTGGTCATGAGCGCGGCGACGTCGTCGGCGTCCTCGTCGAGCACGTCGGCGGCCGCGCGCAGCCAGCCGGCGCGCTTGTCGGCCGGTGTCAGCCGGTAGCTGTCGAACGCCGCCGCAGCGCGGGCGATCTTCTCCTCGAGCGCCTCCTCGGTGAGCGGCTCGTAGGTCTTCAGGGTCTCCCCGGTGGCGGGGTTGATCGTGGCGATGGCCATGGGTGTCCTCCCGTCGGTGGCACGTGCGCACGCGGTCGTGGTCCGCGCCGGCGGCGGCGCGGACCGTGCTGAGGGAACCCGGGATCAGGTCTTGCTCTTGCCCTGGGCGCTGGAGTGCTCGTGCCGGTCGTCGCCCTTGCTGACGTGGCGCATCTGCTTGGACGCGCCGGTTGTCGCCCCGGCCTCGCTGGGCGACATGCCCTCCTTCTTCGCCTGGCGGGCCGCGGCCTGCTGCTCCTGCTGGTTGGGCTTCTTGGACATGCCCGTGCCGTTCCCCGCGCCGGTGTGCGGCACACCCGGGGCGATCAGTCGGTGTCGAACCGGAGCACCGCCTGCAGCGGCGGCATGGCCAGCCGGCGGCCGGCCAGGTCGGCCAGCAGCCCCGGGCCGTCGTCGAAGGGCAGGACGTCGGTGACCAGGTGGGTGCGCACCTCCGCTCCCCGGGCCCGCAGCAGGTCGAGGATGACCTCGGCCAGCGCGGCGCGCGGCCAGGCCGCGGCCATCCCCCGGGGCACCCGGCCGATCTGCGCGCAGACGATGGACAGCCCGTTGTGGTGGAACTCCTCGCCGAGCCGGACGGCCTCGGCGCCGGCCTGGTAGAAGCCGAGGTCCACGACGGTGCCCTGCGGCCGCAGCGCCTTGAGCGCGGTGGACAGCGAGACGTCGTGGCCGCGGCACTGGAACACGACGTCGGCGCCGGCGTCCCCGGGGCCGTGCCGCCACCGCTGCTTGATCTGCGCCCACGCGCCCCCGTCGGCGTCGTCGAGGGTGTCCAGGCCGAGCGCCTCGGCGACGGCGCGGCGCTCCGGCGAGGGCTCGGCGACCACGACGTCGGCCGCGCCGTGCCGCACGGCGAGCAGGGCGCTCAGCAGGCCGATCACGCCGGCGCCGGTGACGAGGACGTGGCGCTCGCGGACGCCGGCGCCGACGTCGGCGCCCGGGCCGGCGAGGTCGGCGGCGGCGTGCAGCAGGCCGTTGACGCAGATCGGCCCCATCTGGGCGAGGTAGACGCCCAGCAGCGGATCGAGGTCGTCGGGCACCGGGATCGCCGTGGTCTGCGCCGGGTCGACGCACCGCCCGGTGCGGTGGCCGTAGGCCACCGCTACCAGGGATCCCTCGGCCAGGGCCTCGGTGCGGCTCTCGGTGACCCGGCCGACCTCCATGTAGCCCAGCCGGAGGATCGGGTAGCCGGCCGGGACGCCGTCGGCCGTGAAGGACCGCCGGTCGGGATCCCAGCCCAGCAGGTGGTGCGGATCGGTGCCCCGGACCAGCGCCACCTCCGTCCCGGCGCTGATCCCGCTCCACTCGGTGCGCACCCAGGCCTGCCCGGGCCCCGGCTCGGGCTCGACGTCGTCGAGCATCACCGGCTCGCCCGGAGCGCGGACGCCGATCGACCGGACGGGTCGCTCCCCCATCGCCTCTCCTCTGCTCGCTGTTCCCCGGTGGCCGCCGGCGCCCCGTCAGTCCCCGGGTCGGATCGTGGTGCCCTCCCGGGCCGACCGGTCCGCGGCGCAGGCCAGGGCGTGCGTCCGCAGCCCCTCGGCGTAGGGCACCCGCACGGCCGCGGCCCGGCCGAGCAGCACGTCGAGGAACTCCCGGTCCTCGCGGGCGATCGGGTCCTCCTCGGAGCGCAGGACCTCCTCCCCCGCGGCGGTCACCACGCGCAGCTCGTGGTCGCTCAGGCCGCGCTCGCCGATCTCCACGGCCGCCCCCTCGGCCACCACGTGCAGCCCGACGCGATGCCGCCAGCCGAGGACACGGGCCGAGGAAATGCTGCCCACCGCGCCGGAGGCGAAGCCGAGCAGCGCGCTGGCGGTGACCGGGACCTCCCCGTCGGCCCCGCCCGGTGCCGCCCGCTCCAGCGCCGCGACGGTGTCCACCTCCCCCACGAGCACGCGGGCGAGGTCGAAGATGTGCGTGGTCTGCTCGATGACCTGGCCGCCCGAACCGGAGCGGCGCGACCACCACGGCGCGCCGGGGGTCCGGTCCAGCCAGTACCCCGTCACCAATTGCGCGGGGGCGTCCCGCAGCAGGTCGGCGGCCCGCTGCACCAGCTCCAGGTGCCGCCAGTGGTAGCCGACCGCCGTGACCAGGCCGGCCTCGGCGACCTGGTCCGCCAGCGCCTGGGCGGTGGTCAGGTCGAGGGCGAGCGGCTTCTCCACGAAGAACGGCAGCCGCCGGGCGATCGCCGCGGCCTCCAGCGGGCCGTGCGCGAAGGGCGGCACGCAGAGCCAGACGGCGTCGAGGTCCTCGGTCTCCAGCAGGGCGAGCCCGTCCTCGTACGGCCGCGCCCCGTACCGGGCGGCGACCTCCGCGGCCCGTTCGGGCACGGCGTCGGCGACCGCCACGATCTCGACGTCGGGGAAGCCGGACAGGGCCGCGAGGTGCCGGCCGGCGATGAACCCCGTGCCGACGCAGGCCACGCGCAGCCGGCTCACCCCCGGCTCCCGGCGCGGCTCCGGCCGGCCGCGGCGAGCACCTCCTCGTAGACGGCGGCCGTGGCGGCGGCCATCCGCTCCCGGGTGAACTCGGCCAGGTAGCGGCGCCGCCCGGCGGGCCCCTGCCGCTGCCGCAGCGCGGGATCGGCCAGCAGGGCGGCGATCGCGGCGCCGAGCGCCGCCGGGTCCCTGGGCCGCACCAGCGCGCCGGTCTCCCCGTCGACGACCGCCTCCGCGCTGCCGATCACCCGGGTCGCGACCACCGGCAGGCCGGCCTCCATGGCCTCCAGCGCCACCAGCGGCATGCCCTCGTGCCGCGACGGCAGGACGAAGACGTCGGCGGCGTCCATGAGCAGCCGGGCGTCCGTCCGGTGCCCGGGGAAGCAGACCGTGCCCGCGACGCCGAGCGCGACGGCCCGTTTGGCCAGGGAGTCGCGCAGCGGGCCGTCGCCGAGGAGGACGACGGCGAGCGTGGGAAAGCGGGCGACGAGGTCGGGGACGGCGTCGACGAGGTGCCACTGCCCCTTCATGTGCGTCAGCCGGCCGACGGTGAGGACCACCGGCTGGTCCGGGCCCAGCCCGAGGATCTGCCGGGCCCGGTCGCGGCCCAGCCGCGACCGCAGCGGGGCGATCCCGTTGGGCACCGTGGTGAACCGGGCCGGCGGGACGCCGATCTTCTCGTAGGTCCGTCGCAGCCCCTCGGAGACCGCGATGAGCCGGTCGACCTCCTCGATGGCGTGGTGGAAGGCCTGCCGCTTGCGCGGATGGGAGACCAGGAAGGGCAGGTGCTGGGTCTGCACCACGGCCGGGCACCCGGCCGCGCGGGCCAGCCGGACGCCGTCCCAGTTCTCCGCCCCGGTGCCGACGTGGCAGTGGAAGACGTCGGCGGGCCGGCGGGCGAGGAAGCCGCGGATCAGCGGCCCGAACCGGGGGTCGCGCGGCGACGGCAGGCAGAGCGTCCTGGCCCCCAGTTCCGCGGCGCGGTCCAGCAGCCGTCGGCCGCCCACCGTGGGACGCATCAGCACCGACACGTCGGCCGTTCGGGAGTACTCGGCGACCAGGTCGAGCATGTGCGCCCCCATCCCCGACGGATCGGTGGACGGCGTGTAGAAGCAGATGGACCGTCGTCCGGGCACCCTTGCCCCCCAACCGCTGCTCGCTGACCTGTGGTTCGACGCGGGGTCCGCAAGCTACCGCCCACCGCGACCGGCCCACCACCGGAAGCCGGCGGGCGCGGCGCTCCTCGTCGAGATCGCCGATCTCGACCGGTACCAGGGCCTGGACGCGCTTTGTCGCGATGAAGCGCGGGGTGGGGGCAGGACGAGCGCGGGTCAGTCGGGCATCCGCAGGATCGGCTTGATCACCGCTCCGCTGTAGGAGGCCTCGACGGCGTCCTGGATGTGGTCGAGGGGGAAGAACTGGACCAGCCGGTCGAACGGGAAGCGGCCCGCGGCGTGGAGGTCCATCAGCGCCCCGATCAGCCGCCGGCTGCGCCCGCCGCCGCCGAGGACGCCGGTGATCGTCTTGCCCCACAGCGTGGTGATGTGGTCGACGGTGAACTCCGCGCCGGCCGGGGCGCCGCCGATGAGCACGCACGTACCGCGCATCCCCACCGAGTCGACGGCCTGCCGGACGACGGGGATGACGCCAGTGCACTCCAGGGCGAAGTCGGCCGGGCCGCCGCAGATGTCGGCGACCGCCCGCACCGGGTCGGTCTCCCCGGCGTCGATCGTGTGGGTCGCGCCCAGGTCGGTGGCCATGCGCAGCCGGGAGGCGTGCCGGTCGACGGCGATGATCACCGTGGCCGCGGAGTTGCGGGCCGCCATGATCGCCGCCAGCCCGACGGTGCCGGCGCCGTAGACGACGATCGACGTGCCGGGAGCCGGCCGGACGGTGGAGAAGACCGCGCCCGCCCCGGTGGCCAGCCCGCAGGCCAGCGGCCCCATCAGCTCGACGGGCAGCCCCTCGGGGACCGGCACCAGCGCCGCGGCGGTCGTCAGCGAGTAGGTGGCGAAGGAGGACTGACCGAAGAAGTGGCTGGCCAGCGGCCGGCCGTCCTTCTCCCGGAGGGCGGCGGGCCCGTCGAGGCGGTGCCCGCCGGCCACGAGCTCCCCGAGGCGCAGGCAGTACCGCGGCTCGCCGTCGAGGCAGTTGCGGCAGGCGCCGCACCAGGGCCAGCCGATGACGACGGCCTGCCCCTCGCGCACCTCGGTGACGCCGTCCCCCACCGCGACGACCGTGCCGGCCCCCTCGTGGCCGAGGACCCCGGGCAGCGGGAACGGGAGGTCGCCGTCGCGGGCGATGCCGTCGGTGTGGCAGAAGCCGGTGGCCGCGACCTTCACCAGCACCTCCCCGGGTCCCGGCTCGTCGATCTCGACGTCCCGCACGACGAACGGCTCGTGCAGCCCGTCCACGACCGCGGCGGTGATCTCCATCTGCGTCCCTTCCGTATGCGGTGGTCGGCTCAGCCGAGGTCCTGCGCGGGAACGTCCCGCGGGTCGAACGGCCATCCGCCGGCCGCCGACTGGGTGAGCACGCGGGAGATGCCGCGGGCCGCGGCCCGCACGCCGGGGGTCACGCTGCGGACGGCGGCCGGGGAGTCTCCCCGCACCACCACCGACAGCGCCGCCACCACGGTGTCGCGCACCTGGATCGGCGCGGCGACCGAGACCGCGTCCAGGGTCACCTGCCGGTCGCTGACCGCCACGCCGGTGCGCCGCACCTCGGCCAGGACCCGGCGCAACTGGCGCGGATCGGTCACCGTGTGCGGCGTGTAGCGCTGCAGCGGCCCGGCCAGCACCCGCTCCTGCACCTCGACGGGGGCCGAGGCCAGCAGCACGAGGCCCACCCCGGTGGGCGGCATCGCGAACCGCCCGCCGACCTGGGTGAGCACGCTGACCGCGTCCCGTCCGGCGATCCGCTCGACGAACACCACCTCGGTGTCGTCCCGCACGGCCAGCTGCACGTTCTGGTGGGTCACCTCGTAGAGGTCCTCCATGAACGGCAGGGCCGCCTCGCGCAGGCCCAGGCCGCGCGGCGCCAGCGCGCCGAGCTCCCACAGCCGCAGCCCGATCCGGAACCGGCCGTCGACGTCGCGCTCCAGCCCGCCCCAGCGGCGCAGCTCGGCGACCAGGCGGTGCGCCGTGGACAGCGGCACGTCGACCGCCCGCGCGATCTCTGACAGGGTGAGCGCGGGCCGTTCCCGGCTGAACGCGTCGAGGACGGCGAGCAGCTTGCCGCCCGCCGTCCGGCGCTCGGCCGCCGGTCCCTCGGTCGGAGGCCGCCCGGTCAGAGGTCGAGGACCAGCTTCGGGCACGCCGCGCGGGACACGCAGATGAACATCGTGTCGTTCGCGGCCTGCTCGGCCGGGGTCAGCAGCGAGTCCCGGTGGTCGACGATCCCCTCCAGCACCGCCGTCTCGCACGTGCCGCACGTCCCCTCCTGGCACGAGGAGAGCACCGGGATCCCGGCCTCCTCCACGACCTCCAGCACAGACTTCTCCGGCGGCACGGGAAGCACCAGTCCGCTGGCGGCCAGTTCCACCTCGAAGCTGCCGGTGAGCACCGGCTCGCCGACCTCCTTGGGGGTGAACCGCTCCACGTGCAGGCTGCTCCCGGGCCAGGCCGCGCAGCGCTCCTCGACGGCCTGCAACAGGGGTTCCGGGCCGCAGCAGTAGACCAGCGTGTCCGGTCGGGGCGTGCCGAGGATCCGGTCGAGGTCGATCAGGCCGACCTCGTCCTGCGGATGGAGCGTCACCCGGTTGCCGGTGAGGTCTTCCAGGGACTCCAGGAAGGCCATCGAGCGGCGGCTGCGCCCGCCGTAGTGCAGCTCCCACTCGGCGCCGGCCGCCTCGACGGCGGTGAGCATCGGCAGGATCGGGGTGATCCCGATCCCCCCGGCGACGAACAGGTAGTGGGGGGAGGGCACGAGCGGGAAGTTGTTGCGCGGGCCGCGGACGTCGACCTCGACGCCCTCCGCGAGCTCCTCGTGCACGCGCGCGGACCCGCCGCGGCTCTCCGGCTCGCGCAGCACGGCGATCCGCCAGACGGCGCGGTCGGCGGGGGTCCCGCACAGGGAGTACTGGCGGGTCAGGCCATCGGGCAGCACGAGGTCGATGTGCGCGCCGGGCTGCCAGGCCGGCAGATCGGCGCCCGACGGGTCGCGCAGGTCGAGGACGACGACGCCCTCGGCCCCGACGGTCCGTGCGGCGACCTGCAGCCGCAGGTCGACCTCCTCGCGGGTGGTGGACAACGCGGATCTCCGTTTCGACGACGGGCACGCCGGCTCCCGGCCCGCGACGAGGTTCTCCTTCCCGCGGACCGGGTGCCGGCGGCTCAGACCAGGACAGGGGTGCGCGACCGGACCAGGGACGGGTCGGTGATCACGTGCGCGGGCGGGGGCGGCAGGACGGCGGGCTGCGGCGGGCCGCCGGGACCGCCGGCGGGGTGGTCGGGATGGGCGAGCAGCCACTCCCACATCTCCACCGGGTCCTCACCCTCGGCCTCGGCGCCGCAGTGGCAGCGGCCGCGCAGCCGGTCGGAGCCGGGCAGCCAGTTGACCCGCAGCACCTGCTCGCCGGCGAGCACCTCCCGCGGCGGGGGCAGGGTCATGCCCGCGCGGTCAGGGGAGGTTTCGCCCGGGCCGCCGGTTCCCGTGCTTCCCGTGCTCACCGTGCCGGGGCTCCCTGCGCCGCTGCCCGTGCCGCCGCCGGGCGCGCGCCCGCGGCGGGAGCCCCGTCGCCCTCGGCGGCCAGCTTGGCCATCAGCCGCCGGGCCGCCAGCCCGCCGGTGTCGATGTTGATCGACAGCTCCTGGTAGCCGTCGGGCTCGCCGGCGATCACCTGCTCGAGCACGTCGAGGGCGGTGACGTCCTGCAGCACGACGGTGCGGTTGCTCTCCCGCAGGAAGTCCGACACCGACTCGTCGTCGAGGGCGAAGTCGCGGGCCACGGCCCAGAAGTCGTGGGTGGAGTGCTCGGTCTCCGGGGTGATCGCGTAGACGACCTCGACGTGGAAGCCGTTCGGGTCGGACCCGTCCTCGTTGGGCAGCACGCCGACCGGTGCGACCCGGCTGTGCAGCTTGTACAGGCAGGGCGGGGTGAACTCGATGTCCTGCCAGCGGGTGATCCGGCCCTCGATGCCGGTGCTCTTGGCGTAGAACGGCGGGCAGGCGGCGTCGGCCATGTGCCGGGAGACGTAGACGATCCCGGCCTGTTCGTCGACCTCGGTGGTGATCGGCGTCTCGGCCACCTCCGGCGTCCCGATGTAGCCGCCGTGCAGGTAGGTCTCGTGCGAGAGGTCCATCAGGTTGTCGATGAGCAGGCTGGCCCGCGCCGCCAGCGGCTCCATGCCGCTGACCGTCGTCCAGCCCGCCATGTCCAGCCAGGGTGCCCGCGGGATGCGGGTGGCGTCGGCCTTGTCCGGGTCGCCGATGAAGACCCAGACGAAGCTGTCCTGCTCGACCACCGGGTAGGCCTTCAGCCGCGCGGTGCGGGGGATGCGGGTCTGGCCGGGCACCGCCACGCACACGCCGTCGGCGCCGTAGGTGAAGCCGTGGTAGCCGCAGACCACGGTGTCACCGACCAGGTGGCTGGGCGACTCCGAGAGCGGGAAGCGGCGGTGCACGCAGCGGTCGCTCATCGCGGTGACCTGTCCGGCCTCGGTCCGCCAGAACAGGATCGACTCGCCGCAGATGGTGCGGCTGAACAGCTCGCGCCCGATCTCCCGGCCGTAGGCGGCCACGTACCACTGGTTGCGGACGATCGACGTCATGCAGTGCCTCCACTCGGAACTGTCGGTGCCGTCGAGGGTGACGCCGGTCACCGGCCCCGCGGTACGGAACTTCCACCATGTGGAAGTCCTTTCCCGCGGACGGTGACCGGGCGCCCGGCGACCAGGACGGCCGCGGCCATGCCGGCGCTCAGCGCCACCAGGAGGAGCAGGGGCGCGGTCCATCCGCCGGTGGCGGCGTAGAGGCCGCCGGCGGCCAGCGGGCCGAGCGCGCCGACGCCGTAGCCGACCAGCTGCGACATGCTCGACAGGCGGCGCGCCGCGTCCTCGTCGGCGGCGCGGAGCACGACGAGGGTGAAGGCGAGGGAGATGCCCGCCCCCTGGGCGAGCCCGCCCACGGTGACCCACACCGGCCAGGCCGTCGGCGCGGCCAGCAGGCCGGCCGCGGTCAGCCCCCACGCGGCGGCGATCACGATGCCGAGCCAGCCCTGGCCCCGCCGGCGGCCCACGAGCGCCGGGACGAGCACCGTGCCGGGGATGCCGAGGACCTGGAAGAGCGAGGCGGCCAGCGCCGCCGTCCCCAGGTCGGCGCCGGCGTCCTCGGCCAGGACGGTGGGCAGCCAGGCGGTGATCACGTAGTACAGCGCCGACTGCGCCGCGAGGACCGCGGTGAGCGCCCAGGCGACCGGGGAACGCCACAGCCCTCCGCGCCCGGCGGCAGCGCCCGGTGGCGCTCCGGGGGCGCCTGCTCCGCGGGTGGCCACGATCCAGACGATGGCGCCGGCGAGCGCCAGGACCGCCCAGGCGGCCAGGCCGCCGCGCCACCCCCAGCCGGCCGCCAGAGGGGCGGTGAGTGCCGCGGTGAGCGCGGCTCCGGCGGTCAGCGCGCCGGTGTAGAGGCCGGTGACCGATCCGGCGCGCGCGGAGAACTCCCGCTTGACGACCGCCGGCAGCAGGACGTTGCCCAGCGTCATGGCCGCGCCGATCAGTAAGGTGCCGGCGAGCAGGACGGGGGCACCGTCGAGGACGCGCAGCGCCGTGCCCGCGGCGATGGCGAGCAGCCCGGCCAGGACCGCCCGCTCCGGGCCGATCCGGCGGCCGACCCAGGCCGCGGCCGGCGCGAGCGCCGCGAAGCACAGCACCGGCAGCGTCGTGAGCAGCCCGGCGAGCGCGGGTGAGAGCGTGAGTTCGGCACGGACCTCCGGCAGCACCGGCGAGACGGCGGCGATCGCCCCACGCAGGTTCAGCCCGGCGAGCAGGACGGCGGCCAGCAGCAATCCGCCGCGCCCGGCCGCCCGGGGGTGGACCCGGCGCAGGCCGGCCCGCTGCTGCTGGCGGGCCTGCGCGGAGCCGGGCCGCGAGCGGATCACTCGGGTAGCAGGCCGTCCGGATCGGGCTCCTCGTCGAGCAGGCCGCCGCAGACTGCCGGCACGAGCGCGGTCGCGGCCAGGACGGGCATCCGCGTGTGGAGCACGGCACTCCCACGATCAAGATCGGTGACGACGTCAACGGTGGATGTGCCCGGATGATGCGCGCCACCGTCCCGGCGGGGCAATTCCTCCGCCTCCCGGCGTGGCGGGGCCGCCGGTCGGTGCGGCAGGGGCGGTGGGGCCTCGTCCGGTGCTCCTCCGGTGCTCGGTCCGGCCGCCCGGTGCCTCAGTGCCCCGAGCTGCCGGGGCTGGAGTGCCACAGCTTCCGCGGCGCGGCCGCGCGCTGTGCGGCCACCTTGGTGTCGTCGCCGGCCGGCTTGATGTCGGCGTAGGGCGACATCCGGAACCCGGTCGGGTGCACCAGCACCGGCTTGACCATCACCGGCCGGGATCCGTGGGAGGCCGCCGCACCGGCGATCGCCGCCTCGGTGTACTCCCCCGGCGCGGCCATCTGCTCGGCGACCGCCGCCGGCCCCCCGGTCTCCCACGCCTCGTGCAGCGCCGGCAGCTCCCACGCCCCGGTGGCCCGCAGCGACACCCCGCGCGGACCGGTGCGGCGCAGCACCCCCCGGATGACCAGCAGCCACTCGTGGAACACCGTCGCGGCGTAGGGCCCCTGCGCATCCTCGAAGAACGTGGCGTCAGCACACCCGGTGCCGTCGTCGAGGGTCACGAACACCACCCGGCGTCCGGAGCGGATCGGCGGGGTCTGGGTCGCCACCTTGACCCCGGCCACCAGCACCTCCGCGCCGCTGCGGCAGCCGAGCAGCTCCCCGGCCGGCACCGCCCCGATCGACGCGAGGAAGGGCCGGTAGAAGTCGACGACGTGCCGGCTGGCGTCCAGGCCGAGCACCTCCAGCTCGGCGCGGACCAGTTCGGCGTCCGTGAACTCCGGCAGCCCGCTGCCCTCGGCCCAGCTCGGCCCGGCC
>DATAAV010000069.1:0-17862 GCA_036259935.1 Geodermatophilus sp. | reverse complement strand
CGGCGCTGCAGGCTGCACTCGCGCTCGCCGAGGTGGAGCACGGTGCCGTGGGTGTCGGCGAGGACCTGCACCTCGACGTGCCGTGGCCGCGGCACGAACCGCTCGAGGAACAGCGTGTCGTCGCCGAAGCTGCCGGCCGCCTCGCGCCGCGCCGAGGCCAGCGCGTCGCGCAGCGCCGAGGGCTCGTGCACCAGGCGCATGCCCTTGCCACCGCCCCCGGCCGACGGCTTGACCAGCACCGGGTAGCCGACCTCCGCGGCGGCGGCGACCAGGTCGTCATCGGTCATGCCGAGATCGGTGCGGCCCGGCACGACCGGCACGCCGGCGGCGCTCACCGTCTTCTTCGCGCGGATCTTGTCGCCCATCACCTCCACGGCCAGCGCCGGCGGCCCGACGAACACCAGCCCGGCGTCGGCGCAGGCCTGCGCGAAGGCGGTGTTCTCGGCGAGGAACCCGTAGCCAGGGTGCACCGCCTGCGCCCCGGCGCGGACGGCGGCGTCGATCAGCCGCTCGATCGACAGGTAGGACTCCCGGGCCGGCGCGGGGCCGAGCCGGACGGCGCTGTCGGCCTCCCGCACGTGGCGGGCGCCGGCGTCGGCGTCGGAGTAGACCGCGACGCTGCGGATCCCGAGCCGACGCAGGGTGCGGATCACCCGGACGGCGATCTCGCCGCGGTTGGCGATCAGAACGGTCTCGAACAGTTTCATGATTCGACTCCGCCCTCGTTCCGCTCCTCGGTCGCTGGCGCTCCCTGCGATGCTCGCTCGGGCGTCGTTCTCATGCTGCTCACATCCGGAAGACGCCGTAGGACACCGGCGCCAGCGGCGCGTTCGCGCACGCCGAGAGCGCCAGGCCGAGGACCGTGCGGGTCTCGAGCGGGTCGAGGACGCCGTCGTCCCAGATCCGGGCCGTGGAGTAGTAGGCGTTGCCCTGTTCCTCGTACTGCCGGCGGATCGGGGCCTTGAACGCCTCCTCGTCCTCGGCGCTCCACGCGTCGCCGAGCTGGTCGCGGCGGACGGTGGCCAGCACCGAGGCCGCCTGCTCGCCGCCCATGACCGAGATCCGCGCGCCCGGCCACATCCACAGGAAGCGCGGGCTGTACGCCCGGCCGCACATGGAGTAGTTGCCGGCGCCGAACGAGCCGCCGATGACGACGGTCAGCTTGGGCACCCGCGCGCAGGCGACGGCGGTGACCATCTTCGCGCCGTGCTTGGCGATGCCCGAGGCCTCGTACTGGCGGCCGACCATGAAGCCGGTGATGTTCTGCAGGAACAGCAGCGGGATCGCCCGCTGGTCGCACAGCTCGATGAAGTGCGCCCCCTTGAGCGCCGACTCGCCGAAGAGCACGCCGTTGTTGGCGACGATGCCGACCGGGTGGCCGTGGATGCGGGCGAACCCGGTCACCAGGGTGCTGCCGTACTCGGCCTTGAACTCGCCGAACCGGCTGCCGTCGACGATCCGGGCGATGACCTCGCGGACGTCGTAGGGGATCCGCGGGTCGACCGGCACGACGCCGTAGAGCTCGGCGGGGTCGACCGCCGGCTCCGCGGTCGGCGCGACGTCCCAGGGGCGCGGGGAGCGGGGGGCGAGCCGGCCGACGATGTCGCGCACGATGCGCAGGGCGTGCGCGTCGTCGTCGGCGAGGTGGTCGGTGACCCCCGAGGTACGGCTGTGCAGCAGCCCGCCGCCGAGCTCCTCGGCGGTGACCACCTCCCCGGTCGCGGCCTTCACCAGCGGTGGGCCGCCCAGGAAGATCGTGCCCTGGTCGCGGACGATGACCGCCTCGTCGGCCATGGCCGGCACGTAGGCCCCACCGGCGGTGCACGAGCCCAGGACGGCGGCGATCTGCGGAATGCCCTGGGCGCTCATCGTCGCCTGGTTGAAGAAGATCCGGCCGAAGTGCTCGCGGTCGGGGAAGACCTGGTCCTGCATGGGCAGGAAGGCGCCGCCGGAGTCGACGAGGTAGACGCAGGGCAGCCGGTTGTGCAGCGCCACCTCCTGCGCCCGCAGGTGCTTCTTCACCGTCATCGGGTAGTAGGTGCCGCCCTTGACGGTGGCGTCGTTGGCGACCACCACGACCTCCCGGCCGCCGACCCGTCCCACGCCGGTGATGACGCCGGCCCCGGGCGCGTCGCCGTCGTACATGCCGTCGGCGGCCAGGGGGCTGAGCTCCAGGAACGGGCTGCCCGGGTCGAGAAGCGTGTCGACGCGCTCGCGGGGGAGGAGCTTGCCCCGGGCGACGTGCCGCTCCCGGGTGCGGGCCGGGCCGCCGAGCGCCGCGGTCGCCAGCTTGTGTCGGAGCTCCTTGGCCAGGGCCTGCTGCGCTCCGGCGTTCCGGGTGAACGCCTCGCTGCGGACGTCGACGCGCGATGTCAGGACCGCCTCGGCCACGCTGCCCTCCGGTCTGTCGCCGAACGGTGTTAACCGCCACTAACACCGCCCGCAGAAGTTAACGCACGTTCACATCGGCGTCCAGCGGCGCGGCGCCCGGCTCGGCCCCGCCGTTCGGGATGCGTCGCTGATCCATGTGACTAGCATCACAGGAGCCTGGCCCGACGTGCGTCGTCCGGTGCGGAGGGGCAGGGGGGCGGCGGCCCTCGCCCGGCTCGGGCCACCGCGGTCCTCGCACGACGGAGCAGCTCGTCTGGAGGCGCGATGACAGCGCGAGGCTTCGAGGACGACACGTCGGCCAACGAGCAGCTGCTCGACGCACACCAGGCCGGACATCCCGTCGCCCCGTACCGGGCCCTGTGGATGGTGCTGCTGCTCGGCTGGGTGGTGAGCTACGCCGACCGGACGGTCACCGGACCGGTCATCGCCTGGATGATCCAGAACGAGGCCGGCTTCATCGGTGACGCGGCCAATCCCGCGACGGTCGGCGGCCTCGTCGGCTCGATGTTCTTCCTCGGCTACATGCTCACCCAGTACCCGGGCGGCCGGCTGGGCGACCGGTTCGGGCACCGGGAGATGGTCATCGTCTCGCTGCTCGCCGCCGGTGTCCTGACCGTGGTCTCCGGTCTCGTGACCGGCCTGGTCGCCTTCGTCGCCTTCCGCGTCCTGACCGGCCTCGGGGAGGGCGTCTTCTACTCGAACGACCGCACGCTCATCATCAACCACACGCCGGTGGCCAAGCGGACACTGGGGCTGGGCGTGGTGATCACCGGTCTGTCGATCGGCCTGACGATCGGGATCATCTTCACGCCCATCCTGATCAACTGGGGCGCCTCGCTGGGCATGGGGGGTGGCGCCTGGCGGATGCCGTTCTTCGTCTTCGCCGCCTTCACCTTCGTCGTCGTGGCGATCGCCTACGCCTTCTTCCGGACCAGGCTCGAGGGCGCCCTGCGGCTGGGCCCGCCGTTCCTGCGGCTGGTGCTGTTCTCCCTGCCGACCTTCCTGGTCATCGTGGGGCTGTTCCTGCTGGCCGAGACCTTCGCGTGGCCGGAGTGGCTGACCGCGACGTTCGCCTCGGTGATCGCGCTGGTCTACATCGTGATCATCGTCCGGAGCGTGAAGCAGTCCGGCCGGGGCCCGGCGCTGCTCAACCGCAACATGTGGCTGATCTATGTCGCCTACATCGCGATCCTGTGGAACCTGTGGTTCTTCAGCTTCTGGTCGGTCCAGATCGTCCGCGAGGCCGCCCAGAGCAGTCTGCTCGCCGCCGCGCTGACCGCCGCGTTCAACGCAGGCGCCGGCATCCTGGGGTTCCCGGTGGGCGGCTGGCTGGCCGACCGCGCGATCCGCACCGGCCGGGGCCGCAAGCCGCTGGCGCTGGTCTGCACCGGCGTCTACTCCGTCCTGGTGCTGATCTTCGGGTTCAGCATCTCCGGTGGCGGGCAGCCGTCGCTGGGCCTGCTCGGCCTGCTGCTGTTCGCCTCCGGGGTGTTCTTCAACGCCCTGCAGCCGATCGTCCAGGGCATGACCGGTGACCTGGTCCCGGCCAGCGAACGCGGCTCGGCCTTCGGGATGCTCAACCTCGTCTCCGAGATCGGCGCGGTGCTGAGCCCGGTGGTGAGCGGGATCCTGCGGGACGCCACCGGCAGCTGGGCGCCCGGCGTGTACCTCGCCGCGGGGATCATGATCGTCTCCTTCTTCCTGTACGCGCTGGTCAGGGAGGCCCCCGCCCACCACGAGGACCCGATCCCGGCCTGACCCCCGGACGCGGCGGCGACCGACGGCGTCCCGCGCACCGGGCGGCACGAACCAGAGGCTGCGCCGCACGGCGCTCCCGGAGGGATGGACAGATGACCCGACCCGGTCAGGGCCCGACCGCCCACGCCGAGTTCCGGCACTTCCCGGCCAACGCCTGGTACGCCGCGGCGTGGGACCACGAGGTGGGCCGCAACCTGCTGCCGAAGACGATCGCCAACCGGCCGATCGTCTTCTACCGCACCACCAGCGGCCGGCCGGTCGCGCTGGCCGACGCGTGCTGGCACCGGCTGGCGCCGCTGTCGATGGGCAGGCTGCGCGGTGACGACGAGATCATGTGCGGCTACCACGGCATCTGCTACGACGCCGACGGCCGCGCCACCTACATGCCGGCGCAGGAGACGATCAATCCGAGCGCCACCGTGCACTCCTACCCGGTGGTCGAGCGGCACCGCTACGTGTGGGTCTGGCCCGGTGACCCGGCGCTGGCCGACCCGGACCTGGTCCCTGACCTCTACTGGAACGAGCACCCGGACTGGGCCGGCGACGGCAAGACCATCCACGTCAACTGCAGCTACCAGCTGATCGTCGACAACCTGATGGACCTCACGCACGAACAGTTCGTGCACGGGTCGAGCATCGGCCACGAGTCCCTGTCGGAGTCGGAGTTCGAGGTCACCCACACCGACCGGACGGTCACCGTGACCAAGTGGATGCTGGGGATCGACCCCCCGCCCTTCTGGAGGCGCAACCTGCAGGACCGGTTCCCCGACTACACCGGTCCGGTCGACCGCTGGCAGATCATCCACTACACCGCACCGTCCACCGTGGCGATCGACGTCGGGGTGGCCAAGGCCGGCACCGGCGCGCCCGAGGGCGACCGCAGCCAGGGCGTCACCGGCACGGTGATCAACACGATGACCCCGGAGACCGACCGCACCTGCTTCTACCTGTGGGCCTTCGCCCGCGACTGGTGCCTGGACAAGCAGGTGATCACCACCCGCCTGCGCGAGGGCGTGTCCAACGTCTTCTTCGAGGACGAGGTGATGCTCGAGGCCCAGCAGCGGGGCATCGAGGCCAACCCGGGCTACGACTTCTACAACCTCAACATCGACGCCGGCAGCATGTGGACCCGCCGGATCGTGCAACGGATGATCGACCAGGAGACCGGCGCCGACGCCGAGACGGCGAGCGAGACGGCCGGCGACGCGGCGGTGGCGATGGGTGCGGTGACCGGCGCGGCCAACGCCGCCGAGGGCCGGCAGGAGAGCCGCACCGGCCAGGCCGCGGAGGTCTCCGGCGGCATCGCCGGGCACCGTGAGCAGCCGGCGGCGGGCCTCATGGGCCGCGGGCTCTGACGCGGGACGCCGGGATGGGAGCCACGAGCCACAAGCGGTGGCGCAAGGCCAGGGTGCTCGACGTCTGCGACGTGGCCCAGCACGTGCGGCAGGTGGTGCTCGAACCGGAGCACCTGGAGGCGCCGGCCCCGCCGGGCAGCCACATCGACATCGGGGTGTACGTCAACGGGCGCGCCGACGTCCGCTCCTACTCCGTGGTGGGGATGGGCGCCTACGGCACCGAGCTGATCCTGGGCGTGCAGCTGGCCCGGCAGAGCCGGGGCGGCTCGGCGTACATGCACTCCCTGCGCCGGGGGCAGGAGGTGTCGATCACCCAGCCGCTGCAGAACTTCCCGCTGACCTTCGGCCGGCCCGGCTACGTGCTGGCCGCCGGCGGGATCGGGATCACCGCCCTGGTCGCCATGGGGAAGGCGCTCAAGGCCCGGGGCGCGGACTACCGCTTCGTCTACGGTGCCCGCTCGCGCACGCTGATGGCGTTCCTCGACGACCTGGTGGCCGAGCACGGCGACCGCCTCGAGCTGCGCATCGACGACGAGGGCAGCTCCCTGGACGTGACCGAGCTGGTGGCGGGCGTCCCGGCCGGCGGCGAGCTGTACGTGTGCGGCCCCACGCCCATGCTCGACGCGATCAAGGCCGCGTGGGCGGCGGCCGGACGGCGGCCGGCGGACCTGCGGTTCGAGACCTTCGGCAGCAGCGGCCGGTTCGCCCCCGAGGCGTTCACGGTGAAGATCCCGCGGCTGGGGCTGGAGACGCTGGTGCCGCACGACGTGTCGATGCTCGAGGCGCTCGAGGCCAGCGGCGCGGACATGATGTTCGACTGCCGGCGCGGGGAGTGCGGGCTGTGCCAGGTGAAGGTCCTCGGCGTCGAGGGCGTGATCGACCATCGCGACGTCTTCCTCAGCGACGCCCAGCACCGGGCGGGCGACCGCCTGCAGACCTGCGTCTCCCGCGTGGTCAGCCCCCGCACCGGCGGGCAGCCCGGCGCCGACGGCCGGCAGGCGGCGGTCACCATCGACGTGCCCTGAGCTGCCTCTCCATGATCATTGTGGAGTTGCCGACCTCTCAGGGGCCGACGAGAGGTCGACAACTCCATGATCGCGGGGCGGCGCCGGGGGGCCGGCCCCGGCGGGCGGTCAGCGGCGGGCGGCCAGCGCGGCGATCTCGTGGGCGGACTCGACGGTCGGCGCGGCGGCGAGCGCCCGCTGGAGCGCCCGCTCCTCGCGGACGCGGGTGCGGAGTGCCCGGCGGCGGGCCAGTGCGGTGCGCAGACGGTTCACGACGGTTCCCTTCCTGGTCACGAGGCGGTGGCGAGCAGCGCGGGGGCGCCGGGCAACGGCGCGGTGACGTCGTAGACGTCGGTGTCGAGGACGAACGTCGCCCCGGGGGACAGCCGCTGGATCAGCCAGAGCATCCGGTCGTTGTCGGCCTGCACGGAGGCGCTCAGCGTGCGGACGCCGCGGCGCGCGGCCAGGCCGGTGAGCTCGACGAGCAACTGGCGGCCGATGCCCACCCCCTGCCAGGCGTCCTCGACGACGACGGCGAACTCGGCGGTGGACAGGTCGGCGGGGGAGCGGTCGTACCGGGCCACCCCCACCACCTCGTCCCCGACCACGGCGACCAGCGCCTCCCGCCGGTCGTGGTCCACGGTCACGAGCCGGCGGACGGCGTCGCGCGGCAGTCCGTGCAGCGGGGCGTGGAAGCGGCGGTACACCGTCTCCCGCGACAGCCGCGGCCACAGCCGCCGGAAGCGCTCCTCGTCGTCCGGCCGGACCGGTCGGGTCTCCACCTGGATGTCCATGACGGCCTCCCTGAGTTCGTGAAGTGAACTTTGCTCCTCCGAGATCGGTTCGTCAAGTGAACTCAGGCAGGTTAGGCTGGGCACGTGAGCGAGGCCCTGTGGGACCGCTCCCGGTGCTCGGTGGCCGGGACGCTGGCGGTCGTCGGTGAGAAGTGGAGCCTCCTGGTCCTCCGGGAGGCCTTCCTCGGCGTGCGCCGGTTCGCCGACTTCCAGCGGATCCTGGGCGCCCCTCGCGCGGTGCTCACCGACCGGCTGGCCACGCTGGTCGAGCAGGGCATCCTGCGCCGGGTGCCCTACCAGGCCGAGGGGGAGCGGCAGCGCCACGAGTACCGGCTGACCGCCAAGGGCCTCGACCTCTATCCCACGCTGGTGGCGCTCATGGAATGGGGCGACCGCTACCTGAGCGACGGCGGCACGGCGCCGCTGGAGCTGCGGCACCGGGAGTGCGGCGAGCCGGTGCACCTGGCGCTGGTGTGCGACGCCGGGCACCGCCTGGAGAGCGCGCGCGAGGTGCGGCCGGTGCCCCGGCGTCCCTGAGGGCGAGGGCTCCGACGGTCAGGCCGGCAGCGGGGTCGGCGCGTAGGCCAGCAGCTGCCAGCCGTCCCCGGTCCGGACCCACACCGCGAGGGCGTTGTTGTCGATCGTCTTGGGGACGCCGTCGACGTCGAGGTCGGCGGTCATCCGGCCGACCACGATCGCGGTGTCGCCGACGACCTCCACGCGCTCCACCGGGTGGTCGATGCGCCGGTACACGTAGTAGCCGGCGCGCAGCTTCTCGAAGTAGGCCGCCTTGGTGTCGCGGGCGCCGCTGGAGTGCGCGTAGCTCAGGGCGTCCGCGCACAGCCGGTCGAGGGCGGCCAGGTCGGCGTCGAGCATCGCCCGGTACCGGCGGTCCTCGGCGGCCAGGACCGCGCGCACGTCGTCGTCCGAGGTCATCCGCCGGCACACCTTCCGGACACGGGGCGAGGGCCGGGCCGCACTCTGAGCCGCGGCGGTCCGCGTGTCAAGCAACCCGGGGCAATCCCCCTTGCTGCCGTTCCCCGCCGCCGTCACCCTAGGCGCCATGGGGGGTCTCTTCAGCCACACCGAGGAGCCGCTGAGCGGCTCGATCGCGGTGGAGGACGAGCCCGCCGGCCGGGTGCTGCACCTGCGCGGCGAGGTGGACGCCCCGGTCGTCCGTCACGCCCAGGAAGAGGGGCATCTCGACGGCCTGGGATTCGTGGCGGTCGACGTCGGCGCCCTGACCTACATCGACTCGACCGGTCTGTCGCTGCTGGTGCGGTGGGCGCAGGAGCTCGCCCGCGCCGGCCGTCCGGCGGTCGTCCGCCGGACGACGGCCCGCTTCCAGCAGGTGCTGCGGATCGCCGGGCTGACCTCGCTGTTCGCCTGCGAGGCCTGAGCTCCCACCCAGGTGTCCGCGGTCGCCGCGCCGGGCCTCCTTGTCGCGCCACGGCCGCCGAGGGATCGTTGTCCCGGAGCTGCGGACGTCCGGGAGCCGGAACGGACGCGGCCGCAAACGAGGGGTGGGCCGTCATGCTGTGGGCCACCGTGGCCGTGGTCGGGTTCGTCCTGATGACGGCGCTCGTGATCGTCCTCGCGCGGAGCAGCACCGCCCGCTGGGAACGCGAGAAGAGGGGTGCCCGCGCACCGCTGCCCGAGGGGGTGGGTGTCCCCGAGCCCGCCCCGCGCGGTCTGGCCCGGCTCCGTGCCGGACTGGCCCCCACGGCGGTCGCCGCCGAGCGGGTCGTCGTCCGGGCCCGGTCCGCGCCACCGGCCCTGGTGCGGGCCCTCTCGACCGCCCGGGCCGGAGCGCTGGCCCGCGTCCGGCCGGCCGCCCCCGGACCCGGCGCGGCGGAGGAGCCGGCCACCGGCGAGGCGTCGGAGGACACCGCGCAGCCGGCGCTCACGCGGAGGACGTCGGGCGCCCGCCGGCGGCTGCGGCGCCGCACCGCCCGGCCCGGGTCCGGACGTGCCGCCGGGCGGCTGCCCCACCGGCTCGCCGCGCGGTTCGCCCGCCGCCGCGACGCCGAGCAACCGCAACCGTCGCCGCAGCCCGACGCCGACGAGAGCGCGACCGCCTGAACCGACGCCCCCGGTCCCGGCGGCGGTCAGCTCCCGGGGCGGAGCCAGGCGCTCCACCGCTCGATCGCCCGGTAGCCCATGCGCTCGTACACCGGCCGCCCGTCGTCGCTGGCGATGAGCACCGCCGGCCGGGTGGGGTTCGCGAGCGTCGCCGCCCAGGTGACCGCCGCCCCGGCTCCGCGGCCACGGGCCCGGGGGAGCGTGGCGACGTACTCGACCAGGGTCACGCCGGCGTGCTCGTGGGCGGCCGCGACAGCCGCCGGCCCGTCGTCGGTCCGGGCCAGCCAGACCCGCGTGGCCGTCCCCAGGATGGCGGGGCCGAGCAGGTCGCCGGGCTGCAGCGGCTCGAGATCCGGCATCGGATACCCCTCGACCAGCACGCGCTCGGCCACGACGAGCTCCTCGGGGGTGCGCACCTCGTGGACCTCGACCTCCGGCGGCGGCGCGGCGGGGCCCGGTGCGGGGAGGCGGGCCATCAGCGGCGGATGGCCGAGGAGCACCAGGCCCAGCCCGGCCAGGTCCGGCAGCGGCCACGGGTCCAGCAGCAGGTAGGGCACGTGCGGGGGGAACAGTGCCTCGATCTCGGCCACGACGGCGGCCGGGTCCGCGGGCGGCTGGGTGAGGACGACGGGATTGGTCAGCGCGCCCCGATCGCCGATCCAGCCGCCGGCCCACCGGGGCCCCGCCGACCACGGCCGGCCGGCGCTGCGGGCGACCGCGACCGGCCACGAGGCGTGGACGAGCACGGCCTGGCGGACGAGGGTGTCGTGCTCGGCGAGATCGGCCTCCCAGCCGGTCGTGAGGTGGACTCCCTCCGGCGGCACGATCGAGTCCGTCATGCCCCCACGATGGCAGCCTGCTCGGGGCCGGGAAAGGCGGTCCTCCGTCGGCAGTCCCGCCGCTCCGCAGGGGCTGACGGGACAGCGGCCGCCGAGCCGAAGGACCGCGTTCTGCCCAAGTGACGTGGTCGTTTGCCACAGCCGCGGATCGCCCCTACGGTGTAGTTGTCCGTTCAAATACTGACGGTTCAGGGTTCTGCGTCCTGTCGCAGTCGCGCGCCGACGTGCCGCCCGCCCCCGCCGGGCCGCCCGATCCGTCCCCCCGTCGAGAGGACTTCCCATGACCGTGCCCGCTCCCGCCCGTGACCTCGCCCTCCTCGTGGCCCGTGTCGCCGTCGGCCTGGTGTTCTTCGCCCACGGCTGGCAGAAGCTGTTCACCAACGGCATCGACGGCACCGCCGCGTTCTTCGAGCAGGTCGGCGTGCCGGCCGCGACCGGCGCCGCGTGGTTCGCCGCCCTGGTCGAGCTCGCCGGCGGCGCCGCGCTGATCCTCGGCCTCGCGGTTCCGGTGGCCGGCCTGCTGCTGGTCGTCGACATGATCGGTGCCTTCGCCTTCGTCCACGCCGGCGCCGGGCTGTTCGTGGACCAGGGCGGCTACGAGCTCGTCCTCGTCCTCGGCGCGGCCGCCCTGCTGCTCGCCGCCACCGGCGCCGGGCGTTTCGGCGTCGACTCCCTCATCGCCGGCCGCCGGCGGGTGGCCGAGCCCGCCAACGCCTGAGCGGCACGACCAGCGGGCCGGGCGGCCGCCTCCGGGCGGAGCCCGGCCCGCGCGTCCGGGGGAGTCCTCGGACCGCCCGCCCCGGGGGCGGAGGGGCGCAGGCGCCGTTAGCGTCCTCCGGGTGTCGGCACGGGAGCTGGTCGTCCTCGGCACCGCCAGCCAGGCGCCCACCCGGTCGCGCAACCACAACGGCTACCTGCTCCGCTGGGACGGCGAGGGGCTGCTGTTCGACCCCGGGGAGGGCACGCAGCGGCAGCTGCTGCTGGCCGGCGTTCCCAGCAGCGCCGTCACCCGCCTCTGCCTGACGCACTTCCACGGCGACCACTGCCTCGGCCTGCCCGGGGTGGTGCAGCGGATGTCCCTGGACCGGGTGGCCCATCCCGTCCCGGCCCACTACCCGGCGTCGGGGGAGGAGTTCTTCGGCCGGCTGCGCCACGCGTCGGTGTTCCACGACCTGCTCGACCTGCGCCCGCAGCCGGTGACCGGGGACGGCCCGGTCGCCACCGGCGGCTTCGGCACCCTGGAGGCCCGGCGGCTGGACCACGGGATCGAGGCGTTCGGCTACCGGCTGGTCGAACCCGACGGGCGGCGGATGCTGCCCGCGCGGCTGGCCGAGCACGGCGTCGCCGGGCCCGACGTCGGCCGGCTGCAGCGCGCGGGCGTGCTCGACGTCGGCGGCCGCACCGTGCGGATCGAGGAGGTCAGCGCACCGCGGCCGGGCCAGCGGTTCGCCTTCGTCATGGACACCCGGCTGTGCGACGCCGTCTTCGCCCTCGCCCAGGACGCCGACCTGCTCGTCACCGAGGCGACCTTCCTCTCCGAGGACGCGGACCTGGCCCGCGCCTACGGCCACCTCACTGCCCGGGAGGCGGGCCGGGTGGCCGCCGAGTCCCGCGTGCGGCGGCTGGTGCTCACCCACTTCTCGCAGCGCTACGACGACCCGGTCCGGTTCCGCGACGAGGCCGCGGAGGAGTTCGACGGGGACGTCGTCGTCGCCGCCGACCTCCAGACCGTGCCGGTGCCCCCGCGGGTCGTCCTCGGGCGATGACTTCCGGCGGCGGTGCCGGTCCCACTCACGACGGACGGCGCACCGTCCGCGCGGTCGAGGGGAGGCGTCGATGACCGACGACGAGGCGCAGATCCGCCGGCTGGTCCGGCGGTGGGCCGAGGCGGTGCACGCGGGCGACCTGGACGGCGTCCTCGCCGAGCACGCCGACGACATCGTGATGTTCGACGTCCCGCCGCCCGAGGACGGCGTCCGCGGCCTCGACGCCTACCGCGCGACCTGGCCGCCGTTCTTCGAGTGGCAGCGGCAGGGCGCACTGTTCGAGATCGTCTCGCTGGAGGTGACCGCGGGCACCGACGTCGCGTTCGCGCACGCCCTGCTCCGCTGCGGCATGCCCGAGGAGTTCGAGAAGCACCCGGACCACCGCCTGCGGCTGACTCTCGGGCTCCGCAAGCAGAACGGCCGCTGGCACGTCGCGCACGAGCACCACTCGTTCCCGCTGCGCTGAGACGGTCGCTGACTCACCGGGTGGCGGGGGTCTTCCGCCCGGAACCGACCGCGGCGTCGAAGTCGAAGCGGTAGCCGTACTGCTCGCGGGTCTGCGCCGCACCCGCCTTCAGGAAGAGCGGCAGCATCCGGTCGCGGAACCACGCGCCCGCGCGGGACGGCACCTTCTGCCGGCCCAGCCGGCGGCTGAGCCGGACGATCCGCTCGGCGCGCTCCTTGCGCAGACCCTCGAACGTGGCGAATGCGCCCGCGGGGTCGGGCAGGTCGCGCAGGCAGGCGGCCAGCACGACGGCGTCCTCCAGCGCCAGGCTCGCGCCCTGGCCGGCGTTGGGGCTGGTCGCGTGCGCGGCGTCCCCGAGCAGGCAGATCCGGCCGGTGTGCCAGGTCGGCAGCTCCCGGACGTCGTAGACCGGCCAGACACCGGCCACGGACGTCGCCGCGGCGAGGATCGCGGGAACCGGATCGGGGTCCTCTGCGTGCACCGCGCGGACGGCGGCCAGCTCCTGCCCGCCGCTGATCTCCCGCCGCGAGGCGCGGGAGGGGTCCTCGGGGTGCGCGACGTTGCTGAACCAGTAGGCGAGGCCGTCGTGGACGACGTAGCCGAAGAACCCGCGACGCCCGAAGACCATGTGCTGCTCGGGGGTGTCGGGCAGGTCGACCGGTGCCCAGCCGCCGCAGTTGAGGATGCCGGTGCAGGCCGGCTGCGGAGCCTCCGGGAAGGCGAGCCGGCGCACCGTGGAGTGCACCCCGTCGGCGCCCAGCAGCACGTCGCCCCCAACCGTGGTGCCGTCGGCCAGGGGCGCGACGACGCGGCCGCCGTCCTGCTCGACGGCGACGACCCGCGCGTCGGCGGTGATGCGGACCCCGGCCTCCTCGGCGGCCCGCCGCAGCTGCTCCTGCAGCCGGTCGCGCCGCACCAGGTGGTTGCGGGCGCCGTAGCGGGCGAGCTCGTCACTGCCGTCGAGGTGACCGATCTGCCGCCCCGCGGCGTCGGTGAAGCGGATGCCGGACAGCGGCACGCCGCCGGCCGTCCCGGTCCCCACAACGGAGCGGGATCGGTTACTATTTCGTTCTACCGAACGAAAGATAGCGAGGGTGGGATGGCGGCGTCAACGGGGGAGGGCGACGAGGGGCGGGAGCGGTTGCTGGCGCGGCTGCGGGCCGCCGGTCGGGAGCACTCCACCGCCGCGGTCCTGTTCCACGCCGCCGTCGCCGAGAAGCTCGGGCTGGGTGCGACCGACACCAAGACCCTCGACCTGCTGGAGCGGCAGGGGCCGATGTCCCCGGGACGGCTGGCGCGGCTGACGGGTCTGGCGCCGGCCTCGGTGACGGGGGTGCTCGACCGGCTGCAGCGCCGGGGGTTCATCCGCCGGCTGCGGGATCCCGAGGACGGTCGCCGGCAGCTCGTGGAGATCGACCGAGCGCGGATCCCCCCGGTGGAGGAGCTGTTCACGGATCTCCTCGCCGGCCTGGACCGGCTCTACGCCGGCTACACCACCGAGCAGCTCGCGCTGATCCTGGACTGGCTCACCCGGACGACGGAGATCCAGCGCGCTGCCGCCCAGCGGCTCTCCGGCACCCCCCGAGGCGGGCTGAACCCGCGCCGGACGGGCGGGGGCCGGGGGCCGCGCTCAGGATGGGCGCCGTGACGCACTCCGCGGCTCCGGTCTACGTGGCGCTCGGCGACTCCATCTCCATCGACGACTACGCGGGCGGACCCGGCCGCGGCGGCGCCAGCCTGCTGTTCGCCAACCGCGACCACGACTTCCCCGAGTGGCGCGGGCGCGACCTGCGCAGCCTCGACGGCGGCGCGACGTTCTTCCAACTGGCCCTCGACGGCGCGACCACCCGCACGCTGCTGGACCTGCAGCTGCCGCGGCTGGCCGCAATCCCGGCCCGCCCGACGCTGGTGACCCTGACCATCGGCGGCAACGACCTGCTGGCCGCCTACGGCGACACGGCGGCGGCCCGCGCGGTGATCGGCCGCGTGCGGGCGGCGGTGGCCCTCGCGCTGCCCGAGATCGCCGCGTCGCTGGCCCCGGGCGGGCGGATCGTCGTCGGCACGGTCTACGACCCCAGCGACGGAACCGGCGACACGCTGCGGCTGGGGCTGCCGCCCTGGCCGGACGGCGTCGCGGTGATCGGGGAGCTCAACGCCGCGCTCCGGGCCGTCGCCGCCGAGCACGGCGCCGCGGTCGCCGAGATCGCCGAGCGGTTCCTCGGGCACGGGCTGCTCGCCGGCAACCCGGTGCAGGGCGACCCGCGACCGGCCGACCGGCGGCTGTGGTTCTGCAACCTCATCGAGCCCAACGCGTGGGGCGCCGACGGCGTGCGGGCGGCCTTCTGGGCGGCGCTGCACGGCTGACCCGGCTGGCCGTCGACGGCGGGCGGTGCTAGGACACGGGCGTGGGCGACGACGTGCTGGAGCTCGAGGAGAAGGGGTGGGCGGCGCTGTCGGCCGGCGGCGCCGAGGCGGTGCGGTTCTACGACCGCGTCCTCGACGAGTCGGTGGTCATGCTGCTGCCTGGCGGGATGGTCCTGCGCGACCGGCAGCAGATCCTCGAGGCCATGGCCGGCCCGCCGTGGCGGTCCTTCGCGCTGGAGGACGCGCAGGTCCTGCGGCCGACGCCGGACACCGCCGTCGTCCACTACGGCGCGCGGGCCGCGCGGGACGGGGTGGCTGAGTACACCGCCCTGATGAGCAGCCTCTACGTCCGCCGCGGGGACGGGTGGAAGCTGGCCTTCCACCAGCAGACCCCGCGCTGAGCCCGCTCCGCGGCCGGCGCGCCGGTCACGCCACCCGCCGGTGCCGGCGGGCAGCGAGCCGCTCGAGCCGCGGGCGGGCCAGCCGGCGGATCACCGGGCCGGCCGCGAGCGCCGTTCCGCCGAGCGCGACCACCCCGACGCCGAGGTCGACCGACACGCGCCCCTGCCGCTGCCAGTAGACGTCGCGCAGGTCCAGCAGCAGCGCGAACTCGTCGACGACCAGCGCCAGCCCGGTGCCGTAGCTCAGCGCCACCACCGGGTGCCGCCGGGTCCGGTCCTCGCCGCGGACGGCGACCCCGCCGACGCCGGCCAGCAGCGCGATGCCCCACAGGTAGTGGTGCAGGTGCACCCCGCCGGCGCTGACGTCGTGGAACGGCCCGTCCCCGCGCCGGATGCTGTAGGTGACCGCCCGGACCGTGGCGAAGGTCGTGGTGAACGCCAGCCACGACAGCGCCGCGGCCCGCCGCGCGGGCGGCAGCTCCTCGCGGAAGGCGCGTTGCACCTCGGCCGGACGGGGCAGAGCCGCCTGCTGCACGGCGGGCAACCTATCGCGGGAACCCGCCGTGCGGCGGCGGGCTCAGGCGCCGGTGCGCGGCTTGACGGCCAGGACCGGCCGGTCGGCCTGCAGCAGGATCCGCTGCTCGGTGCTGCCCATGAGCAGTTTGCCCACGGGGGAGCGGCGGCGCAGCCCGATGACGATCACCGAGGCGTCGGCCTCCTCGGCGACCCGGACCACCTCGTCGGCGAGGTCGCCGGTGTGCGGGTCCTGCCGGACGTCGACCGGGACGCCGGCCTCCTTGGCCCGCCCGGTCAGCTGCTCCAGCAGCTCCGGCGGGGCGACGTCGGCGCTGACGGGCGCACCGCTGCGCGGGGAGTTGAGGAGCAGCAGGTCCTCGCCCCGGCGGGAGGCCTCCGCCAGGCCGGCGGCGAAGGCGGCCTCCCCCTCGGGGGTGGGGACGAACCCGACGAGGACGGTCATACCAGCTCCTTGGTGCGGTTCTCGCGGGCGGCGGCCCGCTTCTTGGCGATGGCCGATCGGACCGACGGCAGCAGGGCCACCAGGAGGAAGAGGACGAGCAGCGTCCCGGAGATGGGACGGGTGAAGAAGCCGGTCGGGTCGCCGTCGAAGATCAGCAGCGACCGCCGCAGCGAGTTCTCCAGGAGCGACCCGAGCACGAAGGCGAGCACCAGCGGCCCGGGGTCGAAGCCCAGCTTCTTCATCAGGTAGCCGAGGGCACCGAAGACGATGACCAGGAAGATGTCGAACACGCTGTTGCGGACGGTGTAGACGCCCACGAGCGTGATGAGCACCGTGATCGGCGCGAGCACGGTGGCGCGGACCCGCAGGATCCGGACGAAGACGCCCACCAGCGGGATGCTCATGATCAGCAACAGGATGTTGCCGATGTACATGGAGTTGACCACGCCCCAGAACAGGTCCGGCTCCTGGCTGACCAGCTGGGGCCCGGGCGTGACGCCCTGGATCAGCAGCGCCCCGAAGATCACCGCCATGGTCGCGTTGGCCGGGATGCCCAGGGTGAGCAGCGGGATGAACGACGACGTCGCGGCCGCGTTGTTCGCCGTCTCCGGAGCGGCCACACCCTCGACCGCGCCCTTGCCGAACCGCTCGGGGGTCTTCGACCGGCGCTTCTCGATGGCGTAGGCGGCCAGCGAGGACAGGACGGCGCCACCGCCCGGCAGCAGGCCCAGGACGAAGCCGAGCACCGAGCCGCGCCCGATGGCCCCCGAGGACTGCCGCAGGTCGCGCCGCGAGGGCCAGACGTTGGCCACCTTGGACGGCGCCTGCACCGCGCGGTGCCGCTCCTCGAGGTTGTAGAGGATCTCGCCGAGGCCGAAGAGCCCCATGGCGATCGGGACGAAGTCCAGCCCGTCGGCGAGGTCGAGGTTGCCGAAGGTGAACCGCTCGGCGCCGGTGAAGCCGTCGCGCCCGACGACGGCGAGCAGCAGCCCCACGCAGGCGGCGATGACGGCCTTGAGCCGGTCGCCGCTGCTGACCGTGGAGACCAGCAGGATGCCGAGCAGGGCCAGGGCGGTGTACTCCGGCGGCCCGAAGTCGAGCGCGAAGCCGGCCACCAGCGGGGCGACGAGCGAGAGGGCGACGACGGAGACGGTGCCCCCCACGAACGACCCGATGGCCGCGATGCCGAGCGCGGTGCCGGCCTTGCCCTGGGCGGCCAGTGCGTGGCCGTCGAAGACCGTGACGACGGAGGAGGCCTCGCCGGGCAGGCGGAGCAGGACCGAGGTGATCGTCCCGCCGTACTGGGCGCCGTAGAAGATCCCGGCGAGCATGATGATCGCCGTCACCGGCTGGATGCCGAAGGTCAGCGGCAGCAGGATGGCGATCGTCGCCGCCAGGCCGAGCCCGGGCAGGACGCCGATCAACATGCCGATGACCACGCCGATGAGGCAGTAGAGGAGGTTCGTCGGCTCGAGGACGACCGCGAAGCCGTTCAGCACCGGGGCGAGGTCCATGGGGACCCTCCTAGAACAGGTGGGGGATCGGGACCGACAGGGCCACGACGAAGATCAGGTAGAACGCGACCACCACGGCCAGGCTGGTGATCACGGAGAGCCGCCAGCTCTCGCCCCCGAGCAGCCGCAGCCACGCGAAGGTGAGCAGC
>DATAAV010000068.1:0-1526 GCA_036259935.1 Geodermatophilus sp. | reverse complement strand
GCCGAGCTGGCCCGCCCGCTGGGTGCCGCGCTGGCCCTCGCCGTCGCGGCGGTCGCCTCCGGGGTGCCCGGACGGGATCGGGCGGACCCGGTGCTGCTGGTGCCCGTGCCCAGCAGCCGGGCGGCTCTGCGCGCCCGCGGTCGCGACCACGTCGGGGAGCTGACCGGGCGCGCGGTCGCCGAGCTGCAGGCGGCCGGGGTGCCCGCAGCCGAGGCGCGGCTGCTGCGCCGCAGCGGGCGGGCCGCCGACTCCGCGGGCCTCTCGGCGGCGCAGCGGCGGGCCAACCTGGCCGGAACCTTCCGCGCCCGGCCGGCGTCCGGGCCGCTGCCGGCCAGAGCGCTGCTGGTGCTGGTCGACGACGTCGTCACCAGCGGCGCGACGCTCACCGAGGCGGCCCGCGCGCTGTCCGCCGTCCACCGAACGGGTGAACCGCCGGTGCTCGCGGCGGTGGTCGCCGCCACGCCGCGCAGCGGGTCTCGACCCTTCGTGCACCGGGCCCGGGAAAGCCGCCGACCGGACCCCGCGGAGCCGCCCGGTCGACTGTCGGGACCCGGATAGTGGGACTAGCGTTCAGTCGATCACCCCGTATCAACCGGGAGGTCTCATGGAGATCGTGGTCCGTGGCCGCAATGTCGAAGTGCCCGAGCACTACCGCCAGCACGTCGAGGACAAGGTGGGCCAGCTCGAACGCTTCGACGGGAAGTTGAAACTGCTCCGCATGGACGTGGAGCTCTTCCACGAGAGGAACCCCCGCCAGTCGGCGAGCTGCCAGCGCGTGGAGATCACGCTGCGCGGCAAGGGACCCGTCATCCGGGCCGAAGCAGCCGGTCCCGATTTCTACGCCGCTCTCGACACCGCCTGCGCCAAGCTGGACAACCGGCTGCGACGGGCGGCCGACCGGCGCCGCGTCCACCACGGTCGGCGCACGCCGCCGAGCGTGCGGCTCACAGGGAACGCCCCTGACACCGGTGGCCTGGAGGCCCTGGAGCGGGAACGTCAGCTCGCCGAGGGCCCGCACGTGACGGATCTGGACGAGCATCTGCCCGGCCGCGTCGTGCGGGAGAAGCACCATCCCGCCGTTCCCATGACCGTCGACCAGGCCCTCCACGAGATGGAGCTGGTCGGGCACGACTTCTACCTCTTCATGTGCGCGGACACCGGTCTGCCGACCGTCGTCTACCGCCGGCACGCCTATGACTACGGGCTGATCCGGCTGGTCGAGGCCCCGCTCGACGTGCCGCGGGACCCGGCCACGCCCTTCCAGCCCCGCTCCGGCCGGCGCGGCACCGGCTTCCTCACCGAGCCGCTCCGGCTGGGCATCACCCCGAGCGCGACCGTCGGTCCCTACCTGGCCATCGGCCTGACCTGGCCGGACGGCATCTGGGCCGCCGCCGAGGGCGCCGAGGGCGGCATCTGGATCCGCGGCCGGGTGTTCGACGGCGCGGGCGACGTCGTCCCCGACGCGATGATCGAGACCTGGCAGGCAGACCCGGACGGCCGCTTCCCGTCGCCCGAGGACCCCCGCG
>DATAAV010000067.1:0-19927 GCA_036259935.1 Geodermatophilus sp. | reverse complement strand
GGACGGCAGCCCGCCCGAGCCGGCCGACACCGGCGGCTACTTCGACCTCTCCACCCACAACGTGGCGCACGACTTCCGCCGGGAGGCGGTCTTCGCGCTGGAGGCGATGGGCATCTCGGTGGAGTTCAGCCACCACGAGGTGTCCCCGGGCCAGCAGGAGATCGACCTGCGCTACGCCGACGCCCTGTCGATGGCCGACAACATCATGACCCTGCGCCACGTGGTCCGGGAGGTCGCGCTGGCGCAGGGTGTCTACGCCACGTTCATGCCCAAGCCGTTCACCGACCTGGCCGGCTCGGCGCTGCACACCCACCTGTCGCTGTTCGAGGGCGACCGCAACGCCTTCCACGACCCGTCCGACCCGATCAAGCTCTCGACGACGGGCAAGCAGTTCATCGCCGGGCTGCTCACCCACGCCCGCGAGTTCACCGCCGTCACCAACCAGACGGTGAACTCCTACCGGCGGCTGCTGGCCGGCACCGAGGCGCCGACCGCGGTGACCTGGGGCCGGGCCAACCGCTCGGCGCTGGTGCGGCTGCCCTCCTACAAGCCGAGCAAGGCGCAGTCGGCCCGCGTGGAGGTCCGCTCGCCGGACTCCGCGTGCAACCCGTACCTCACCTTCGCGGTCCTGCTCGCGGCCGGCCTGCGCGGGATCGAGAAGGGCTACGACCTGCCGCCGGAGGCCGAGGACGACGTCTGGTCGCTCACCGACACCGAGCGGCGGGCGGCCGGCTACGAGGACCTGCCGGTCTCCCTCGGCGAGGCGCTGACCGCGATGCAGAACAGCGAGCTGGTCGCCGAGACCCTCGGCGAGCACGTGTTCGAGTTCTTCCTGCGCAACAAGTGGGAGGAGTTCAACGCCTACCGGCAGAACGTGACGCCCTTCGAGCTCAAGCGCTACCTCCCCGGACTCTGAGGAAGGACCCTCCTGCCCCCCACCGTGGAAGGACCCCGTCCTCCCCGCCCTTCGCGAGCTCAGGGCGGTACCCGGGACGGGGCCGCGGCGGGCCCCTGCAGGAGGGCCGCTCCGGTCCCAGCACGGCGACCGGCGCGAACTACCCTCGGCGGCGTGCCCGCCGGACCCGCCCGCCTGCTCGTCGTCGTCCCCAGTGACACCGCCCCGCCCGCGCGGCTCGGCGGCTGGCTGCGTGACGCCGGTCTCGAGCTCGACGAGCGGCACCTGGACGCCGGCGACCCGCTGCCCGAGCACCTCACCGGCCACGACGGCCTGCTGGTGACCGGCGGCCCGCAGTCGTCGCTGGACGGCCCCGAGGTCGCGCCCGAGCTGGTCGGCGTGCGCACCCTGCTGGCCGCCGCCCTGGCCGCCGACGCACCGGTCCTCGGCATCTGCCTGGGCGCCCAGCTGATGGCCCAGGTCGCCGGCGGGCGGGTGCGCCCGGGGGCCGACGGGCCGGAGGTCGGGGCGGCGCTGGTCGCCAAGCGGGACGTCGCCGAGCACGATCCGCTGTTCGGCCCGGTGCCGCTCTCGCCTGACGTCATCCAGTGGCACCACGACGAGATCGCCGAGCTCCCGCCGGGGGCGGTCCTGCTGGCCAGCGGCCCGCGCTACGCCCACCAGGCCTTCCGCGTCGGGCGGCACGGCTACGCCCTGCAGTTCCACATCGAGACCGATCCGGGCATCGTCCGGGCGTGGGCGCAGCACGACCCGGTGGGCGTGGCCGCCACCCCGTTCGACGCCGCGACCCTCGCCGACCGGGCCGCCGCGGTCCATCCCGACATCGAAGCGGTGTGGGCGCCCTTCGCCGTCCGGTTTGCCGGGCTCGTCCGCGACCGCGCCCGGGCCGCGGTCTGAGGCGGGTCCCGTGTCGCTCAGCGGAGCTCCCGAGATACCTCGCCGCGCCGTCGTCCGGCTGGCCCGCTTCGGCTTCCACGACGGCGAGCGGGCCGCCCGGCTGCTGTCGGACCCGGCGCTCGGGCTATGGGACCTCGAGCGCAACGAGCCGGCCGACCCCGAGGCCGGCCCGGTCGTCGCAGCGCTGGCCCGGGCCGGGGACCCCGACCTCGCCGTCCGCGCGCTGCGGCGGCTGGTGGAGGCCCTCGACGCGGCTGATCCCGACGGCGGGTCCGCCGCGGCCCTGCTGGCCCGGCTGCGCGGCTCGGCGCTGCTGCGCGCCCGGCTGCTGGCGGTGCTCGGCGCGAGCTCCGGGCTCGCCGACCACCTCGCCGCCCACCCGCACGACTGGACGGTGCTCGATGACGACGGCCAGGGCTCGGTCCGGCCCACGTCGCAGGGGCTGCAGCGGCAGATGCTGGCCGCCGTCGGCGCCGACCCCGACGACCCGCCGTGGGGCGTGCGGCTGGGCAAGGCCGCCCCGGACGCCTCGCCGCAGCGGGTGGCCGAACTGCGGCTGGCCTACCGCCGGGCGATCCTCTCGCTGGCCGGCCGCGACCTCGGCGAGGGCCTGGCCGCCGAGGACGTCGCCGCCGAGCTGGCCGACATCGCCGCCGCCGTGCTCTCCGCCGGGCTGGCCGTAGCCGTCGCCGAGCAGCCCGCCGACGCCGCGGCCTGCCGGCTGGCGGTCATCGGCATGGGCAAGTGCGGCGGCCGGGAGCTGAACTACGTCAGCGACGTCGACGTCGTCTTCGTCGGCGAGCCGGTCGACCCGACCGACGCCGAGGCGCCGGCCCTCTCCAGCGCCACCCGGGTCGCCGCGTCGCTCATGCGGATCTGCCGGGAGGCCGCCTGGGAGGTCGACGCGGCGCTGCGCCCGGAGGGCAAGGCCGGGGTGCTGGTGCGCACCGTCGCCGGGCACGCCGCCTACTACCGCCAGTGGGCCAGCACCTGGGAGTTCCAGGCGCTGCTGAAGATGCGCCCGGTCGCCGGCGACCCCGACCTCGGCCGCGCCTACGTCGAGGAGATCTGGCCGCTGGTGTGGAGGGCCGGTGACCGGCCGGGGTTCGTCGCCGAGGTCCAGGCGATGCGCCGCCGCGTGGAGGAGCACATCCCCGCGGCGCAGGCCGACCGCGAGATCAAGCTGGGCCGGGGCGGGCTGCGCGACGTGGAGTTCGCCGTCCAGCTGCTGCAGCTGGTGCACGGCCGGGCCGACCCCTCGTTGCGGGTCGGCGGCACGCTCCCGGCGCTGATGGCGCTCTCGGCCGGTGGCTACGTCGGCCGGGAC
This sequence comes from Geodermatophilus sp., assembly GCA_036259935.1. Classification (GTDB taxonomy): domain Bacteria; phylum Actinomycetota; class Actinomycetes; order Mycobacteriales; family Geodermatophilaceae; genus Geodermatophilus. Next base: position 16,787 of record DATAAV010000067.1, on the reverse strand, counting down.
GACGCGGCCACGCTCATCGCCTCCTACCGGTTCCTGCGCACCGTCGAGCACCGGCTGCAGCTGCTGCGGCTGCGCCGCACCCACCTGCTGCCCACCGACGAGCAGCAGCGGCGCTGGCTGGCCCGGTCGCTGGGCTACAAGCCCGACCACCGCGGCGACGCCGTCGACGTGCTGCAGGCCGAGCTGAACCTGCACACCCGCGAGGTGCGCCGGCTGCACGAGAAGCTGTTCTACCGGCCGCTGCTGTCGGCGGTGGCCCGCGTGCCCGGCGAGCGGTTGCACCTGGGGTCGAAGGCGGCCGGCGACTGGCTGCGGGCGCTGGGTTTCGCCGACCCCGACGGCGCGCTGCGCCACCTGTCGGCGCTGACCGGCGGGGTGTCCCGCTCGGCGTCGATGCAGAAGTACCTGCTGCCGGTGGTGCTGCAGACGCTGGCGTCCTCCGCCGACCCCGACGCCGGCCTGCTGGCCTACCGGAAGGTCAGCGAGGCCCTCGGCGGCAACCAGTGGTTCCTGCGGCTGCTGCGCGACGAGGGGCAGGTGGCCGAGCGGCTGGCCCAGCTGCTGGGCTCCAGCCGGTTCGTCGCCGGGCTGCTCACCCGCGCGCCCGAGGCGTTGCGGATCCTCGCCGACGACGCCGAGCTGGAACCGCGCAGCGCGGCGGCGCTGGCCTCGGCCTGGCGCCAGGCCGCCGGTCGCGCGCCCGATCCGCAGGCCGGCATGCAGGTGCTGCGCGGGCTGCGGCGCCACGAGCTGCTGCGGGTGGCCTCGGCCGACCTGCTGGGCCTGCTCGACGTCGTCCGGGTGGGGCAGGCACTCACCGACATCGCCGTGGCCACCCTGCAGGTCGGCCTCGACGTCGCCGTCCGGGCGCACGCGGCCGAGGCGGGGATCGCGCCCGACGAGGTCCCCATGGACCTCGCGATCATCGGCATGGGCCGGCTCGGCGGGGGCGAGATGAGCTACGGCTCGGACGCCGACGTGCTGTTCGTGCACTGCCCGCGTCCGGGGGCCGACGAGGCGCAGGCGACCGCGGCGGCCAACGCCGTCGCGCACACCCTGCGCCGGCTGCTCGCCGAGCCCGCGCCCGACCCGGCCGTCCAGGTCGACGCCGACCTGCGCCCCGAGGGCCGGCAGGGCGCGCTGGTGCGCAGCCTCTCGGCGTTCCGCGAGTACTACGAGCGCTGGATGTCGGTGTGGGAGGTGCAGGCGCTGCTGCGGGCGGCGCCCGTCGCCGGCGACGAGGAGCTGGGCGCGGCGTTCATCGAGCTGGTGGAGCCGATCCGGTACCCCGCCGGCGGGCTGACCCCCGAGCAGGTCGCCGAGATCCGCCGGATCAAGGCCCGCGTGGAGCGGGAGCGGCTGCCGCGTGGCGCCGATCCGGCCACGCACACCAAGCTGGGCCGCGGCGGCCTGGCCGACGTCGAGTGGACCGTGCAGCTGCTGCAGCTGCAGCACGCCGCGCGCGAGCACTCCCTGCGGGTGCCCTCCACGGTCGGGGCGTTGACCGCCCTGGGCGAGGCCGAGCTGCTCGACACCGACCAGGTGGCCGCGCTGCGGGCGGCCTGGGAGCTGGCCAGCCGGGCGCGCAACGCCGTCTTCCTGGTGCGGGGCCGGGCCAGCGACCAGCTGCCCCGGCCGGGCGTGGAGCTGGCCGGGGTCGCCCGGGCCTGCGGCTGCGGCCCCGAGGTCGACCCGGGACGGTTCCTCGACGACTACCGCCGGATCACCCGGCGCGCGCGGACGGTGGTCGAGCAGATCTTCTACGGGCAGCCGCCGGCGGCCTGAGGCCCGTCCGGGTGTGCCCGCGGCGTCCGCGGGGCAGGGGAGGGGCGTGTCGCGATCCCTCCCCGCCCGTCCCGACCTGCCCGACGACGCTGCAGCGGTGGCCTCCCGCGACGGCGGCGCCACCATCACCCCCTACCGGGACGGTCCACTGATCGTCCGCGGGGACTTCCGGCTGGTCGACCAGGACGGCGTCGAGATCGATCCCGGCCGCGACACCGTGGCGCTGTGCCGGTGCGGCAAGTCGGGCATCAAGCCGTTCTGCGACGGCACGCACAAGCGCACCGGGTTCTCGGCGCCGAGCGCGCCCGGCCGGCCGCGGCCGGCCGCGCGGATCCTGCGCGACGGCCGGCGGGACGACCCCGCCTGACGCTCAGGCCGCCGGCCGCTGCTCCCCGCGCAGCGCCGAGCGGCCGGCCTCCCAGGCGCCGAGCAGGTGCCGGGCGGCCAGCCCGTCGACGGCCAGCGCGCAGGCCGCCCCGAACAGGACGTCGCCGGCGAGGCCGGGGAACTCCGCGACCAGCGAGCCGCACATGTCCACCGCGGCGATCTGCTCGTGGACGGCGTCGGCCTCCACGTGCTCGTCGTAGAACACGCTGGTCGATGCGTCGAACCCGAGCCGGCGCAGGCCGGCCGAGTACCGGCGGCTGGGCTCGGAGGAGGTCATCTCCACCGCGGTGAGGTGGCCCAGCGCGGCGCCCCGCCAGCGGCGGTGCAGCCCGAACAGCGACATCGTGTTCACCGAGGCGAACGCGACCGCCGGGGCCGCGTTCCAGAGGGCGCCGTACCCGGCGTCCAGGCCGAGATCGCGCATCAGGCCGGCGAACAGCTCGCTGTGCATCCGCTCGGGAGCGCCGCCGCCGTACTCGTCGGCCTGGATCTCGACCATCGCCGCCTTGGTCCGCCCACCCAGCCGGGGGACGGCGAAGGTGTGCGGGTCGCCCTCCTTGAGGTGGTAGACCGAGCGCAGCGCGAGGTACTCCCGCCACTGCTCGAGCGTGCCCCGCTTGGCCATGTACAGCGACAGCGACGGGCCGTCGTCGGCGGCGATCAGCGCGGCCAGCTGCCGGTCGATCGGCTCGTCGGTGACCTCGAGCGGGCCGACGAGCGCCCGCAGCGCCTCGGTGTGCCGGCGCTCCAGGTGCGCGCGCAGTCCGAGCAGCGCCGGATCCCACTCCCAGGCGTCGTCCACGCCGTCGAAGCCGCGGTAGTGCAGCTCGTAGCAGACGGCGAGGGAGAGCTGGAGATCCTCGTCGTGCAGCGGGTCGGCCGCCGACGCCGCGCCGCGCCGGGCGAGCTCGGCGGTCGCCGGGGACAGGGTGCTGCCGGAGGTCAGGTCCTCGGCGAGGGCACGACCGAGGGGACCGCGGGGGTCGGGCAACTGCATGCTGCCCGCCATGCCCAGCTCCCCGGCTTTCGATGCGCCCTGTGTGCGACGTCGCCCCGGGGTAGGACACCGGCCATGAGCCCCCGCCCCGGCACCGATCTCCGAGACCGCGTCGTCCTGGTCACCGGCGGCAGCGCCGGGATCGGCCGGGCGACCGTCGCCCGGCTCACCGCCGGCGGCGCGCTCGTGGTGACCTGCGCCCGCAACGGCGACCGGCTGGCCCAGGCGCTCGCCCGCCTGCCGCGGGCCACCGGGGTGGTGGCCGACGTCGCCGACGCCGCCGACCGCGCCCGGCTGGTCGACAGGGTCCTCGCCGAGCACCGGCGGCTCGACGCCGTCGTCCTCAACGCCGGCCTGGGCTGGGCCGGGCTGGTGGAGGACATGCCCGGCGAGGTGGTGGAGGGCATGGTCGCGGCCAACCTGACCGGGGTGATCGAGCTGACCCGGCTGGCGCTGCCGCACCTGCTGGCCGCGGCGCGGGAGCGGGGCCGGGCCGACCTCGTCCCGGTCGCCTCGGCGGCGGCGTGGTCGCAGGTACCCCCGCTCACCGTCTACTCGGCCACGAAGGCCGGCGTGCAGGGGTTCGTCAAGGGCCTGCGCCGGGAGGTCACCTCCCGCGGCGTGCGGGTGCACACGATCAATCCGGGGCCGGTGTCCACCGAGTGGCTGGCCCGCGGCCACGGCTCCCCGCCGGTGGACGACGCCGACGCCCCCGGCCGGCTGTCACGGGGGATCGCTCCCGAGCGGGTGGCCGAGCAGGTCGCCGGCTGCCTGACCTCGTACTGGTCCCGCACGGTCTCCGTGCCGCGGTGGATGGGGCTGGCCCGGCTCGGCGAGGTGACCCCGGTCAACCGGATGCTGGACATGGTGCTGTCCCGCCAGGCCGACCGGATCCGCGGCATCGCCGCCCGCAGCGTGGAGCGGCGGATCGGCTGACCTTGGTCGCCTCCATGGACCCCGCCCACGACCCGGCGCTGCTGCGGGCCGCCGTCCGCCAGGTGAGCGGGGGCGCCGAGGGCGGGCGCTGACCCGGACGGGGCGGGCGGGGCCGCCGTGGCGTCCGACGGCGCGGCCTTGATCGCGGGCGGGCCCGGCACTCTTGTCAGGCCGTTTCCCGGGTTGTTTCCTCCTAGGACACCCGCCGGGGACGAGGAGCGCCGATGGACTTCCTGCAGCCGACGTCCTGGGAGGAGGCCCTCGGCCTGCGCGCCGAGCGGCCCGACGCCCTGCCCGTCGCCGGCGGCACCGACGTCATGGTGGAGCTGAACTTCGACCGCCGCCGGCCGGGCGCGCTGCTCGACCTGACCCGCGTGCCGGAGCTGCGCGAGTGGTCGGCCGACGACGTCCGGGTGCGCCTGGGCGCCGGCGTCTCCTACGCGCGGATCATCACCGAGCTCGGCGCCGCCCTGCCCGGGCTGGCCATGGCCTCCCGCACGGTGGGCTCCCCGCAGATCCGGGTCCGCGGCACCGTCGGGGGGAACCTGGGGTCGGCGTCGCCGGCCGGCGACGCGCACCCTCCGCTGCTGGCGGCCGGCGCGGTGGTCGAGGTGGCCTCGGCGGCCAGGGGGCGCCGGCAGATCCCCGCGGCGGAGTTCTTCACCGGGGTGAAGCGCAACGCACTGGCCCCCGACGAGCTGATCGCCGCCGTCCTGGTGCCGCCCGCGGCCGGGCCGCAGCAGTTCTGCAAGGTCGGCACCCGCAACGCGATGGTGATCGCGGTGTCGGCGTTCGCCCTCGCCCTGCACCCCGACCGGGAGGCGGTGGGCACCGGCATCGGCTCGGCCGCGCCCACCCCGCGGCGGGCGGCGGAGGCCGAGGAGTTCCTCGCCGGCGAGCTGGCCGCCGCCGGGCTGTGGCGAACCCGGGCGGCGCTGCCCGGGGAGCTCGCCGCCGAGTTCGGCCGGCGGGTGGCGGCGGCCGCCGCACCGATCGACGACGTCCGCGGCAGCGCCGCCTACCGCCGGCACTCGCTGGCGGTGATGGCCCGGCGCGCCGCGACCTGGGCCTGGGACGACCTGAGGAAGGCGGGCTGAGCAGATGCGCGTCACCACCACCGTCAACGGCACCGAGCACGCCGTGGACGACGTCTGGCCGGGGGAGAGCCTGCTGTACCTGCTGCGCGAGCGCCTCGGCCTGCCCGGCTCGAAGAACGCCTGCGAGCAGGGGGAGTGCGGCTCGTGCACCGTCTACCTCGACGGCGAGCCGGTGTGCGCCTGCCTGGTCGCCGCCGGGCAGGCGATCGGCCGCGAGGTGACCACCGTCGAGGGGCTGGCCCGGGACGGTCAGCTGCACCCGGTCCAGCAGGCCTTCGTCGAGGCCGGCGCGGTGCAGTGCGGCTTCTGCACGCCGGGGCTGGTCGTCGCCGCCCACGATCTGCTCGCCCGCGTGCCGGACCCCTCGGACCTGGAGATCCGCGAGGCGCTGGCCGGCAACCTGTGCCGCTGCACCGGCTACGAGAAGATCCTCGACGCGGTCCGGCTGGCCGCCGCGCGGCAGGCGGCGCGATGACCACCGACGTCCGCGCCGTCCCGACCACCGGCACCGGACGGGTGGGGGACAGCCCGCTCCGGCCGGACGGCGTCCTCAAGGTCACCGGCGAGTTCGCCTACGCCAGCGACCTGTGGCACGACGACATGGTCTGGGGCGTCACGCTGCGCAGCCCGCACCCGCACGCCCGGATCCGCCGCATCGACGTCTCCGAGGCGCTCACCGTCGCCGGGGTCACCGCCGTCCTCACCGCCGACGACGTGCCGGGGGAGAACGCCTACGGGCTCGACCACGCCGACCAGCCGGTGCTCGCCGCCGACGTCGTCCGCTACGAGGGCGAGCCGGTGGCCCTGGTCGCCGCCGACCACCCCGAGACCGCCCGCCGGGCCGCCGCGCGGATCCGGGTCGACTACGAGGTGCTGCCCGCGGTCACCGACGCCCGCCGGGCGCTGGACGTCGACGCGCCCCTGGTGCACCCGGGCGGCAACCTGGTGCGGCACCTGAAGCTGCGCCGCGGGAACCCGGAGCCGACCGCGCCGGTCGTGGTCTCCCTCGACTTCGAGGTCGGCATGCAGGACCAGGCCTTCCTCGGGCCGGAGTCCGGGCTGGCGGTGCCCGACGACGAGGGCGGCGTGGACCTCTACGTGGCCACCCAGTGGCTGCACGTCGACCAGCGGCAGATGTGCCTGGCGCTGGGGCTGCCCCCGGAGAAGGTGCGGCTCACCCTGGCCGGGGTGGGCGGCGCGTTCGGTGGCCGGGAGGACCTCTCCGTCCACGTCCACGCCTGCCTGCTCGCCCTGCACACCGGCCGGCCGGTGAAGATGAGCTACGGCCGGGAGGAGTCCTTCTTCGGTCACGTGCACCGGCACCCGGCGACGATGACCTACGAGTTCGGCGCCGAGCGCGACGGCACCCTGGTCTACGCCCGGGCGCACACGGTCCTGGACGGCGGCGCGTACGCCTCCTCGACCGCGGCGGTGGTCGGCAATGCCGGCACGCTCGGGCTGGGCCCCTACCGGTTCCCGTCGGTGGCGGTCGACGTCTACGGCGTCTACACCCACAACCCGCCGTGCGGGGCGATGCGCGGGTTCGGCTGCGTGCAGACCGCGTTCGCCTACGAGGCGCTGATGGACGAGCTCGCCGCCACCGTCGGGGTGGACCCGGTGGAGATCCGGCAGCGCAACGGGCTGCGCGAGGGCGATCGCAACATCACCGGCCAGGTGGTCGACGCCGCCGCACCGGTCGCCGAGCTGCTGCAGATCGTCAAGGACATGCCCCTGCCGCCGCCGCTGCACCCGGCGGACATCCGCTCCCTGCCCGGCGGCGTCGGCAACACCACCCACGGGGAGGGCGTCGTCCGCGGGGTCGGCTACGCGGTCACCTACAAGAACGTCGGCTTCTCCGAGGGCTTCGACGACTACTCCACCGCGCGGGTGCGGCTGCAGATGGTCGGCGGGGAGGCGGTGGCCACCGTGCACACCGCCTCTGCCGAGGTCGGGCAGGGTCTGGTCACCGTCGAGCAGCAGATCTGCCGCACCGAGCTCGGCGTGCAGCAGGTCGTCGTCGCCCCGAAGGACACCACCGTCGGCTCGGGCGGGTCGACCTCGGCGTCCCGGCAGACCTACGTGACCGGCGGGGCGGTGAAGGCGGCCTGCGAGGCGGTCCGCGAGCGGGTGCTGCAGCGGGCGGCGCTGGCGCTGCAGCGGTCCCCGGCGGAGCTGCGCCTGGACGGCGAGAAGATCGTCGGCGCCACCGGCGAGGTGCTGGTCAGCCTGGGCGAGGTGCTCGGCGCCGACGCGGTCGAGGAGACCGCGGAGTACCGGCACCGGCCCACCCACGCGATCGACCCCGACACCGGCCAGGGCGACGCGCACGTGCAGTTCGCCTTCTCCGCGCACCGGGCGGTGGTCGACGTCGACGTCGAGCTGGGGCTGGTGAAGGTGGTCGCCCTCGACACCGCGCAGGACGTCGGCCGGGCGGTCAACCCCGACGCCGTCGTCGGCCAGATCCACGGCGGCAGCGCCCAGGGGATGGGGCTGGCCCTGATGGAGGAGATCGTCGTGACCGACGGGCACGTGCGGAACCCGTCGTTCACCGACTACCTCATCCCGACCGTCCTCGACATGCCGCCGATGCGGGTGGAGCTGCTCGAGTACGCCGACCCGCACGCGCCCTACGGCGTGCGCGGCGTGGGCGAGCCCCCGACGATCTCCTCGGGGCCGGCGGTCGCCGCGGCCGTCCGCGCCGCGACCGGCCGGGCGCTGCGCCGGGTGCCGATCCGGCCGGAGCACATCACCGGCACGGAAGGACCCCTGTGACCGCCACCGTCGACGTCCCGGTCCCCACGCTCGTCGCGCAGAGCGTCGTGATCGAGCCGGACGCCGTGCGCATCCTGGACCGGCGCGTGTTCCCCCTGCAGCGGACCTGGGTGACCTGCCGGACGTACGAGGACGTCGCCCGGGCCATCGAGGACATGGTGACCCAGAGCCTCGGCCCGTTCCTCGCGGCCGCGGGCGGGATGACCCTGGCCGCCCGGGAGGCCGACCGGCGGGGCGCCGCCGCGGAGCGGCTCCGGCTGATGACCGAGGCCGGCCGCCGGCTCATGGCCACCCGGCGGACGAACAACCAGATCCGGGACGTCGTCTCCGAGCTGCTCGCGACCGCCGAGCGGGCGCTGCGCGCCGGTGAGCCGCTGGGCCCGGCCGTCGAGCGGGCGGCGCTGGAGGCGGGCGCCCGCAACCTCGCGCGCAGCCGCCGGCTGGGGGAGCACGCGGCGGCGCTGATCCCGGACGGCGCGGCGGTGCTGACCCACTGCTGGGCGGAGACCTACCTCACCGAGACCGTCGCGGCGGTGCTGCGCTCGGGCAAGGCGATCACCGCCGTCTGCACCGAGACCCGGCCCTACCTGCAGGGCGCCCGCCTGACCGCGGAGAGCCTCGCGGAGATGGGGGTGGGCACCCGCGTGATCACCGACGGGATGGCGGCGCACCTGATGAGCAGGGGCGAGATCACCACGTTCGTCACCGGCGCCGACCGGGTCACCATGGACGGGTCGGTGGTCAACAAGGTGGGCACGCTGCAGATCGCGATCGCCGCGCACGCGTTCGACGTGCCCTACCTGGCGCTCGTGCACGCGCCCGACCGCCAGGCGCCGGACGCGAGCGCCGTCGAGCTCGAGGACCGGGACGGGCGGGAGGTGCTCTCCTGCCTGGGCCACCGGACGGCGTCGGACCTGGTGACCGGCGTCTACCCCGCCTTCGACGTCACGCCGGCGCGGTTCGTCCGGGCCGTCGTCACCGACCGCGGCCGGTTCTCACCCGCCGACCTCGCGTCCTACTACACCGCCTCCTCCTACGCCGAGCCGGCGCCGTGAGGCCGCCGGAGACCCGCGCCGAGCTCGAGGACCAGCTGGTGGAGGTCGGCCGGCTGGCGGTGGCCGCGGGGCTCGTGGTGGCCAGCGGGGGTAATCTCTCCGCCCGGCTGCCGGGCAGCGACGAGTTCGTGGTCACGGCCGCGGGCACGTGGCTCGACCGGCTGACCTCGGCCGACCTCAGCGTGATGACCCTGGACGGGGAGGTCACCGGCGGCGCCGGGCGGCCGTCCAGCGAGTGGAAGCTGCACCAGCGGACCTACCGGGTCCGTCCCGACGTCAACGCGGTCGTCCACCTGCACCCGCAGCACGCCGTCCTGGTCGACGCCCTGGGCCACCCGATCCGGCTGATCACCCTGGACCACGCCTACTACGTGCGGTCGGTCGCGACCGTGCCGTACTTCCCGAACGGTTCCGACGAGCTCGCCGACCGGGCCGCCGAGCGCGCCCGCGACTCCGACTGCATCGTGCTGTCGCACCACGGCTGCTCGACCGTGGGGCCCGACCTCGGCATGGCCTACCGCCGAGCGCTGAACCTGGAGGAGGCGGCCACTGCCACCTACCGCTGCCTGCTCCTGGGGAACTCCGGCTGCGTGTTCCCCCCGGAACACCTGGCCGCGCTGCACCACGGCTGAGCGCCGGTTCCGGTCCGGCGGAGCACCTCGCCGGCACCGAACCGACGTGTCCCCCTGCTGACCAGGCCGGGCACGGGGAGGCTGAGGACCATGCCCTTCATCCCCGGAACGCTCACCGTCTCGCGGGTCGACGCGAACCACTGGGCCCTGGTCGACCCGCTGGTCTACCAGGGGGCGAAGGAGCGCTTCGTCGTACCGGCCGGCTTCAACACCGACTTCGCCTCCGTGCCGCGGGTGGTGACCTGGCTGATCCCGCGCTGGGGCGCCTACACCCTCGCCGCGATCCTGCACGACTGGCTGGCCGACGAGGGCGTCCTCACCGGGGTGGTCACCGCCCGCGACGCGGACGGCATCTTCCGCCGGGTCATGCGGGAGAGCGGGGTCCCGGTGCTGCGCCGCTGGATGATGTGGGCGGGTGTCCGCTGGGGCGCCCTGACCGAGCCGCACCGGCGGACCGGCTGGCTGTACGACGCCCCCGGGGTGCTGGCCGTCACCGTGCTCGCCGCCCCGCTGGTCGTTCCGCCCGCGATCTTCATCCTGCCGGGGCTGCTGGTCTACGGGGTGGCCGAGTGGATCGCCGAACGGCTGGCGCCGAAGCGGCCGGAGCAGCTGGTCCTCGAGGTGCCGCAGCACCCCTAGCCGCTCTCTCGCCGTGCCGTTGCGCCAGGAAGGACGCATCGCGGTGGGCGGATGCGTCCTTCCTGGCGCAATCGCACGAGGGCGGCGGGGGCTGCCTTCCGGAGCCGGCTGCGCCAAGCTCTGGGGGCATGACCGACATCTCCGGCCCGCCGTTCCGCGCCGACCACGTCGGCAGCCTGCTCCGCCCGCCGAACCTGCTCGAGGCCCGCGCCCGGCACGCCGCCGGCGAGATCGACGACGCCGAGCTGCGGGGCATCGAGGACGAGGCGATCGCCGAGGTCGTCCGCATGCAGGCCGACGTCGGCCTGCGCACGGCCACCGACGGCGAGTTCCGCCGGGCCTCGTGGCACATGGACTTCATCTACTCGATCGACGGCATCACCAAGGTCACCGACCAGAACATCGTCGTGCACTTCAAGAACGCCGACGGGACGATCGACTTCACCCCGGCCGGGCTGCACGTCGACGGCCCGCTGTCCATCGACGAGCACGCGCCGATCTTCGGCCGCGATTTCGCCTACCTGCAGTCGGTGGTGGAGGAGGGGCAGACGGCGAAGCTGACCATCCCTTCGCCGTCGATGGTCCACTACCGCGGCGGTGCGGCGGCGATCGATCCCGCGGTCTACCCCGACGAGGACTCCTTCTGGACGGCGCTGTCGGCGGCCTACGCCGCGCAGGTCCGGGGGATCGCCGGGCAGGGCGGCACCTACCTGCAGTTCGACGACACCAGCCTGGCCTACCTCAACGACCCGGCCCAGCGAGCGGAGATCGCCGCGCAGGGCCGCGACGCCGAGCACCTGCACGAGCGCTACATCCGGCAGATCAACGCCGCGCTGGCCGGCCGGCCGCAGGGCCTGACCGTGACCACGCACATGTGCCGCGGCAACTTCCGCTCCTCCTGGGTGGCCGAGGGCGGGTACGACTTCGTCGCCGAGGCGCTGTTCGGCGGGCTGGAGGTCGACGGCTTCTTCCTCGAGTACGACGACGCCCGCTCCGGCGGCTTCGAGCCGCTGCGCTTCGTGCCCCCGGGCAAGCGGGTCGTGCTCGGCCTGGTGACGACGAAGCGGCCGCAACTGGAGAAGAAGGACGACCTCAAGCGGCGCATCGATGAGGCCGCGAAGTACGTGCCGCTCGAGCAGCTGGCCATCTCCCCGCAGTGCGGGTTCTCCTCCACCGTCGAGGGCAACGCGCTGACCCGCGACGAGCAGATCGCCAAGCTGGCGCTGGTCGTGGAGGTCGCCTCGGAGGTCTGGGGCTACGCCTGATCACCCGGGCCGGTGACCGGCCCCGGGTCACCGGCTGCCTGAAGTGGTGCGTGGCGCCGGGACCTTGCATGCTTGCGCTGCTCGCGGTCAGCGCCGTCCGGGCGCTGCATGCAGTGCGGGAGGCGCTCATGTCCACGACGGCAACCAGGGACGACCCGGGCCTTGCGGGCCCGTGGACCGGTGCCCACCACGGGGGAGCCGGCCGTGCCCTCGACGATCGTCGAGCCCTCCGCCTGTTCCCCACCGCGGAGGAGAAGAAGGCGATGGCCGAGCAGGAGCGGCTGGTCGGCGCGGGTACCACCCCGCACGGCATGTGACCGGGCGAGGGAGCGCAGCAGTGACGCATTCGGCCCCGCCGGGGCGCGCCGGGACGGTCCGGACGGCCGCCGTCCGGGCCTGGCGCGGCGTCCGGTGGTACCTGCGGGAGTGGAGCGGGGAGGCCCGCTGGGACGACTACTTGCGGCGGTGCGCCGAGCACGGGCACGCCCCGATGAGCCGGCGGGAGTTCGAGCGGCGCCGCGCCGACGCCCTGGAGCAGACCGGGGTCAGCCGCTGCTGCTAGTCCCTTCCCCGGAGGGTCTCGTTCCCCACGGGTGCACGTGCGGGCGCAGGGCCGCAATCGCGTCGGCGGCGTCCCCGCTGGTGGCGAGCGCGACGGTGAGCAGCAGGCGGGCCTTGGGGGCACGGAGGTCCCCGGCCATGACGGCGCCGGCGGCCGCGAGGTCGGCGCCGCCGCCTGCGCCGTAGAGGGGGCTGACCGGTCCGGCGTGGCACCGTGAGGCGACCAGGACGACCAGGCCGTCGGACAGCGCCCGCTCGGTCTCGGCCAGGACGTCGGGGGTGACGTTCCCGGCGCCGAAGGCGTCGAGCACGATCCCCCGCGCGCCGGCCTCCCGGGACGCGCGCAGGAAGGTGCCGTCGGCGCCGAGGTACAGCGGGACGACGTCGACCCGCGGCAGCGGACCGGCCAGGTCGTCGAGGTCGAACGCCGGTGCGCGGCGCGGCGCGGCCAGCACCCGGACGCCGTCGGGGTCCACGTACCCGAGCGGCCCGCCCTCGGGGGCGGCGAACGCGTCGAGGGCGAGGGTGTGGACCTTCGTCGCGCGACGGGCCGGGAGGATCCGGCCGGCCATCGTGATCACGACGCCGAGGTCGCCGGCCGCCGGCGTGGCGGCCACGCGCAGGGCGTCGTGCAGGTTCCGCGGGCCGTCGGTGTCCGCGACCTCGGCGTTGCGCTGCGCGCCGGTGAGCACGACCGGCCGCGGCCCGGCGTGCACCAGGTCGAGGAAGTAGGCCGTCTCCTCCATCGTGTCGGTGCCGTGGGTGACCACGACCCCGTCCGCGTCGGCTGCCGCGTCCCGGACCCGGCGCGCGAGTTCGCGGACGTCGTCGAGCGTCAGCCGGTAGCCGCCGAGGCGGAAGACGTCTTCGACCAGGACGTCGACGCCGTCCACCGGGGCGACGCTGCGGAGCAGCGCGTCCCCGCTGTCGGCGGCGACCACGCGACCGTCAACGCCGGGACGGGACGCGATGGTCCCGCCCGTGGTCAGGACGCGGACCAGCGGCATGGACGGAACTCCTTGTGATCGGAAGCGGGTGCTCGGCGTCACCGTGCCATCGATTGCGCGGAACCATAGGGGATCGGGTGCGGACTGCGCGGTGCGCAGCCCGCTGCGGAGATGGGGGGCTCACTCTCGCCTCGCCCATCCACCGGCTGGCGGGTCAGCAGATGGAGCCCGTGCGGCTTCGCTGGTCATGGTGCCGCGGGCCTCGAGCGTCCCCGGCTCGCAGCGGTAGGAGCGGCCTCTCCCGGGCCCTCGGGCCGCGCGACCGGCCGAGGAGATGCTCCCTGCCGACGGGCCGTTCCATGCCCACCCCGGGTTTGGGGGTGGTGGGCCCCCCACGCGGGCGTGGTGACCCCCGCCCGGATTACGGAACATCTTCGGCAGCAAGGCGCCGGGCGGAGTTCCGGCGCACGCGAGCGTCGAGCACGGCGCAGCACCTGCTGGCCGGGACCTCGGGGTGTCCTGGCGGCCCGCGTGCCGCGCCGCGGTCATCCCCCAGCCCACCCGGTGAGGGGCGTCCCCGTGGCCGCCCTGCCGTGGTCCCCGATGAGAAAGGAGAGCCTCGTGAGGAGGCTGTTCACGGCCGTCGCGGTTCTCGCGACCTTCCTGCTGACCCTCGCCCCGGCACCGGCCGGTGCGGCCGAGGTGACCGAGTTCCCGTTCACCGAGGCGGTCTACAACACCTGCAACGACGACATGCTGATCGTCAACGGCACGCTGGTCGACTCCGTGGAGATCTCGGCCAAGGACGGGCGTTTCACCTACAAGCACCGGGTGTCGTGGAAGGACGTGCGGGTCGAGTCCTCGCTCGGCATCAGCTACAACGTCGACAGCCGGCACGTCGACTCGTTCACGACGAAGCTCAGCAATGGCAAGGAGACGCAGCGTTCGCTGTACGCGGCCCGGCTGCGGTTGACCCCGCTGGCGGGTGCCGACGGCGAGCTGCGGGTGCAGGTCGTCTACGCGTTCCAGACCAACGCCCAGGGCATCACCCGGACGTTCGACCGCTACACCACCACCTGCAACTAGCCGGCAAGGCTGCGGCCCCGACCTCGCGCGAGGTCGGGGCCGCGGTCGGCCGCGCGAGCCCGTGCCGCTATGGAGGAGTCGGGAGCCCCCGTCGGGGTGACGTCGTCCGCCACTCCGTTGTGAACGGTGCCGCCGGAGGTAGACCGTCGCCTCCTGCCGGTGAGATCTGGGGGCGGTCCTATGGCGTGGTGGGTGTGGGCGCTGATCGTGTGGGCGACGGTGGCCTCGGCGGTGTCCGTCTGGATGGGCGCCAGGTACGCGGTGTACCTGCAGTGGCGGGAAGTGCAGGCCGGGCAGCGCAGCGATCTCTGGAGCTCCGAACTTCTCGACCTGGAAGACGCTGCGCCCGTCGACCAGGCGGTGCCGGTGCCCACTCCGCGCAGCCGGATCCCGCTCCCGGGGATGGCGACGTTGTACCGCCGCACTCCGCAGGGGTGACCTTCCCCGCTACGGGCGGTGTTCCGGGCGACCGGGTGTGAGGTCAGGCCGCGGCGGCCCTGAGCGCCTCGGACACGGTCAACCGGCGATCCGCCGGCACTCCTCGCACCGTGGACCCGACAGCGCCGACCAGTCCAGGTGGGCGATCGCGGTCACCAGCACTCCGCAGACGGAGGCCTCGAGTCCGTCCACCACGGGCCTGGCCACGGCGTGCGCCACGCTGACCGCTCGGTCTCCGTCTCGGTCGTGCCCGAGGGGATGGCGCTCGACCGACGCGGCATGAGTTCCGGTCATGTACAGGCTTGCGGTCATGCCACCAGGGTCGGCACCTCGGATGTCGGGCGGATGACGGTTGACCGAACTTGCTGACACAACTCCGCCGGCGGGTGTCCGCCCGGTCACGGTATCCCGTTCAGCCCGCCGAACAGCCACTCCCGCAGAGCCACGTGGTCCGCCTCGTCCAGGGGGAGTTGGGCGTTCTCGGCCAGCCGCAGCATGTTGCTGTGAAAGCACCCGCCGACCGCCCACGCGGTGTGCCCCTCTCGGGATGCCAGGTCGTAGCCGGCTTGCGAGAGGCCGACACCCACGAACCGGACGGACGAACGCAGTTCCGAGGCCGGGCCGGCGACCGCCCGCTCCAGCGTGGCCATGTCCTTGAACCCGTGTGCGGTCAACTCCTCGGCGATGCCATTGAAGATCGCCGACCACTCCGAGGGCAGCAGGGCCGGGAAGCCGAGCACCCGGCAGACGCGCGCGGCCACATCGGCCCAGGGACCGACGAATCGATCGGCGTCCGGGGGCACACGGACCCGAGTGTTCGAATTCTCCGCGCGGACCATCGCCGCGTCGATGTCGTGCCGTCCGGGCTGGTAGACGAAGCCGACGACCCCGCGGATCCGGCAGGCCAGCCGTTCGTCAGCCACCGATTCCACGAAGGCCTTGAACCCGCCGGCTCCCGCCCATTGCCCGGCGGTGACCTCCGGGCCGAAGCGTTCCCGCAGCTTGCTGGCCGCGAAGGCCATCCGCAGCGGTTCCGGAGCCTCCGTCACCATCTCCACCAGCGCCTTCTTCAAAACTCGGCGCATCCGCTCCGGGTCCGCCGTCCCCGGCACGACCGCCACGGCCGGTGCCCCGGCTGTCGGCGCCGCTTCCTGGCGGTCCACGACCGGGGCGTCGGCGACGATGCCGGGCTGGTCCTCCCCGAGCAGCGCCTCCGAGATGAACACCTCGTCAGGGACGACGTAGTCGCAGGTGTTGCGCAGCGCAGCCGCGGAGGGGCCGCTACCCAACATGATCACGCGACGGTCGAATGAGCGCAGTCGCTGGAACAGGGGCGTGAAATCCGCGTCCAGGCTGAGCACGATGAACTCGTCGTAGCGGGTTGGGTGCGCCAGCAGGTCCAGCGCGTCGATCACCATGTGGATGTCCGCGCTGTTCTTTCCCTGCTGAGTCAGGCTCGGGCAGTCGACCACCCGAAAGCCGGCGCGGGTGAAGTAGGCGCGAAAGGTGCCCCACGTGGAGGGGTTCAGGTAGCAGGTGCGGTGCAACAGGACCCGGGACGTCGTCTCGTCCGCGTCCGGCCCGACCGGACCCAGTCGCTCCTCGAGCCAGGCGGACCACCGCATGGGGTCGGTGGCGAAGATCCGAGCCGCGGCGGGATCGACGCTGCGCAACGAGGAGTAGATGTTGTCGAAGTCGACGAGCAGGGCGGCCCGCCGATATCCACCGCCGGACGCCATCCGAATCCCTCTCTACTGCGCGCAGGTGCCGGCCGAGTGTGCCAGCCGCTCCTGTCTCGTCTGCGCGGCTGGCCCGACGGCCCCCCGGACTGCCGCCGGTCGCCCGGCCGGGACGGCGTGAGAGTTCCCCGCCGGCGCAGCCGGCACCAGGGCAGAGGCGGCCGGCGCTGAAGAGCGCACAGCCCCCGCCAGGGAATCCGGGGGAGACCCTGGCGGGGGCTGCGTGGAGGTGCAGGTCAGAGTCGGGAACGGCCCTTCCGATCAGATGTCGTAGTACATCGCGAACTCGTGCGGGTGGGGGCGGAGGCGGATCGGGTCGATCTCGTTCTCCCGCTTGTACTCGATCCACGTCTCGATCAGGTCGGGGGTGAACACCCCGCCGTCGATCAGGTACTCGTGGTCGGTCTCGAGGTTGTCGAGGACGGCGTCCAGCGACGCGGGCACCTTCTCG
>DATAAV010000066.1:0-2007 GCA_036259935.1 Geodermatophilus sp. | reverse complement strand
GGCAGAGCACGACAGGGAGAGCCGGCATGGTCGTCTCCGGCTGCTCGTGCTCTGCCCACGGTGGTGGGCAGAGCACGACTGTCCACAGATAGGTCTCTGCCCTGTCCCGACCCGTCTGCGGCGCTCCAGCCTGGACGCATGGCGGGCTTCGACCTCCCCGGCGTCCTGCGTCGGGTCCGGCGCGGCGCCGATCTGTCCCAGCGCCAGCTGGCGGAACGGATCGGGGTCTCGAAGTCCTGCGTCGCCGCCGCGGAGAGCGGGACCTCGGGGCTCGACGCGCGGGTACTGGCCCGGGCTGCGGCGCTCGCCGGGCTCCGGCTGGCGCTGGTCGACGGGCAGGGTGCCGAGGTGCCGGCGATGGACGGCGAGACGGTGCGGGACATGGGGAACCGCCGCTTCCCGGCCCACCTCGACACCCGGTACGGCGACGAGGACTGGTGGCACGACGCGCACCGGTACAGCCGCCCCCGGCCCTGGTACACCTTCGACCGCGACCGTGGCCGGCGGGACGCGCGCCGTCGGAGGGCCGGTCCGCCGGCCGACCACCAGCTCCCCCAACCCGGCGACGCACCCGAACACCGGGCCGCGCAGCGCCGGCGCGCCGCTCTGCGGAGAGCCGCCGAGGAGCGGCGGCAGCGGGCCGAGGAGGCACGCCGACGACGGGCCGCGAGCGGGGAGTCCGCCGAGGTCGGCCTCGGGTTCGTCTGCGACTGCCCCGACGCCTGCGACCAGCTCGACGACCGGAGCGGGCGGCCGGTGCACGCACCCGAGTGCCCGTGTGGCTGCGACGTGGGCTGAGCCGCTGCTACCGTGGAGGCGTGCGCGGCAGCCTCCTGCTTACCCGCCGCGGCGAGGCCCTCTCCTAGGTCGGCCCCCTCGCCGCGGAGTCCGCGCGTTCCCGGCGCCCGCTGACCGCCCCCGGAGCTGAGCACAGCCCGCGCCAGAGGAGCGACCCCCGTGAGCAGGAACATGAGCGACATCCACCCGCACGTCCGCAATCCGCAGCAGCCCTCGCGGATGCCGATCCACCGCTACGCCCCCTTCACCCCGGTGCAGCTTCCCGACCGCACCTGGCCGGACAAGGTCACCACCGTGGCCCCGCGCTGGTGTGCCGTCGACCTGCGCGACGGCAACCAGGCGCTGATCGACCCCATGACCCCCGACCGCAAGCGGCGCATGTTCGAGCTGCTGGTCCGGATGGGCTACAAGGAGATCGAGGTCGGCTTCCCGGCGGCCAGCCAGACCGACTACGACTTCATCCGCCAGCTCGTCGAGGAGGACATGGTCCCCGACGACGTCACGATCCAGGTGCTGACCCAGGCCCGTGACGAGCTGATCGAGCGCACCTTCGAGTCGCTGCGCGGCGCCAAGCAGGCGATCGTGCACCTCTACAACTCCACCTCCACGCTGCAGCGGCGGGTCGTCTTCAACTCCGACCGCGCCGGCATCGTCGACATCGCCGTCCACGGCGCCCAGCTGGTACGCAAGCTGGCCGAGCAGATGGGCGACACCGAGATCCGGTTCCAGTACTCGCCGGAGTCCTTCACCGGCACCGAGCTGGACTTCGCCGTCGAGATCTGCAACGCCGTCACCGACGTGTGGGAGCCCACCCCGGAACGGCCGACGGTCCTGAACCTGCCGGCCACGGTCGAGATGGCCGAGCCGACGGTCTACGCCGACCAGATCGAGTGGATGCACCGCAACCTGGGCCGCCGCGACGCGGTCGTGCTCAGCCTGCACCCGCACAACGACCGCGGCACCGCCGTCGCCGCCGCCGAGCTGGGCTACCGCGCGGGAGCCGACCGCATCGAGGGCTGCCTGTTCGGCAACGGCGAGCGCACCGGCAACGTCGACCTGGTCACCCTGGGGCTGAACCTGTTCAGCCAGGGCATCGACCCGCAGATCGACTTCTCCGACATCGACGAGATCCGCCGCACCGTCGAGTACTGCAACCAGCTGGGCGTGCACGAGCGGCACCCCTACGGCGGCGACCTGGTCTACACCGCC
>DATAAV010000065.1:0-14221 GCA_036259935.1 Geodermatophilus sp. | reverse complement strand
GCCGCCCGCCGGTCGGCGTCGGCGGCCGCCCGTGCGGCCTCGGCCGCGGCCAGCGCGGCGGCCCGCTCCTCGGTGCGCCGCAGTTCCAGCACGGGCGCCAGCCGGAAGGCGGCCCGCTTCACCGGGCCCTCCCCGTCACGCCGACCTCACGATCCGGCCGAGCCACGCCCACGCCTCCGCCGGCGGGGTCAGCTCACCGGTCGGCTGCTGCAGGAACGACTCGATCGCCGGCGCGAGCCGGCGGGCGCGGTCGACCAGCGGGTCGCTGCCGGTCTGGTAGGCGCCGATCTCGATCAGCTCCCGCACGTCCCGCAGCGCCCCCATCAGCCGGCGGACCTCGCGGGCGTCGGCCATCTGCGCCGGCGGCACGACGGCACCGGCCATCCGGGAGATCGACTCCAGGACGTCGATGGCGGGGAAGTGCCCGCTGGTGGCGAGCTTGCGGGTGAGCACCACGTGCCCGTCGAGGATGGACCGGGCGGTGTCGGCGATCGGCTCGTTGTGGTCGTCGCCCTCCACCAGCACCGTGTACAGGCCGGTGATCGACCCGGTGCCGGCCGTGCCGGCCTTCTCCAGCAGCCGCGGCAGCATCGCGAAGACGCTGGGCGGATAGCCCCGGGTGGCCGGCGGCTCGCCCGCCGAGAGCCCCACCTCGCGCTGGGCCATCGCGGTGCGGGTGATGGAGTCCATGAGCAGCAGCACGTCGCGGCCCCGGTCGCGGAACCCCTCGGCGATGCGGGTGGCCACGAAGGCGGCCCGCAGCCGCACCAGCGGCGGCTCGTCGGAGGTGGCGACGACGACGACGGTGCGGGCCATCCCCTCCTCGCCGAGGTTCTCCTCCAGGAACTCGCGCACCTCGCGGCCCCGCTCGCCTATCAGGCCGATCACCCGCACGTCGGCGTCCGTGCCGCGGGTGATCTGGGCCAGCAGGGTGGACTTGCCGACGCCGGAGCCGGCGAAGATGCCCAGCCGCTGTCCCTTGCCGCAGGGGACGAGGGTGTCCAGGGCACGCACCCCGAAGGTCAGCGGCTCGGCCACCCGGCTGCGCGAGAGCGCGTGCGGCGTCTCGCCGGCCAGGTCGACGAAGGCTCCCGACGGGCCCAGCGGCGGGCCGCCGTCCACCGGCCGGCCCAGACCGTCGAGCACCCGGCCGAGCAGCGCGTCGCCGACGGGGACCTGCAGCGGCATCCCGGTGGCCCGCACCGGCGCGCCGGCGTGCACGCCGGCGAGCTCCCCGAGCGGCATGCAGGTGAGCCGGTCCCGGGAGACGGCGACGACCTCGGCGAGCAGGCCGCGCGGTCCGGGGTTGACCTCGACCAGGTCGCCGACGGCGGCGACGACGCCCTCCACGGTGAGGGTGAGGCCCATGGCGCCGACCACGGCCCCGGTGACCTGGGGGCGGGCGGCGAGCCGGGCGCGGTCGAGCAGCGCCGCCGTCGTCATGCCCGCAGCACCGCCCGCACCCGCTCGAGCGCCGCGCCGAGCTGGGCGTCGACCCGGCGGGAGCCGGCCTCGGCGACGGCGCCGGCCCGCTCGACGGCGACGTCGCCGACCAGGGTCACGGTGGCGGGCAGGGCGGTCACGGCCTCGACCGGGACTTCGGCCAGGTCGTCCGGGTGCAGCCGGACCACGACCGGCGCGTCGGCGGGGCACAGCGTCAGCGCCCGGCGGACGGCGTCGAGGGCGGGGGAGCCGGCCAGCGCCAGCTCCCGCCCGAGCAGGTCCTCGACCAGGGTGAGCACCGCCGTCAGCACCGTGTCGCGGACGTCGTCGGCCACCGGCGCGGCGGCCTCGTCGAGCCGGGCCACGGCGGCGCCGAGCGCGGCCGTGGCCGAGACCAGCCGACGCTCCCAGCGCGCCCGGACCTCGGCCAGCCGCTCGGCGGCGGCCTGCTCGGCCTGCGCGACGACGAGCTCGGCGGCCCGGCTGCCCTCGGCGTGCCCGGCGGCGTAGCCCTCCCGGTGGGCGTGCGCGCGCAGCCGGGCCAGCTCCTCGGCGTAGACGTCGCCGAGCCGCAGCGCCGACCGCCCGGCCGGCACCGGCATGTCGGCGGCCCGGCGGATCGTCGTCCGCCGCTCGACGAACGGCGGCTCGGCTCCTCCGCCGCGCGGCGCCGGCACCGCTCGCGCGGCCGAGGCGCCACGCAGCAGCGCCGGCTCATGCGACGTCCGACGGCCAGACTCCGCGCCGCGGTCCGCTCCTCGCTCGTACCTCGCTGCGATGCTCCCGCGGCTGTCGTCAGGCGACGAAGTCATCGTCGCCTCCGCGGGAGATGGTCAGCGCGCCCTGCTCCTCGAGGGTGCGGATGACCCCGACGACCTTGGCCTGGGCCTCCTCGACGGTGCGGGTGCGCACCGGGCCGAGCAGCTCGATCTCCTCGGCGAGGTTCTCGGCCGCCCGCTCGGAGAGGTTGCGCACCACCTTGTCCCGGACGTCGGGGCGCACCCCCTTGAGCGCCGTGGCCAGGTCGTTGGCCTCCACCTCGCGCAGCACCAGCTGCAGCGAGCGGTCGTCGATCGTGACGATGTCCTCGAACACGAACATCTGGGAACGGACCCGCTCGGCCAGCTCCGGGTCGGTGCTCTCCAGCCACTCGAGGATCGAGCGCTCGGTCGGCCGCGGCGAGCGGTTGATGATCTCGACGAGGGTCTCGACGCCGCCGACGGTGCTCATGTCCTGGTGGGCCAGGATCGAGCCCATCCGGCGGCTGAGCTCCTCCTCGACCAGCCGGACCATCTCCGGGGACGTGCGGTCCATGGTCGCGATGCGGTGCGCGACCTCGGCCTGCTGCTCGGGGGTGAAGCCGGAGAGCACCTCGGCCGACTGAGCCGCGGTCAGGTGGGCCAGCACCAGCGCGATGACCTGCGGGTGCTCGTCCTTGAGGAAGGTCACCAGCTGCCGGACGTCGGCGTTGCGCAGCGAGGAGAACGGGACCTCGGTGTAGACGACGTTGAGCCGGTTGAGGATGCCCTCGGCCTTGTCCTCCCCGAGGCCGGCGGCCAGGATCTCGCGGGCGAAGTCGACGCCGCCGCGGCCGACGAACCGCTGCGCGGTCATCAGCTCGTGGAACTCCTCCAGGACGCCGTCGACGTCCTCGGGCTCCACCGAGCCGAGCCTCATCAGCTCCCGGGTGACCGCCTCGACCTCGCGGGGGCGCAGCTTGGCCAGCAGCGTGCCGGCCTCCTCCTTGGACAGCTGCGCGATGAAGACCGCCGCCTTGCGCACCCCCGGCAGCTCCGGCCGCGGAAGGGCGGGCACGGGGACGGCGGACGCCGGGACGACGGGCAGGACGGCGGTGGGCGCCAGCCCCACCATCTGCTCCACGCTGGCGATGGTCATGACCGCGACTCCGTGAGCCAGCCGCGCAGCATCGCCGCGACCTCGTCGGGCTTGTCGGTGACCATCGCGCTGATCTCCCCGCGCACCCGCTGCCGCTCGGCGGCCTCGAGCTCCATGGCCCGGGTGTCGGCCGGCTCGTCGCGGGTGCTCTGGATCCGGATGCGGTCGAGCTCGGCGAGGACGTCCTCGGGCAGCTCGAGCGGCTCGTAGTCCTCCTCCACCTCGCCCCGGCGGCGCGAGCGCAGCCAGACGACGAGCACGAGCAGGGCGATGCCGAGGACGATCCCGCCGGTCCGGGCCATCGACCACAGCTGCTCCTCCCGCTCGGCCTCGCGGGCCTCGGCCATCTCGGCGGCGGCCTGGTCGGCGGCGGTGGTGTCGAAGGCCATCGAGGCGACGGTGATGTCGTCCCCGCGGGCCTGGTCGAGGCCGACGGCGTTGCCGATCAGGTCCTCGATCTGGGCCTGGTTGAGGTTTCCGGCCACGGTCTCGTCCATGACCACCGACACCGTCAGCCGGTTGATCGCCCCCGGGGCGCCCTGGACGGTCTCGACGGTCTTGCCGACGGCGTTGTTGGAGGTGGTCGTCTCCTTGTCGTAGGTGGACTCGCCGTCCCCGGTCGCCGCGTCGGCGGTGTTCTCCGGGCCGAGCACGCCACCCACCGGCGTCCCGCTGCCGGTGTAGCTCTCCGTGCTCGTGCTCTCCGAGACCGGCGGGGTGCCCTCCTCGTAGGTGTAGGTCTCGGAGGTGGTGTCCCGCTGGGACAGGTCGAGGTCGGCGCGGACGGAGACCTGCGCGTGGCCGGCACCGAGCACCCGGTCGAGGATCGCCTGGGCGTTGGCGGCCAGCCGCGCCTCGTACTCCTGCTCCATCTGCGAGCGGGCGTCCCCGGCGGACGAGGTGACCCCCTGGCCGGCCGCCGAGAGCACCTGCCCGGTCGAGTCGGCCACGGTGACCTGCTCGGGGTCCATGTCCTGGATGCTGGAGGAGACCAGGTTGGTCACCGCCTGGATCTGCTCGCCGCCGAGGCTGGTGCCCGGCGCCAGGTCGAGCAGCACCGACGCCGTCGGCTCGGACTGGTCGGTCACGAAGACCTCGTCCTCGGGCAGGGCCACGTGCACGACCGCCTCGCGGACGCCGTCCAGCGCCTCCAGCGTCTGGGACAGCTCACCCTCAAGCGCCCGCTGGTACTGCACCTGCTGCTGGAACTCGCTGGTGGTGATGCCCTGCTCCTCGAGCAGGGCGTAGCCGGTCTCGGACCCGGCGGGCAGCCCCTTGCCGCTCATGGACAGCCGCAGGTCGTAGACCTGGTCGTTGGCGACCATGATCGTCCCGCCGCCGTCGGCCAGGTCGTAGGCGACGCCGGCCGCGTTGAGCTCGTCGACGATCGCCGAGGCATCGGTGGAGGCGAGGTTGGAGAACAGCGGCGCCATCGTCGGGGCCGTGATCCACCGGACGAAGTAGAAGCCGCCGAGGAGCAGCCCGGCGGTCAGCAGGCCGATGACGACCTTCTGACCGAGGCTGATCGTGGACAGCGCCGAGCGGATGCGCCCGAGCGGCCCGGCGAGGGCGGCAGGCATCAGACGGGCATCCTCATGATGTCGTTGAAGGCCTCGACGGCCTTGTTCTTCACGGTCACGACCATCTCGGTGGCCAGCCGGGCCTCGGTGCTGGCGATCATGTAGTCGTGGACGTCGCGCAGGTCACCGGTGGCGGCCTGGGCGGCGAGGCCGTCCGCGGTCGACTGGGTGGCCTGCAGCCGGTCGAACGACGCGGCGAGGACGGCGGCGAAGCCGGCGTCCGGCGCGGACGGCGGGACCACCGAGCCGGCGGGCGAGGTGACCTCGCCGACGGCGGGCGTGGGCAGCACCGGGAACGCGATGCCGCCGATGGGGGAGGTCATTTTCAGCCCTTCCCGAGCTGCAGGGCGGCCTGGTAGGCGTTCGTGGCCCGTTCGACGACGGCGAGGTTGGCCTGGTAGCCGCGCTGCGCCATGAGCAGCTGGACCATCTGGTCGCCCAGGTCGATGTCCGGGTAGCGCACGTAGCCGTCCTCGTTGGCCAGCGGGTGGTCGGGCTCGTACACCACGCGGCCCTGCGGGTCGCCGGCGAACTCGGCGCGCGCCACCCGCACCCCGCCCTCGCCGGAGCCGTAGTCGACGGCCTGGGCGACGACCAGCCGCTCCCGGAACGGCTCCTCGTCGAAGCCGTTGACCGTGTTGATGTTGGCCATGTTGTCCGAGACGGCGTCCAGCCACTTGCGGTGGACGAGCAGTCCGGACCCGGAGATGCCCAGCGTGTCGAACACCGCCATGTCAGGCCGTCCGCAGCGCGCTGCGCAGCACGTCGTACTTGCCGTCGAGCGCGTTGAGGGCCAGCTGGTAGCGCAGGCCGGTCTCGGTGGCGAGGACGGTCTCGGCGTCGAGGTTGACGTTGTTGCCGTCGGCGCGGGTCGGCTCCAGCGAGCGGGACACCGTGCCGCCGGAGACGGTCGGCGTCCGCCCGCCGACGAGGGCGCCGCGCAGGCTCGACTCGAAGTCGACGCGGCCGGCGAGGAAGCCCGGCGTCTGCAGGTTGGCGATGTTGTCGGCGGTGACCCGCTGGCGCTGGGCCAGCCCCCTGAGGGCGGCGTGCAGGGCGGTCGTGGTGACGTCGCCGATCATCGGGCGGACCGCCTGGGGGAACAGCAGGACACGACGACCTCCGGGTACGCGCGGGAAGCACTCGCGGGCGAGTGCCGGGTCCGCCGATCCGTGGCGAGGTTGTGCTGTCCGTGCCCCTGTCCCATCGGCAGCACGGGCGGGGCGGATGACCACGATCCGGCACAGGAGTGAAAAGTCGTGCCTGGAGGGGGCTGTGTGGCGCATGTGAGCACGCGGAGCGACGGGGCGCCCGCAGGCGTGCGGATGTGCCGCGCCGTGCGGAGTCCCTCGCTCCTCCCCGGAATGCCGTTCCGCAGCGGTGATTGCCCTGGTCAGAGCCCTGCTCGTCGCCTATACTCGTAC
Source organism: Geodermatophilus sp. (assembly GCA_036259935.1). GTDB lineage: Bacteria > Actinomycetota > Actinomycetes > Mycobacteriales > Geodermatophilaceae > Geodermatophilus. The sequence goes on along the minus strand of DATAAV010000065.1, from coordinate 7,878 downwards.
ATATGTTCGAACCGTTGCACCCGGGTGTCTCGGTCGCCGAGGTGCGGCTGACGGTCGTTCTCGCCGAGCGGCGGGCCCGGGCCCACGGCCTGGGCGAGGTCGCGGGCGGGGTGGTGCTGGATCCCGGCATCGTCCGCGTGCACGACCTCTCCGGTGCCGAGCTGCCGCCCGCGCCTCCGGCCACGGCCCGGCTTGCTCGGCTGCTGGAGGACGGCGCCGACCACCTGGCCACCGCCCGCGCCGCCGAGCGGCAGCTCGCCCGGGCCGCTGCCACTCGCGCCCGGGCGCTGGCGGCGTTCGCCCGGTGCCGTCCGGCCGCACTCCTGGACCGGGCCGAGGGGGAGGTCGGCGCCGCGTCGGCAGCCTCCCGAGCGGGCCGCCCCGCGGCGTTGACCGCCGTCAGCGAGTGGGCGGTCGACGAGGTGGCGGTGGGCCTGGGGATGTCCTCCTCGGCCGCGTCGACGCTGCTGGTCGACTCGGTGGTCCTGGTCGAGCAGCTGCCGGCCACCCTGGCGCTGCTGGACCAGGGGCGGATCGGCTGGGCGCACGTGCAGGTGCTGACCAAGCTGCTGGGCCCGGTCAGTGAGGACAAGCGGGGCGAGGTGGAGGCCCGCGTGCTGGCCCGCGTCGAGGGCAAGACTCCGGCGCAGCTGGGTGCGGCGGCCCGGCGGGCCATCGCCCGGATCGACGCGGCCGCGGCCACCCGGCGGCTGGCCGACGCCCTGCGCGAGCGAGAGGTGCGGGTCTATTCGGGCGAGGACGGCATGGGCACCTTGGCCGCGGTCCTGGCCGGGCCCGAGGCGCGGGCGGCCTACGTCGCGCTCGAGGGGTACGCCGAGGAGCGCCGGACCGAGGGCGACGAGCGGACCAAGGGGCAGCGGATGGCCGACTGCCTGCTCGATCTCATCCTGCGTCCCGGGCAGAACGGGCTGCCGCCGGTCCGGGTGGACCTGACCGTGGTCGCCTCGCCGGGCACGCTGCTCGGCGGCGACGAACCCGGCGAGATCGACGGCGAGGTCATCCCCGCCGCGATGGTGCGCGAGCTGGCCTACACCCTTGGTCTGCTGCCCCGCCCTGAACCGTCCCACCGGGTGCCGACGGCGGAGCCGGCGGCCGCGGCCGAGCCCGTACCTGTACTCGTGGCCGACCCGGTAGCCGTAGCGGACCCGGTAGTCGTAGCCGAACCCGCGCCCGGCGCCGCGCCGCCGGTACCGACCACGCCGGTCTGCGAGGACGCGGCTGATGTGAGCGCCGCCGACGTGAGCCCGGCCGTGTGTGCGGACGGTGAGGCGGCGCGGGCCGCGCTCGGTGACCTGCTCGGCACCCGCACGCTCGTCGGCACCGCGCTGGCCGCCCGGCCGCAGATCGCCGTGGTCGACCCGCTCGCCGGCACCCTGCTGGCGCTCACCGACGCCGCGACCCTCCGCCGCGGCGAACCGGTGGGACCGCCGCCGGAGACCGCCGGCTACCGCCCCAGAGCAGCCCTGGACCGGTTCGTCCGGCAACGCGACCGGCGCTGCCGCTTTCCCGGCTGCCGCGCCCGCCCCCGCAAGTGCGACCTCGACCACCAGCGTCCGTGGCCGTGGGGCCGCACCACGCACACGAACCTGTGCTGCCTGTGCGAGCACCATCACCGGCTCTCCCACCAGGCCCCCGGCTGGCAGATGTACCCCACCGGCGACGGCGGCTTGGCGTGGCGCACGCCCGGCGGCGAGGTCTTCGTCACCCGCCCGCTCCGCTTCGGCGCCGACGACGACCTTCCCTCACCCGAAGCCGTTCCCGACCGTGCACCGCCGGCCACGCCGGCTGCGCTGAACGACCCCCCGCCGTTCTAGTACCGCACGACCCCCCGCCGTTCTAGTACCGCCTGGGCAACGTTCCTGAGCGGCCACTCAGGGCCACCTAAGCCCGGGTACTTGATCATGGCCCCTTCTGGATCTACATACCGAACTGACCGCGGGAAGGGTGCGTCGCCATGACGTCGCGATACAGCTGGTTCGCGGACTGGGTGGACAACCACGTGATGGCGACGCTGACGGCGGTCAAAGGGCCCGACGCGGCCAGGGTGCTGGCCGTATTCGGGTCGACCGGCTTCGACCAGAGCGAGCGCACGCTCTACGAGACGTTCGACCTGGAGACGCCCACCATCCGGATCGGCACCACGGCAGGGGGCTGGCTGTACGCAGTCGAGCAGCGCACGGTCAAGGGAGGCGACCACGCCCTTCTTCAGCGGCTCACCTCGGACGGCGGCGAAGCAGTAGCGCTCTGCTTCACCCCGAAGATCGACGTGTTCCATTACTGCAAGAACGGCGAACACATTCTCGGCTTTGACATCCTCATCCCCGATTTCCGGTACGGCAGTGAGCAACAGGCCTTGGACCAGCAGATGCACGAGGCCGGATTGCTCACCAGGGACGGCCCTCGGCCGAGAGCCGCCGTCGCAGACTTCGTCGAGCGCGTCTTCGGCCTCACCATCACCCGCAGCATGCTGGAAGACCGACTGCCGTGCGCGACGATCCCGCCGTAGCGGCGGATGACGCCAACCGCCGAACGGGAGTAGCGGCATGGGGATGAGCCGGGATCCCGCATCCAGCGCCCCGACAGCCGAGGCCGCCTTATGTATGCGACACGCTGTCCTGGCACGTGGGGCCAGTGGTTCGAGTGTGCCTCCGGCTTCACCCTCGAACCGCTCGCTGAACCCCGGCCACAGCTGCGGGCGGAGGTTGGTCCGTTGTCGCGACGGCGACTCACACGGGACCTCGGTCGTGCGTGCGCCGTCCTCGCCGCCCCGCTAGGACTTGGACCCGCCTCGTCCCAGACTAGGGGGATCTCGGACACGGTCGGCGGTTCCCACGAGGAGGTCGGAGATGCCGAGATTCGTCGTGTTCTTCTCCTACACCCCCGAGGCCTGGGTCCCGGATGATCGACCAGCCGGGGGATCGCACCGCTGCCGTGCGAGCCGCGGCCGAGGCTGCCGGCGGCCGGCTGGAGGCCCTGTACTGGATGCTCGGCGGGCATGACGGTCTCGTCGTCCTCGAGGCACCGGACGCCGAAACCGCCGCCGCGGTCAGCGTCACCTCGTTCAGCAGCGGCGCCCTGGGACATGTGGAGACCCACCAGCTGCTGGACCAGGACCAGCTGCTGACCATCCTTGGCAAGGCAAGGGAGGTCCGCGGGGTGTTCCGGCCGCCGGGCACCTGACCCCTGCTGCGTGGCGGTGGGGCGGGTCGCCCCGGTCCGGTCGGTCGAGCACGAGGGCGGCGCTCCCGTGAAGACCTCGGCGGCCCGCCGTGCAGGCCAACTTGCTGGTGACCCGCGCAGATGAACAGTGGCGAACGGAGACGACCACTCACCGTCCTGGCGGTTCGGCGGCAGGAACCCACAGGAGAGTCACGCCGCGTCAGCGGTGTCCTCGAGCGGCCCACACAGGGACAGTCCTCCCTCACTTGACCGGCCCTCGGCACCCGGCGAAACATGGGGGCCGCGAGACCGAGCCGGACGAGGGCGTTCCATGACTTCTTCTGCGCTGCGACCGGAGCTGGACGATCTCCGCGCTCGTGTGGCAGGCGCCGTGACCGGACAGGAAGACGGTGGTTACGACCAGGCCCGCGCCGTGTGGAACGGGATGATGGACCGCCGGCCCTGGGCTGTGGTGCGCGCGGCCGGCGTGGGCGACGTCCTACCGACCATCAGGTTCGCCCGGGAGCATGAGCTGGACCTGGCCGTGCGCGGCGGTGGTCACAACGTCGCCGGCAACAGCACGGTCGACGACGGTCTCGTGCTCGACCTCGTCGATCTGCACGCCGTCTCGGTCGACCCAGCGGCGGGCACCGTGCGCGTCGAGGCGGGTGCCTCGCTGGCTCACGTCGACGCGGCCACGGAGCCGCACGGGCTCGTCGTGCCGATCGGCGTGGTGTCCAGCACCGGCATCGCCGGGCTCACCCTCGGCGGTGGCGTGGGCTGGCTGACCCGACCGTACGGGCTGACCGCCGACAACCTGGTCTCGGTCGAGCTGGTGACCGCCGACGGCCGGCAGCTCACGGCCAGCGAGACCGAGCATGCCGATCTGTTCTGGGCGCTGCACGGTGGCGGTGGCAACTTCGGCGTGGTCACCGCCTTCACCTTCCACGCCCACCGGCACGGGCCGCAGCTGTTCGCCGGCAACTTCGTCTACCGACAGGACCGGTGGCGGCAGGCATGGGCCGCGGTGGAGGAGTGGACGCGCGACCTCCCGGATGCGATGACGACGATCACGACGACGCTGACCCCGCCGCCGGCCGCGGAGCTGGGTGATGAGCCGCTGCTGCTGATCGGGTTCGCCTGGGCGTCTGCCGACCGTGCCGCCGGGGAGTCCCTCGTCGCCCGGCTGCGCGAGCTCGCCCCGCCGGACGAGGAGGAGCTCGGCGACATGCGGTGGGTCGAGTGGCAATCGGTCTTCGACTTCATGTTCCCCAAGGGTGTGCGGGCGTACTGGCGCAACACCTCCTTCGACCGGCTCGACGACGAGGTGATCGACGTGCTGGTCCGCCGGGGGGCGGAGCAGACGTGGACCGGCACCGGCTTCGACGTCCATCACCTCGGCGGGGCATTCGGCCGCGTGCCGGAGGAGGCGACGCCGTTCCCCAACCGTGCCGCCCGGTTCTGGCTGAACATCTATGGGTTCTGGAGCGACCCGGCCGACGACGACGCCCGGATCGCGTTCGTCCGCGGCATGTCCGCGGACATGGAGCCGTTCGCCACCGGGGGCCAGTACGTCAACTTCCAGGGGCGCGAGCCGGCCGGGCACCGCGGGTTCGACCCCCGCACGGCCTTCGGGCCGACCAAGTACCAGCGACTCGTCGATGTGAAACGGCGCTACGACCCGGAGAACGTCTTCCACGTCAACCACAACATCCCACCGGAGTGAGGCCCACGAACGGGTGCGGGTTGAACCGCTGTGCCGAGGACAGGAGCTGAGACGGCGAGGAAGCCGTCGCAGGCCGATCCGGGCGCTACCGGGCTGGACCAGGGCGGTGGGCAGCGACCGGCCTCACTGCGGGAGTCGGGCGGCTGCCGGCCGGCCATGCCCAGAGAGCTCGGGTCAGAGCGCGCGGTCGATGAACGTGGGGACCGGCCGGCTCGGGCCGTGGGACATCCGCGCGGCGAGGTCGCGCTGACGCTGCGACTGGGTGATCTGCTCGACCAGCGCCTCGGCGACGGCCAACTGGTGCTGCAGCAGCCGGGCGGCCCTCTCGCGCAGGTCCCCGGGGATGGGGCCCGGGGCCGACGGCGGCACCCAGTCGTGCGCCCGCCGGCCCCAGGCGGTGGGGGGCGTCGTCGTCCCGCGCCGGTCGGTGCCCGGGGCCATGGTCTCCTCGGCGGCGAGGACCTCGGCCTCCATCTGCTCGAGGATCGTGGCCCAGTCCGACTGCGGTCCGTCCCCGCCGGTCCCGGGTCGGCCGGTGGTCACGACGGGGTGGCGGCCAGCGAGGCGGCGGCCTGCCGCCACGCGTCCCGGAGCGGCTCGACGACCTGACGGCACGAGGCGACCCGGTTGCGGTCGCCCTTCACGTTGGCGCCCACCAGCTCGGCGTGCAGCCAGGTGTAGAGCGCGGCCAGCCGCGGCCCGCCCTCCCAGGCGTCGACCCGCAGGCTGCCGTGCAGCTCGAGCACGATCTCCTGCGCGTGCAGCAGCTGGACGCCGGCCTCCTGCCGGTCGCCGGCGACCAGAGCGGCCTCGGCCCGCTCGAGGTCCAGGGCGAGCCGGTCGTACAGCATCACCAGGATCTGCTGCGGCGAGGCCGTCGAGACGGCGTCGCCGAGGTAGCGGGCGCGGAGCGAGGCGGTGCTCATCGAGGAATCTCCAGAACTGGTGGGCGAGGCGGTCAGGACGACGTCGGCAGGGAGGCGAGCTGCCCGGCCAGCCACGAGGACTGCTGCTTGAGCGAACTCAGGGCGGTCTCCATGGCCGTGAACTGGCGGGTCAGGGTGGCCCGGCGGGCGGCGAGGCGGACGTCCCAGTCGTCGATGCGGTCCTGGTAGTCCCGCGCGAGGGAGTCGCGGCCCTTGGCCAGCACGGTGAGGGTGCCGGTGGTGGAGTCGGTCGCCGCCTTGGCCAGGGTCTGCACGCGCTGGGACACGCCGTCGACGGCCGGGTTGGTGCCGTCGGCGGGTGTGCCGGCGAACAGCCGCCGGGTCAGCTCGGGCACCGACTGCAGCTTGGCGAGGAACGTCGTCTTGTCGAAGGTGACGGTGCCGTCGCGGGTGAGCTGCACGCCGGCGGCGCCGGGGGAGCCGTCGGTGCCGACGGCGCGGGAGACGGCGTCGAGGATGTCGCCGGACAGTCGGGCCAGGGTCGAGTCGCCCTTGAGGACGGCGGTCGTGCCGCCGGTGCTGGACGCGTACTTCTTGATGTCGGCCAGCGCGGCGTTGGCGGCGTCGACGAACGCCTGCACCTTGGCCGCGACCGCGTCCGGGTCGGCGACGACGCTGATGGTGACCGCGGAGGTCGTCTTCTCGCCGACCGTGAGCGTCGCGCCGGGCAGCAGGTCGGTGAACGTGTTCGAGGACGACGTCACCGCCGGGCCGGTCGCACCGCCGAGGAGGAGCCGGGCGTTCGTCCCCTGGGTCATCGTCGTGAACGTGCCCGCGCCGCCGACGGAGAAGGCGTTGTCGAGGCCGGTCTTCTTCGCGGTGAGCAGGAGCGCGTACCGGCCGTCCTCGAGCCGGACGGCGGTGGCGGACACCCCCGCAGCGCTGGCGTTGACCGCGGCGGCGGCGTCGGCGAGAGTGCCCGACCCACCGACGTCCACCGTGGTCGTCGTGCCGCCGGTGGTGAAGGAGATCTGCGAGGCGCCGAAGGCGGTGGTGGTCGTGTCCCAGCGGCCGTCGCTCAGGACGGAGTGCGCGGCGGCGAGGGCGTCGACGGTGAAGCTCAGCTGCCCGGTCGGCGGCGTGCCCGTGACGGCGACGGCGACGCTCGGCGAGGAACTGGTGGCCTTGGCGGCGCTCCACGTCGTGGCCTTGGCCAGCTCGAGGGCGACGGTGCGCAGCGCCTCGACCTTGGTGTTGACGGACCGGTAGGCCGCTGCGGAAGACTGCGTGGCGCTCAGCCGGGTCTTGAGCGAGGTCTGGGTCGCCGCCTCGGCCGAGATCAACTGGTTGATGAGGCTCGTCGTGTCCAGGCCGGAGATCAGGCCGTCGACGCTCAGGCTCACCATGCGCTGCCTCCGGTTCGGATCAGGGGTGCTGCTGCGCAGTGAGGGGGGAGGCCGGGGCCTCCCCCCTCACCGGGTGGTGCGGTGGTGCTACGTGCTCGTCGTGCTCAGGCCCTGCGTCAGCGCAGCAGCTGCAGGACGCCCTGCGAGCTCTGGTTCGCCTGGGCCAGCATCGCGGTTCCCGCCTGCGACAGGATCTGCGAGCGCGTGAAGGACACCATCTCCTGGGCCATGTCCGTGTCGCGGATCCGGCTCTCCGAGGCGGAGAGGTTCTCCACGGCGACGTTCAGGTTGTTGATGGTGTGCTCGAACCGGTTCTGGAGGGCACCGAGGGTGGCCCGCGCGGTCGACACCGCGGTGACGGCGGTCTGCACCGTGTCGCTGCTGGTGATGACGGCGGCGGAGACGTCGACCTTGGCCAGGGAGACGTCGATCTTGTCGCTGTTCTTGTAGCCGACCTGGAAGGACGCGGTCGCGGCGGTGCCCGGGAACAGGGCCACGCCGTTGAACGTGGTGTTGTCCTGGATCCGGCCGATCTCGTTCTTCAGGGCGGTGAACTCCGCGGAGAGCGCCGCCTGCGAGTCGGTGTTCTGGGTGCCGTTGTTGTACTGCACGGCCAGGTCGTTCATGCGCTGCAGCATCGAGTGCACCTCGGTGAGGGCACCTTCCGCCGTCTGCACGA
>DATAAV010000064.1:0-1602 GCA_036259935.1 Geodermatophilus sp. | reverse complement strand
GCCCCCGGCAGGGCGCCGCCGTCGGTTCCTGCGGGCGGTGGCGGTGGGATTTGAACCCACGGAGGCTCGCACCTCACACGCTTTCGAGGCGTGCTCCTTCGGCCGCTCGGACACGCCACCGTCGAACAGACTACAGGCCCCGCTGACGGCGGAAGAACGCGCGTAGCAGCGCGGCGCACTCCTCGGCCCGGACGCCGCCGGTGACCTGCGGACGGTGGTTGAGCCGGCGGTCGCGGACGACGTCCCACAGCGACCCGGCCGCACCCGCCTTGGGGTCGTCGGCGCCGTAGACGACCCGGTCGACCCGGGCCAGCACGCTGGCGCCGGCGCACATGGTGCAGGGCTCGAGGGTGACGACGAGCGTCGTCCCGGTCAGCCGCCAGCCGTCGCCGTGCACCCGCGCGGCGGCGCGCAGCGCCAGCACCTCGGCGTGCGCGGTCGGGTCGCCCCGCTTCTCCCGCTCGTTGGCCGCCTCGGCGAGGACGCCGCCGTCCGGCCCGAGGACGACCGCGCCGATCGGCGTGTCACCCCACGCGACGGCGGCCGCGGCCAGCTCGAGGGCGCGGCCCATCGCGGCGTCGAGGTCCGTGCTCACCGCTCCTGCCCCGAGGCGGCGGGCGCCGACCCGGTCCCCGGGGAGTCGGGCCCTGCTCCCTCCTGTGAGCAGGGTCCGAGCACCTGGAGGGACGACCGTGCCGGGGACGCGGTCACGAGGCGGCGCCGTCCCGCAGGTCGATGCCGACCAGCGCCGACAGCTCGTCCAGGGCGGCGGCCGGGTCGACCACCTTGATCGTGTGCATGCCCATCGCCCGGGCGGGCTTGAGGTTGATGCCCAGGTCGTCGAGGTAGGCGCAGTCGGAGAAGGCGAGGTCCCGGCCGACGGCCGCCGAGAGCCGGGCGAGCGCGCGGCGGTAGATCTCCGGCTCGGGCTTGCGCACCCCCTCCACCGAGGACTCCACCACCGTGTCGAACAGCTCCAGCAGCTCCCCCAGCCGGCCGGTGCGCTCCATCGGCGTGACGTTGTTCGACAGCAGCGCCAGCGGGACCCCGGCCGCCCGCAGCCGCCGGACCGCCTCGACCACCTGCGGACGCAGCTCACCGGCCAGTGCGGCCAGCACCCGCCGGGCGTCCAGCCGGTGTCCGGCGGCCAGCGCCTCGGCCTCGAAGGCGTCGGTGAACCCGGCGGCGTCGAGCTCGTTGCGCTCGAAGCGGGCCCAGGCGTTCGTGTCGGGGTCGGTGCTGTTCAGCCGCACGATGAGCCCCTCCGGCAGCCCCGCCTCGGCCTCGTAGGCGGTGAAGGCGGTGATCGGGCTCTCGGTGATCACCCCGCCGAGGTCGAAGACGACCGCCGACGCCACCGCGCTCACGGCCGCACCGCCGCGGCCAGCTCGTCGGCGAAGCCCAGCCGGGTGGCGATCGCGGCGACCATCTCGTCGGCCCACAGGTCGTCGGCGGTGACGATGGACCGCAGCTGGTCGGCGGGCAGGCCGTCGTCGGCGAAGACGTCGAGGTCGCCGCCGGGCCAGCCGGTCTCGTCGTCGTCGAAGGCGCCCTCGTCGTCGACCGCGATGCCGTAGCGCTCCACCACCTCGGCGGCCAGCA